>NZ_JBARGP010000400.1:0-11423 GCF_049798375.1 Bradyrhizobium sp.
GGCTTGACGTGCTTGGCCACTGTCTCCCACAGTGCGCGATCGTCCTCGCTCAAGGCCCGCTTGCGGCGGTTGCTCGGAATGTCGCCACTATGCGATGTGGACGGACGCTTCATCGATGGTAACGGTGGCGCCGACGGTGGCGGAGGTTGGCACCTTTGTCCTCGTCGATCTTCGGCCGTGCTGCCGGCAGCGGTACGCTCAACGCCGCCGGCGTGTTCTGCGCGACCGCGGCATCGGACGGTGTCGACGTGGCATTCGCTGCAGGGACAGGGGCAGGGGCTGCAGCAGCCGACTTCTGATCCTTGCTATAATCCCCGGCCGCGTCGTTCGGCAGCACTTGCGGAAACAGTTTTGCGATCTTGGCCGATGGCCGCGCATCGGGCAGTGGCAGCTTGCGGCCGCGCTCGACAGGATCGAGACTCCTGGGCACCAGCATCACGAACTGGATGTTCTGTTTGAGCCGGCCGGAGATCTTGCCGGCTTCAGCGCCGGCGCCAAAATATAGGTCGGCCCGCGCCGGCCCGACGATCGCCGAGCCGGTGTCCTGCGCGATCATCAGCCGGTGAAACGGTGTCTTCGACGTCTCCGACTCGATCGGCAGCGCGCCGGTGATGAAGAACGGCGTGCCGTAGACATGCAGCGACTTGTCGACCGCGATCGAGCGGCCCGGCGTCAGCGGAATGCCTTGCGCGCCGACCGCCTCGTCCTTGTCGGAGAGCTGCACCACGCGGAAGAAGATGTAGGAGCGGTTCTGCCGGCGCACCTCGTTGGCCTCGTTCGGGTTCTGCTCCATCCAGTCCCTGATCCGCTGCATCGACATTTCCTCGCGCGGGATGATGCCGCGGTCGATCAGGATGCGGCCGACCGGCGTATAGGGATAGCCATTATAGGCGTCATAGTTGACGCGAACCGTCGAGCCGTCGTCGAGCTGAATCCGTGCCGAGCCCTGGATCTGCATGAACAGCAGATCGGTCTCGCTCTTGAGCCAGCAGATCTCGAGCCCACGGCCCTCGATCGCGCCATCCTCGATTTGCGCGCGATCATAATAGGGCACCAGCTTGCGGCGTCCGATCTTGCGGTACACCGGGCCCTTGTTCGGCAGGTTCGGCGCATCCTGCTTGAAGCCGCGGACGAACAGGTTCGACGGGCGGCGATAGACCGGCACGTTGTAGACCTCGTTCTGCGTTCGCGAGCCGTCGAGCACCGGCTCGTAATAGCCGGTGACGAAGCCGTCGCTGTCGCCGAGCCGCGAGATCCTCAGCGGCTGGAAGTGCGCCTCGAAGAACGCTTTTGCCTTGTCCTTGGCGTTGTCACTATCGGACAGATCGAGCGCGCGCGCGTCGCGGCAGGGATCGCGCAGGGAATCGCCGAGCGCCTTCGGCTCGGGCTGCCCGTCCGGCTTCGCCGCGATCGGCTTGCAGCTGGCGCGGAACGTCTTGTAGGCCGCGAGATGGTCGTCGTCGTTCCAGCCGGGCACATCGGTCCAGGCCAGCGGAAGATATTGACTATTCGGAATTTCGAGCGGCAGCGGAACGTCCGGGTAGGGCAGGTGCCGCTGGGCCGGCACGGGCTGCCGCGGGTGCCGGCTTCGCACGGCCTCCGCCGCAAAGGGATACAGCGACAACGCCACGACGCTCAGGCTGAGCGCGATGCCGATATATCCAAGGCGGCTTTGGGACAAGCCGCAAAGCTTCCAAAATTCGCGAACCATAGCTGCACCGTCAAAGTACCATTCAACGCGAAGTTTGGAAAAAAAGAGCTTGATCTATCGGAGCTGCGCGCCTGCTACGTCCTCCGCCGCGCGCGTTTGGTTCAGAGTCAGCGAGATAATCGTTAATGGCTGCCGGTGCCGACCAGCTTCCAGTTCGGATCGCGTGACGAGATGTCGCGCGCGAAGGTCCAGATGTCGGTGATGTCGGCAACCTTGTCCGGGTTGCCGTCGACGATCGTGTCCGCCTTGTCGCGCGTCACCGATATCATCTGCGAGACGAAACGAACGGTCAGCTGCGCGTTACGGTCGCGCAATTCGGCACCGACCAGTTCGGCCTTGTCGATCGAGACGAACCGCGTCTCGGTCTTCTGCTCGTGCTTCTCGCGGTCTTTGATGACAGCGTCGAAGCTGTCATAGACCTCGGACGACAGCAGATCGCGCAGCGAGCGGCGGTCGCCATTGGCGAAAGCGAGCACGATCATCTCATAGGCGCTACGCGCGCCGGAGATGAAGTGGCGCGGATCGAAGGACGAGTCCTGGGCTACGATGGCATCGAGACCATGGGCGAGCGCCGAGCCCGGCTCGGCCAAGTCCTTCCATCGGTCGCCTGCCGGCACCGCGTCGGCGACAGATGCCGGCGCGCCCGGATCGATCAGCTTGCCTGGAACCGTGATGACGTTGTTGCTGTCAGGCGCACCCTGCACGGCGTTGCGCGCGGCGCGATCGAACGGCGGCCGCTCGCTGCCAGTGCGCTGCCCGAGCACACTGCGCAGGCGCAGGAAGATGAACACCGCCAGCGCCAGGAATATGATAGTGTAGATGTCCACGTGGTTTTCGCTTTCTCGGCTTCACTTGTGGCGCCGGCAACGGCTCCCGGCGGTCGGGCATCCTGTTATTGGGAGCTGCTTGAGACACCAGCATCGATCGCAAGTTCTGGATGTATCAGGCGCTGGATGTAGTCACGAAATTGGGCCCGGCCAATGGCGCATAGTGGCGCGGTGACTGTAGCGCGTTTTCGAGGGCAGGGGAAACCCGTTGCGTGCCCGGAAATCGCGCATCTTCAATCGTTTACCCGTGACCGAAAGAGTTCCGGCGGGTAAGGGTGCAAGCACCCCGCCGTGCAAAGCGCGTTATATATGGCCGTTAACCCTTCCGTTACCATCCATCCTTGTGGAACGCGCTGCGGCTATGTTAGCCACTCGCCCCACAATCACCCGCGTTTCTGTGCCAGGAGAACACTTTCATGACCATCGGCAACGGCTCCCCTCCCGAGGCAGCCCCTCCTCAGTTGAACGTGCTGGCGCAATACACCAAGGACCTCTCGTTCGAGAACCCGAACGCGCCGCAGTCGCTGGCGCCGCAGGGGCAGCAGCCGCAGATCAACATCCAGATCAATGTTGGCGCCAATAACCTCGCCGAGAGCGATTATGAAGTGACGCTGACCATCGAGGGCAAGGCGGAAACCGCCGGCAAGGTGATGTTCAGCTTCGAGCTGATCTATGGCGGCGTGTTCCGGCTGCTCAACATCCCCCGGGAGAACCTCTCCCCGATGCTGCTGATCGAGTGCCCCCGGCTGCTGTTCCCGTTCGCGCGCGAGATCGTCGCCACCTCGGTGCGTGATGGCGGCTTCCCGCCGCTGATGCTTGACCCGGTCGATTTCGTCGGCCTGTACCGGCAGAACATGGAGCGGCAGGCCGCCGCCGAGGCCGCTCAGGTCAAGCCAAGCTGATCCTCAAGATCTTCAATTTGGCGACAAAGGCGTGATCCCAGCACCCGCCGTCAGGCGGATGGGGTCACGCTCTCCGGCAAATATTCATTCCAGATCGGCTTGTCGCCCAGCGTGGCGACGAAGGCGCGATGTGCCTCCCGCTCCGCGTCGGTGACACGCGCCACCAGCGGAACCTCGCGCTGCCGGCGTGGCGTATCGATCGATCCGCCAAGGCGGATCTCCTGAGAGTCCTGCGTCAGGATCAGTTGCGACTGACGCGCCCCGACCAGGTCGACATAGACCTCGGCCAACAGCTCGGCGTCGAGCAACGCGCCGTGCTTGGTGCGGCGAGAATTGTCGATCGCATAGCGCGAGCACAGATCGTCCAGCCGATTCGACACACCGGGATGCTTGCGACGCGCCAGCAGCAGGGTATCGACCAGCCGCTCGCGCGGAATCGCTGCGAGCTTGAGGCGGTCAAGCTCGGCATTGATAAAGCCGATGTCGAACGACGCGTTGTGGATCACCAGCGGCGCATCGCTGATAAAGGCGAGGAACTCCTCGACCACCTCGGCGAACAGCGGCTTGGTCGACAGGAACTCGCTCGACAGGCCGTGCACCGCGAACGCCTCGGCCGGCATGTCACGCTGGGGATTGATATAGACGTGGTAGGATTGGCCCGTCGGCATCCGGTTGAAGATCTCGACACAGCCGATCTCGACCAGCCGATCGCCGCGCAGCGGATCGAGGCCGGTGGTTTCGGTATCGAGAACGATCTCACGCATAATCGGTCAGTCCATCTCGCGCCGGCGAATCAGCTACGCCGCTGCGGCATCTTAATCACCTGGTCGAGGATGTCCCGGATCTGCACCCGCACCGGGTCAAGTCCGTGCGACGTATCCACCACGAAATCGGCGCGCTTGCGTTTTTCGGCGTCCGGCATCTGCCGCGCCAAGATCGCATCGAGCGCCTCCTCCGTCATGGTGCCACGCGCCAGGATACGCTCGCGCTGAACCTCGGGCGAGGTCGTCACCACGACGATCGCGTCGACACGCTTGTCACCGCCGGTCTCGAACAGCAGGGGCACGTCGACCACGGCGACGGGTGCACCGGATCGCTCGGCACCATCGAGGAAGGCCTGGTGATGCGCCCGCAGCATCGGATGCACGATCTGCTCGAGCCGCCTGATCTCGTCGGGATGGCCGACCACCTTGGCCGAGAGCAGGCTGCGATCGACCTTGCCGTTAGCTGTCGTTCCCGGAAAAGCGGATTCGACCGCCGCGACCGCTTCGCCCTCATATACCTTATGTACGGTGGCATCGGCGTCGTAGACCGGCACCCCGGCTTCTGCGAACAGTTTCGCAGTGGTCGACTTTCCCATTCCAATCGAGCCGGTCAGTCCAAGTACTTTCATAAAAGTCTCATTCCGCGAAGGCCCTATACTTCTCTACAAGCGAAGCAGGCCCGCTTCCCTGAAGAAGGCAAGCAGCGGCAGCAGCGGCAGGCCGAGAATGGTGAAGTGATCGCCATCAATGCGTTCGAACAGGTGCACGCCGAGACCTTCCAGCTGATAGACGCCGACGCTCGACATCACGGCATCGCCGGCCTCGTCGAGATAGACAGCAACATCAGCTTCGCTGAGAGGCCGCATCGACATCCAGGCAATTGCGACATGCGAGAACAGCACCTCGCCATCTCGCGCGACCACGATCGCTGAATGCAGCGCATGGGTACGACCGGCGAGCGCAAGCAATTGCTGCTTCGCCTGGTCGCGACCTCTGGGCTTGTTGAAGAGACGATCGCCGAGCGCCAGGGTCTGGTCGGCGCCGACGACATGATGGCCGGGCTTAATAGCTGACACCGCCAGTGCCTTGGCCTGAGCAAGATGCAGCGCAATTTCGTAAGGCGCAGTCAGGCCTGCGTCCTGCTGGATCGCACGCTCATCGATATCGGCCGGAACCGCGTCACAGGCGAGGCCGGCATTGGCGAGCAACATCCGCCGCGCCCGGCTTTGCGATGCCAGGACCAAAGGCAACTCGCGGCGCCAGAGGCTCGTCACGCTTTTCTCACTCCGCAAATTTCTGCCGCTGCCGATCGGTATAAAGTTTCAGAATCGCCGCGGCCGTCTCTTCGATCGATCGGCGCGTGACGTCGAGCATCACCCAGTTGAATTTCGCACTCAGCTTGCGCGCGTAGGTGACTTCATCCGTGACCGACTGCCGGTCGACATAATTCTCATTGCCGCTGTCGGCGCCCATGCTGAGCAAGCGATTCTGCCGCACCTGGATCAACCGCTCGGGCGTCGCATGCAGGCTGACGACCAGCGGCTTGTTCAATGTCTCCAATTGATGCGGAATCGGAATGCCCGGCACCAGCGGCACGTTCGCGGTGCGGACGCCACGGTTGGCGAGATAGATCGAGGTCGGCGTCTTCGAAGTGCGCGACACGCCGACCAACACGACATCGGCATCTTCCAGGCCGTCGACCAGTTGCCCGTCATCATGCAGCATCGTGTAGTTCAGCGCATCGATGCGCGCGAAATATTCCGCGTTCAACACGTGCTGCGCGCCGACGCGCCCGGTCGTGGAAGCGCCAAGATAAGCCTCAAACAACTGCATCACCGGGCCGATGATCGACAGACTCGGAATGTTGATGTCCTTGCACTTGGCCTCGAGTCGGCCGACCAGATCCTTCTCGAGCAGCGTGAACAGCACGATGCCCGGCGCTTCCTCGATCTCGTCGAGCACGCGGTCCAGCTGCTTCTGGCTGCGCACCAGCGGATAGACATGCTCGACGGGTGTCACATTGGTGTACTGCGCAGCGACCGCTCGCGCGACCGTGATCAGGGTTTCACCGGTCGAATCGGAAACCAGATGCAGGTGAAAGTAATTTCCGGAGGCGGGCATCAAATCCTTAACGATCTGTGAATCCCTGTGAAGGATGGGGGCAAAATCAGGGGGTGGCCGGGGGGTCTCTGTATAACCCGTTTCGTTCTACACATGCTCCCTCGTCAGGATAAGTCGGGCTGGCCTGTCGATGATATCGGGGCGAGACCGACTTGTCTCTGGATAAGCTCTTGATGATTTCGCTCAAGCCGATGACTCCAGACCATGAATCCAGAGCAAGGGCGACGACACAGCGATGTTGAGGATTGTGGACAGGTCGCGGACAAATTGCGGATGAGATTGCATGAGTCCAATCCACCGCTACTTAGACTCAAACCTTAAAGATTCTTAAATTATTTAGTTTGGAGGAGACCACCCGAGCGGCTATGTGTCGATCAACGGCCGGCGAGCGGAAAAATGGATCGGGGCTTTCACATGCGCCACACGACGTGACCAGGCCTTGAGGATCACCCGTTCCAATGTATGAGTGGATCAAAGCGCTGCATGTCATCGCGGTCATCTCCTGGCTTGCCGGCATGCTCTATCTGCCTCGTTTGTTCGTCTATCACTGCAACGCGGAGATGGGCTCGAAGCAGTCCGAGACCTTCAAGGTCATGGAGCGGCGCCTGCTGCGGGCGATCATCAATCCTGCAATGATGGTCACCTGGCTCGCCGGGCTCTATCTGGTCTGGGCCGGCGGTTGGTACAAATCAGGATGGTTTCACGCCAAATTCCTGCTGGTTTTGATCCTGTCGGGCGTGCACGGCCTGTTCGCGCGCTGGATGAAGGATTTTGCCGCCGACCGGAATACGCATAGTCAAAGATTCTATCGTATTATCAACGAGGTACCAACTCTGTTGATGATCGGCATCGTCATCCTGGTGATCGTGAAGCCGTTCTAGCTCGGTAAAACTGCATGCCGCTCTGCTGTGTGATGCCTTGCGAAACGAGCTGTGATTTTCTATAGTATCGATATCCCCACCCCACGCAGGCGGATGTGGTTGCGTCCCGGTTCGACCGGCCGCCGCATCAGGTTTGGCGCCACTCGGCGCCGCCTTGCTTAGACCTGCGGACCCTCATTTCCGTCCGCTTTCCCAAAGCCCCTCGCATCCCCTCCCAAGTTGTTCCACAGGACCATCCCAATGCGGGAAATGAAACTTCAAGACCTCAAGTCGAAAACGCCGGCGGAGCTTGTCTCCTTCGCGGAGGAGAACGGGGTCGAAAACGCCAGCACCATGCGCAAGCAGGAGCTGATGTTCGCCATTCTCAAGCAGCTTGCGATCGCCGAGACCGACATCATCGGGGAAGGCGTGGTCGAGGTTCTCTCCGACGGCTTCGGCTTTCTCCGTTCGCCTGACGCCAACTACCTGCCCGGGCCTGACGACATTTATGTCTCGCCGTCGCAGATCCGCCGTTTCGGCTTGCGCACCGGTGACACCATCGAAGGTCACATCCGTAGCCCGAAGGAAGGCGAGCGCTATTTCGCGCTGCTCAAGGTCAACACGCTGAACTTCGAGGATCCCGAGAAGTCCAAGCACAAGGTCAATTTCGACAATCTGACGCCGCTGTTTCCGGACCAACGTTTCCGGCTCGAGATCGAAGATCCGACGCGCAAGGATCTGTCGTCGCGCGTCATCGACATCGTGGCGCCGATCGGCAAAGGCCAGCGCGCGTTGATCGTGGCGCCGCCGCGCACCGGCAAGACCGTGCTGATGCAGAACATCGCGCATTCCATCACGGCCAATCATCCGGAGTGCTATCTCATCGTTCTGCTGATCGATGAGCGTCCGGAAGAAGTCACCGACATGCAGCGTTCGGTGAAGGGCGAAGTCGTCTCCTCGACCTTCGACGAGCCGGCCGTGCGTCACGTTCAGGTCGCCGAGATGGTGATCGAGAAGGCCAAGCGCCTGGTCGAACACGGCCGCGACGTCGTCATCCTGCTCGACTCGATCACGCGTCTCGGCCGTGCCTACAACACCGTGGTGCCGTCATCGGGCAAGGTGTTGACCGGCGGTGTCGACGCTAACGCATTGCAGCGGCCGAAGCGATTCTTCGGCGCCGCGCGCAACATCGAGGAAGGCGGCTCGCTGACCATCATCGCGACCGCACTGGTCGATACTGGCAGCCGCATGGACGAGGTCATCTTCGAAGAGTTCAAGGGCACCGGTAACTCCGAGCTCATCCTCGACCGCAAGGTCGCAGACAAGCGGACCTTCCCGGCGATCGACATCGCCCGCTCCGGCACCCGTAAGGAAGAGCTCATCACGGACGCGCAGAACCTCAAGAAGATGTATGTGCTGCGCCGTATCCTCAATCCGATGGGCACGATGGACGGCATCGACTTCCTGCTCGACAAGCTCCGCAACACCAAGAGCAATTCGGAGTTCTTCGAGTCGATGAACACCTGATCGGCCGATAGAACATCCAAATTCAAAGGGCGCTCTTCGGGGCGCCCTTTTTGTTTGGGAGGGTCGATGAAGGAGAACGACCGGACGTTGCTTCAATAGTGTGTCCGGCCGGCCTCATGGTCCAATGCTGTTAACGGGCGACCGCACCGAGCTCAGGTGCCGGTGACCCATAAAGCATGTTCAGGCAAATCCATTGTCTTTGCAGGAGCGCGGGTCCACCTCAGGGCCATGCATCCGCACGACCAGACCATCTTCGCGCTCTCCTCGGGCCGGCTGCCGAGCGCGATCGCGATCGTCAGACTATCGGGGTCGCACGCTGGAGCCGCGCTGCAGGCGCTGGCCGGTAGATTGCCGACGCCGCGCATGGCGACCCGGGCCCTGCTTCGTGACTCCGAGGGCGAACCGATCGATGATGCGGTGGTGCTTTGGTTTCCCGGACCTGCAAGTGCGACTGGCGAGAACGTCGCCGAATTGCATGTCCACGGCAGTCGCGCCGTGCTCGCGGCGGTCTTTGCGACCCTTTCGGCTCTGCCGGATCTCCGCGCGGCGGAGCCAGGTGAGTTCACCCGGCGCGCTTTCGAGAACGGCAAGATCGATCTCACCGAGGCGGAGGGTCTGGACGATCTGATCCATGCCGACACGGATCGGCAACGCCGGCAGGCCCTGCGCCAGTTGAACGGCCTGCTCGGGGACAAAGCGCGCAACTGGCGCCGCCAAATCATTGAAGCCTCGGCGCTGATCGAGGCCGGGATCGACTTCGCCGACGAGGGCGATGTTCCGGAAGAGCTGATAGCGCCGGCGATCGCTCGCATCGAAATTCTGCTCCAAGAGATAGAGGCCAGCCTGTCCGCGCGGGGCCGCAGCGAACGGCTGCGCGACGGCCTGACGGTCGTGATCGCCGGGCCGCCGAACGCGGGCAAATCCACGCTGATGAACCAGCTCGCCCGGCGCGAGGTCGCGATCGTCTCGCCCTATGCCGGAACGACGCGCGACGTCATCGAGGTCCAACTCGATCTCGACGGCTATCCGGTGATGGTGATCGACACGGCCGGGATCAGGGATACCGATGATCCGATCGAGCAGGAAGGCGTGAGGCGAGCGCGAGCGCGGGCCGGTGATGCTGATCTCGTGCTCTGGCTCTCGGAGGATGGATCGTTGGGGATCGATCAGCAGGGCGAGGTGCCGATCTGGATCGTCAGGAACAAGATCGATCTGGTCGAGCGTGGCAATGATCCGGAAGCCGCCGGTCCGAGCTTCCGCATCTCAGCAAAGCAGGGTGACGGGATCTCCGTGTTGATCAATGCCCTGGTCGGGTTCGCACGCGAGTATTTCGCAACCAATGAAGCCGGTCTGATCACCCGTGAGCGACAGCGGAAGCTGCTTGACGAGACCGCGATCGCGCTGCGGCGGAGCATCGATGCGGTCGCGCGCGGCGAAGAGCTGGCCGCCGAGGAGCTGCGTGTGGCGGCATTCGCGCTGGGCAAGCTGCTCGGCCGGGTCGATGTCGAGGATTTGCTCGACGTGATCTTTCGCGAGTTCTGTATCGGGAAGTAGCACCCGCAATTCTGGTCGTATGCTTAACATCTGGTTTCGAGACTTTTAGGGATCATCATCGTTTCATGTGAAACAGGCGGAACCGGAACTGTGTCGTTTCACATGAAGCAGGCTCGGGGTTTTTGAGCTTGGCGGCTGTTTCACGTGAAACGTCTTTCGGTGCTCACCGCACCGCGCTAAAATCCAGCCATGAGCGACCATTCAAAGTCTTTCGACGTCATCGTCATCGGCGGCGGCCACGCCGGTTGTGAAGCCGCGGCGGCCGCGGCCCGTATGGGTGCCAAGACCGCGCTGGTGACCCACCAGTTCGCGACCATTGGCGCGATGTCCTGCAATCCGGCGATCGGCGGCCTCGGCAAAGGGCATCTGGTTCGCGAGGTCGATGCGCTGGACGGTTTAATGGGCTGCGTGGCGGATGCCGGCGGCATCCAGTTCAGAATGCTCAACCGCCGTAAGGGTCCAGCCGTTCGCGGCCCGCGCGCCCAGGCCGACCGCAAGCTCTATGCCGCGGCAATGCAGACCGCGATCCGGCAAACCGCGAACCTCGAGGTGATCGAGGCAGAGGCTGACGAGCTGGTCGTTTCCGATGGTCGCGTCCTCGGCCTCAAACTCGCCAATGGCCGAAACCTCGGTGCCGGTGCCATCGTCATCACCACCGGCACGTTCCTGCGTGGCCTGATCCATCTCGGCGAAAAAAACTGGCCGGCTGGTCGGGCCGGTGAGGCGCCGGCGCTGGGACTTTCCAAGTCGCTGGAAGCGGCCGGCTTTACCCTCGGCCGTCTCAAGACCGGCACGCCGCCGCGGCTCGACGGCACCACGATCGACTGGAGTGCCGTCGAAATGCAGCCGGGTGATGATCCGCCGGAGCCGTTCTCGGTGCTGACCAAAGAGATCACCACGCCGCAGATTCAGTGCGGCATCACCAAGACCACGACGGCGACCCATGATGTCATCCGGGCCAATGTGCATCGCTCGCCGATGTACTCCGGACAGATCAAGAGCACCGGTCCACGCTATTGCCCGTCAGTCGAGGACAAGATCGTCCGCTTCGGCGACCGCGACGGCCACCAGATCTTTCTGGAGCCGGAAGGCCTCGACGACACCACGGTCTATCCGAACGGCATCTCGACCTCGCTGCCCGAGGAGGTCCAGCTCGC
>NZ_JBARGP010000401.1:0-3552 GCF_049798375.1 Bradyrhizobium sp.
TCACGGTCTGGCCGACACCGAAGGGGTTGCCGATCGCAAGCACGACGTCGCCGACCATCAGCTCATCGGAGTTGGCGAGGTCCAGCGTCGGAAACTGCTCATGCACGTTCTTCAGCTTCAGCACCGCGAGATCGCTGCGGCTGTCCTTGAGCACGACCTCGGCCTCGAACTCGCGTTTGTCCGACAGCGACACCTTCACTTCGTCGGCGCCCTCGATCACATGCACGTTGGTGACGACGAGACCGGAGGGATCGACCATCACGCCGGAGCCGAGCGAGCGCTGCATCTGCTCCTGCGGTCCGCCCTGCAAGCCGAAGAAGCGGCGGAAGATCGGGTCGTCCATGAACGGGTTGTGGTTCTGCACCACCTTGGCGGCATAGACATTGACCACCGCGGGCTGAACGCGCTGCACGATCGGCGCATAGGACAGCCGCAGCTCGGCCTGCGAGGTCGGCACCCGCCGATCCTGGGCTTGGGCCAGCGAGGGAGAGGCGGCCAAAGCCGACAGGAGCAGCACGGTCAGAAAGCGAATCAACGTCATGCGTAAAATTCCTGGAGGGCGCGGGCCCCTGATATAGGCCGGCGGGAGAGATGGGCCAACCTGCCTTTAGACGGTCTGAAGGGAGGCTTCGGCACCCTCGGCAACGGGCGCGCAGGACAGCCGTTCCTGATGCCTTTCGCCCCAGGCCTTCAGGATATCGATCACGGGCCGCAGGCTCTCGCCGGTTTCCGACAGGCTGTATTCGACCCGCGGCGGCACCTCGGCATAGACCTTGCGGATCACCAGCCCGTCCTCCTCCAGTGCGCGGAGCTGCTTGGTCAGCATGCGCTGGGTGATGCCGGGCATCCGCCGGCGGAGCTCGCCGAAGCGCTGGCAGCCGCCCTGCAGGTGGTACAGGATGACGCCCTTCCACTTGCCATCGATCAGGTCCAGCGTCGCTTCCACCGCGCAGCCGGGCCGGCGCCCGAAATTCCGCCGTTTCATCCGAGTTGTGTCCAATAGTATCCAAACAGGGACTAGTTCCCCATTCTTACCGTACTTGCGAAAATGGCGCCAGCAGGACAGTTAGCCGCTACCGGTCACCTGAGGAGATCCCCATGAAAGCCGTCGGTTACAAGAAGTCGCTCCCAATTGAGGACAAGGACGCCCTGCTCGATGTCGAGGTTGCCAAGCCCGAGCCCAAAGCGCGCGACCTGCGCGTCGCGGTCAAGGCGGTGTCGGTCAATCCGGTCGACACCAAGGTGCGCAAGCGGGCCGCACCGGCTGAGGGCGAGGCCAAGATCCTCGGCTATGACGCCGTCGGCGTGGTCGACGCCGTCGGCCCGGAGGTGACACTGTTCAAGGCCGGCGACGAGGTGTTCTATGCCGGCTCGATCCTGCGCCAGGGCACCAATGCCGAATATCATCTGGTCGACGAGCGCATTGTCGGGCGCAAGCCGAAGAGCCTGTCGGTGGCCGAGGCCGCCGCTCTGCCCCTGACCTCGATCACCGCCTGGGAGCTGCTGTTCGACCGGCTCGGCGCCGTCCCCGGCAAGAGCCTCGATCCGCGCACGCTTCTGATCACCGGCGGCGCCGGCGGCGTCGGCTCGATCCTGATCCAGCTCGCCCGGCGGCTGACCGGCCTGACCGTGCTCGCCACCGCGACACGACCGGAATCGCGCGACTGGTGCCTCAAGCTCGGCGCCCATGCGGTGGTCGATCACGGCAAGCCGATGAAGGCGCAGGTCGAGGCCTTGAAGCTGCCGCCGGTCGGGCTGGTCGCCAGCCTCACCCATACCGACCAGCACTACAAGGACATCATCGACTTCATGGCGCCGCAGGGCAAATTCGGCCTGATCGACGATCCCACCGAATTCTCCGCGAGTGCCTTCAAGGGCAAGGCGATTTCGATTCACTGGGAGTCGATGTTCACGCGCTCGTCCTTCACCACGCCTGACATGATCGCGCAGCACAACCTGCTGAACGACGTCGCCGATCTGATCGACAAGGGCGTGATCGAGACCACGCTGGGCGACAACTACGGCACCATCAACGCCGCCAACCTCAAGCGCGCCCACGCGCTGATCGAGAGCAACAGGTCGCGCGGCAAGATCGTGCTGGAGGGGTGGTAGTCCACCGTGAATTTGTAGGATGGGTGGAGCGAAGCGATACCCATCGAATCCCAACGTAGATGCATGATGGGTATCGCTTCGCTCCACCTATCCTACGCATTCCAACGCGTAGAGTGGGGTAAAGCGAAGCGTGCCCACCCTACCGCTGCTAGCCGGTCGCTCGCAACGGTGGGCACGCGCCGCCTCACGGCGTCGCTTTGCCCACCCTACGCAGCGACCTTGTGGCAAATATCTTCCGATCCACTTTTCAAACAGCGCTGGAAATTCCACACTCATCTGTCATCGCCTGAAGGCAGGCGATCCAGTATTCCAGAGGCGGCAGCCGCTTCGCCGCGAAGCTGCGGCGTACTGGATTCCCCGCCTTCGCGGGGAATGACACCGCAGATGTGGCATCGTTCATTGACTCCTGCCAACAAAACACACGTCCGCATCCTCGCGGCAGATCCGCCCGAGCTTTGCCAAGCATTGCCCTCGAAATCGAGAGGGCGCAGGGAAGGCCGGGAGCTTGCCGCTCCCGTGGCCCCCGTGCGCATGAAATGCACGGGGCAGGAACCACAGGTTCGGCCGAGACATCCCGGCCTTCCCTGCGCGAATGGGTTACGGCTTATACGTGATCTCCTCGGGGACCGGCTTGATTGCCCCCGTCACGCCGCTGCTCGTCAAAAGCAACGCGCGCTTGGTCTCAGCACCGGGAGACCAGGACCACACGACTTCACCGTCCGTGCTTGCATCGGTCGTCCACCGTCGCTCGCACGTCCATCGCAGCCCGCCTCTACGTATCGTGACGACGCGTACGTCCCTCTTCGATGAGGCGGGATGGCGTCAGCCAATCACAATTTCTTTAAAAACGAAACACAAATATTTCGCGCCAGCGCCTGATATCCGCGTTCGCATTGACGTCGCTTGCGAAATTCGCTGTTTGCCGCACCTTCTCGCGCGACCATCCAAGGCTTCAGCGCACATCCGCGCAGATAAAATCGCGCAGGTGATTTGCCCGACGTGTCGGATCGGCCACAACTCGGCCTCGTCCATCCACCGACCCAACAAAATCTTCTAATATCACTTCAAGGTGCATTTTCACACCGTACTATTTTTGACTGAATTCGATTCCGACTGAAATCATTGGCCAGGCATGACGGCGGTTACAATCCGCGGCCGTTGGCGCAAGGCAAAGCAGGAGATTTGACTGTGAAGATCATCCACCGGCTCGCACGCGCCGTCGTGCCAGCACTCGCGACCATAAGCATTGCAGTTGCCGTGAGCTCCACCGCCAACGCAGCCCCTCCGCCGCCCGCAAGAAATTGCCCGACCTTCGGATGGGCGGAAGGGCTGGCCAACAACTTTATGAAGCCCAACTCCGCCTTCCCGACCAAGGACACCGCAAGCGTTTCGGCGCCGGACTGCGCCTTTCATCAATGGTCATGGGAAACCTTCATCGGC
>NZ_JBARGP010000402.1:0-9671 GCF_049798375.1 Bradyrhizobium sp.
CGGTCTCGACCGCCACTTTCGATGCCCGGTTTGGATCGAGCCGGTCCGCCACCGTCTATCCCGCGAGCGATGTCGTGCAGGCGCTCGACCGTTTCGCAACCCACGCGCTCGATCGCCAGTTGCTCGATGCGCGAGCGGCCCTGGTTAGAGGCATGGGCAACCCCGATCCGGGCTCCGGCGACCTGAGCGCCGGTGACTTCCGGCCGGCGCTGGTCGAAGGCACTACCGTGGCGATGCCGGCACCCGGCGTGCCGCTGCCGCGGCCGCGTCCCGTAGCCGCCAACCTGCCAGCCAGCCTGGTGCCGTCGTCGTTGGCGCAGGTCGATCCAGGCGCCCGCGGCGATGATCGCTCGCTGCTGCAGAAGCTGTCCGATCTGCTGCCGCACCCGGTCAGACTTGCCTCGCTGGGCCCCGATACCGGCATCATCCGTTCCAACGTCGATCTCGGCGCGCTCGGCTATGACCGCCAGACCGCCGTCTACGATCTCACCGGCAAGATGTTGTATCTGCCCTCGGGCATCGGCCTCGAAGCCCATTCCGGGATGGGCGATCTGCGCGACGACCCCGATCATGTCTCGCAGCGCATGGTGGGCGCAACCCCGCCCGCCACCTACGAGCTGAAGCCGCGCGAGAAGCTGTTCCACGGCGTCCGTGCGCTGCGCATGACGGCGGTCGAAGGCTCGGCGCTCGGCCGGGTCGGCTTGCTCACTCACCCCTACATGCTCGGTCCGGACGGCGATTCCAACGGCTGCGTTTCGATCAAGAACTACGATCGCTTCCTCAAAGCCTATGACGACGGCGAGGTCTCGAAGCTCGTCGTCGTGTCCAGCCTCCGATCCGTGGTCGCCACCCGGACCGCGCAGAAGTCGCCGGACCAGTGACGCTTTGCCGGAGTGGCAACGCGGCTGTCTGATCATGAAGTTCCTTCCACATGCGGGCCGACCCGCTTTCTGCGCCAGCCAAATTCAAAAGCGCGCACGAATCATATTTGCTAATGCCATCCATGATTCCGGGTCTCGCAGCGCCATGATCTCATCGGTTATGGCGGCGAGCTTGAGGGGATCCGAGCACTCGTTTCCGGAGCATTGATAATGAGCGACCCCGAAAGCTCTGAAACGCGGCTGCGCACCACCTTCAACATCAAGGTGAACGGTAAGCCGACCGCGATTTCGACTGTGGGGCAGGCCTACCAATTCCTGTCCAGTCTCAATTCCGTGGAATGGATGGAGTTCAAGTCGCAGCACGACGAGGCCATGGCCTTGCTGCAGGCAGCCGCCGACAATGCCATCATGGCCATCCAGGCCACCAATGCCGTGCGCACGCTGTTCGTGAACGCGAAGCTGCTGTGAGATGAGGGCGGCCCGCTGCGGGTCGAAATGCGAAACCTCGTTTGGTCCCGCTGTGATTCCCACACATTGCTGTCGTCGCCCCGGCTTGCCGCCTTCGCCAAAGCTCCGGCGCGCCCTTGAGTGCGCGGCCGCGTCGAAGCCTTGGCGAAGACGGGACCGGACGACCCGGCATCCCAGAGACAGTTGTGATTCGTCGAGGAGCCGCGGCGTCCTGGATCGCCCCCTTCGGGCGATGAACGATCGGAAGCATGGTCGCATCGTTGCCTCGTTACAGATAACCCACCGCGTTCTCGCGGCGCTATTCGCGTCCGAGTGATCCATGATCATGACCCTCCCAAGGAAGGAGGGCGCAGGGAATGCCGGGTGAGGGCCTCACCCATGGCCCGCGTGCGAAAAGAAGTGCACGCGGCGGTTACCACAGGTTCAGCCGGATCATCCGGCATTCCCCGCGCGATGGTTTTAACGCTTATACGCGCTCTCCTTGGGGACCGGCTGTCTTGCCCCCATCGCTTGCCGGATGCGTGAGACGCATCATAACAAGCTTGGCCTCAGCACCGGGAGGCCAGGACCACACGATTTCACGTCCGCGAAGCGCCGTTCGTCGGCATGCGAAGCATGCTGCCGACACCTCGCGTCCACCGCATCCCCGCCTCGCGTGTCGTGACGATCGCGCGCAACGCCCCTCCGTGGTGAAGCGGGATGGGGAGATAGAACATCAATTTCCGAAAAAGCGAAAGAGATTTATTTTCGGTCGACCGTCTTGACGGTAGCGATCGCCTTGATCGGCTTTTGCAAATTGGCTTTTTGGCGCGACGAATTCGAGGTCGCGCTCGTGCATGACGGGCCGCCCGGTGCGGAGCAATCGCGCAAAAATCGATCGCCTGATTCGCCCCACGGGCTATCCGGACGACAGCGGGTGAGCCTCATGAGTTTGCCGACGGGCAATCCGGGGGACGGCGTCGGCCGCGACGACGGTGGAGGCTAATCCTTCGAGTTTGCTCGATGGTGATTTATCCGACGAATGGCCAACTATTCGGCCGGCTCGCGTTCGAATTCCATTTCGGTCATCTCGGCGTCTTCATGCGCGGCCTCTTCAAGGTCGGCGTCATCGAGATCGGGCTCTTCGAAATCGGATTCATCGACCTCGCGGAGGTCGCCGTCCGGGCTCTCCTGCTCCTCAGCCTCCAGCTCCTGGGCTTCGAAATCCTCTGCCGCGAGTTCGGCTGCGACCAGCGCTTCGGCTTCGAGTTGCTCGTCGGCCGGTTCGTCCGCCGAGGGCGCCACGATCGGCTCCGGTTTGACCTTGTACCAGGAGAACCTCTCCGCCAGCGTCGCTTCGAATTCGCGCGGCTGGAAATCGCTGCCGTCATTGTCGAGGATGACAACTTGCCAGCCTTCGCTCTGCATTACCTGGGCATTGGCCAGAACGATCAGCGCACTCTCACGCTGCTTGCGGACCTTCTGATTGTTCCGCTCTGCGATCATCGTATACGCCATGACCTGCCTTCCTGACGCTAACTCGGTACGCGATCAGAGTGTGCGGGGGCCTTGGCCGCAATGCGTTCGGCTCGTGACGATTTGGCGGCGCATCTCGGTTCCCATCGTGGCGCGCGCGCCGCGCATTGCGGTATCAGGCGCTAAGGCGCCGCAGCTGATGCAGCCGCGGCTGCACAATTTGCGCTGATGCATGCGGGCAAGATGCAACAGGCGCCAAAATTGTGCTGCACGGACCAGCGCGAATCTTGAAGGCGCGCCTTGACGTGTCATGATTTGATTCTGCTGCGGCAACTGCTTCGCAACGATGAGACGGGATTTGGGGCGTCGTTGCGAGGGCGTTGATCGAACGACTGATCAAATAGCAGCCAGACAACGCGGTCGATCGAGCAACGACGATCTTCGACGGACAATATTCGACGGACAATTCGACTCTTGGGGGCGACGGAATGATGCGGACTGGTCTGTTCACGGTACGAAACTTCAATGCGATGCTTGCGGGGGTGGCGCTCCTGACGCTGCTGCCCAGCGCGAGCCAGGCTTTCACCGAAGACGATCAGCGCAGGCTGTGCACCGGGGACGTATTCCGGCTGTGCTCGTCGGAAATCCCGGACCGGGAACGGATCATCGCCTGCATGCGCCGCCAGCGCGTCAACCTGAGCGAGGGCTGCCGCAGCGTATTCGGAAAGCCGACCGAGCGATCGGCATCGGCCGACGGCTGGTCGCGATAGACTGCCCTCACATCATATCTGCGACAGAGCCCGGAATGCAGGTCATGTTCCGGGCCCTGCGCTTTCAGCATGACGGCTTCAGAGCGGAGCCGGCACGACCTGGATGCGCGCCATCATGCCTCCGTCCTCATGCTCGAGAATGTGGCAGTGATAGACGAACTCGCCGAGCTCCGCGAACGGGATATCCAGCACCAGCGTGGTCGATTGGCAGTGACCTGAACGCCACTGGCCGATGGTGCAGACGCCGTTCTGATTGTTGTTGACCTGATCCATGATGGTCGAATCCGGCGTCGCCACGCCGAGCGGCATGTTGTCCTGCAAGACGGTGCCGCCAGCTCCCTTCTTGGCGAAGCGGGTCTGGTGAATGTGGAAGTTGTGGTTCTCGGTCGAAAGCTGGACCAGCTCCCAGGTCTCGTGCACCGGGGTCTGGCCGGGGCCGAGCGGCAGGCAAACCGTGGCTTGCGCCGGATCGAATTGGGCGAGCTGGTCTGCCGCAGGCTTCTGCGAGCCGGGCACCACGTGGCCGTTCTGGTCGACCTCTTCATAGCCGAGCGCGAAGGTGTTGTTCACCGTCACGTCGGAGAAGCCGAAGAAGATGCGGCGGTGACGGCCGGCGGCCAGTGCAGCGCATCCGGCCGGAGCCGGCGCTGCTGTCGCCGACGGCACCGCGGCACTCAGAATGCCTGAGCTCTGCTGGTTCAGTGCAGCGGCGTCGCTCGGCCCGCCCACCACCACCTGCGTGTTGGTGTATTGCCGCGGGCCGGACTGATTGAACTGCACCTTGGCGAGATCGACCGCAGGCCAGGAATCGCCGGAGCCCATGGTGAGTCCGACCATCTTGAACGTCGCGGAGGCGCCGCTCGACAAGAACCTGCTGGTGGTGAGCGCAAAGTGCCACGACAGCGGCGGCAATGCGTTCCTGTGCGAGGTCAGCTTCATCTCGAAGAGCGATGCCGCTCAGCAGCTCTATCTCGACATCGTTGCGGTGACGCGCGCCGAGGACGGCTGGGTGCTCAAGAGCGGGCTGTGCCGACGCTGATGCGTCGGCGACGAGGTCGAATACCATCGCAGATGATGTTGATGTGATCGTCCTTGCGATGCAGCACAATCGTCTTGTGCCGACGCTGACGATGGGTTCTATGGGCGGTGCCGCAATCGGAGACCGCCATGACCTATCGCATTCTCGTCCTCTACGGATCCTATCGCTCCGACCGGATGGGCATTCGGCTGGCTCAGTTCGTCATCGATGGCCTCAGCGCGATGGGCCATGAGGTCGAGCTGATCGACGCCAAGGCGATTAATCTGCCGATGCTCGACCGCATGTACAAGGAGTACAAGCCGGGCGAGGCGCCCGCCGAGCTGGAGGAGCTCGCCGGCAAGATCCGCAGCGCCGATGGCTTCATCTTCGTCACCGGCGAATATAATTGGGGCATCCAGCCGGGGTTGAAGAACCTGACCGATCATTTCCTGGAGGAATGGTTCTGGCGGCCGGCCGCGATTGCGAGCTATTCGGCCGGGCGCTTCTCCGGCGCGCGCGCGGCGACGGCTTGGCATGGCACGCTGTCGGAGATGGGCATGGTGGTGGTGTCGAGCACGATCGCGTCCGGGCCGATTAGCCAGACGCTGTCGGCTGAAGGGCAACCGATAGGCGAGGGCGGCAAGGCGCTGCAGCGCGCTTTCCCGCGCTTCGCCGACGACCTGCTGTGGTGGGTGGAAGCGGCCAAGGCGCAGCATGCGCGGAAGAGGCCGCCGTATTGAATTCGACTCTCACCCCGTCATTGCGAGCGAAGCGAAGCAATCCAGAGTCGCGCAAGGAGTCTGGATTGCTTTGTCGCTTACGTTCCTCGCAATGACGGAGCAATGCCGTCGATGATATCAGCGTTGCTCGTCGCTGCTGCCGCTCGCCACCGGCCTGTGCTCGGTCTGCGCTGCTGCGCCATGCTCCTGGCACGGCAGCGCGGTCCAGGTGCCGTCCGCCGCCTGCTGATAGGCGTGACAGGCTGACGAGTTCGTCTGCTCGTCGGCCGTCTTCTGGGTTTGAGAGTTCCTTGCCAGTGCGGGCGCAGTCGTCGCGACGAAGGCGGCCAGCGAACTGACGAGGATCATGTTTGCAATCCGCATCCTTGTTCCTCCTGCTGGAAACGTGCAAATTCTCAGACCCGAATTATGGAAACTTTGCGGCAAACGCGCCGCCTGTGGTCCGGCGTGACTAATACTTTCTTGTAGTTCTCCCCATGCCGTTTACGGCTTTACGTCGGGCTGCGGTGGATCGAAGGCGCGAATCGGCAGCAGGGTGCCATCGTACTTCTCGCAATCCAGCACGGTGACCTGACCGCAGCAGCCCTGCGCCAGCTTTGAGGTTCCGACGTCGCGGGTCAGCACGTTCGGATTGCCGTGGATACAGATCGGCTGATCACCGCCGGCAGGATCCGGATCGTACCAGGCGCCGGTCGAGAGCTGGACCACGCCCGGCATCACGCGGTCGGAAAGCTTTGCACCGGCAAGACAGGCGCCACGGTCGTTGAACAGGCGCACGACGTCGCCGTCCTTGATGCCGCGCATGGCTGCGTCTTGCGGATTGAGCCGCACGACCTCGCGACCTGCCACCTTGCTGGCCTGGCTGTGGCTGCCGAAATCGAGTTGGCTGTGCAGCCGCGTCGCCGGCTGGTTGGCGATGAGGGTCAGCGGATGGCGTGCGCTCGTGGCTTCCGTGCTCGGCATGAAGGCCGGATGCCCCTGGCAATCATCGTAGCCGAACCCGGCGATGGTCTCGGAGAAGATCTCGATCTTGCCGCTCGGCGTTGCCAGCCTGTGGCTATCAGGATCGGCACGGAAGGCGCGCAGGAAGCCGCCATCGTCGGGACCGGAGGGCAAAGGCAGCTCACCGCGCGCCCAGAACGTCTCGAAATCAGGCGCATCCCAGCCGGCGGCCGCGAGCGCCGCGCGCGTCGGCTCATAGAGATGCGCCAGCCACTGCCTGGCATCGCGGCCCTCGGTGAACGGCTCGCCGGCGCCCATGCGCTCGGCCAAGCCGGCGAGGATGGTGTAATCGTCGCGCCCTTCGCCGATCGGCTCCACGACCTTGCGCATCGCCACCAGCAAGGGGTCGGTACCGGCGGCGCCGATGTCATCGCGCTCCAACGTCATCGTCGCCGGTAGCACGATGTCGGCGAATTTGGCCATCGGCGTCCAGGCGCTCTCATGCACCACGATGGTCTCCGGCATCTGGAAAGCGCGCCGGAGACGATTGATGTCCTGGTGATGGTGGAACGGATTGCCGCCGGCCCAATAGACCAGCTTGATATCGGGATAGCGCCGCGTCTTGCCGTTGTAGTCGTACGATCCGCCGGGATCGAGCAGCATGTCGGCGACTCGCGCCACCGGAATGAAATCGCTGAGGGCGTTGCGCCCCTGCGGCAGGGTCGGGCTCGGCACTGCATTGACGCGCCGTCCGGTATGGCCGAGCGCGCCCAGTGCATAATGATAGCCGCCGCCTGGTAGGCCGATCTGGCCGAGCATGGCAGCGAGCACCGCGCCCATCCACACCGGCTGCTCGCCATATTGCGCCCGCTGCAGCGAATGCGACACCGTGATCAGGGTGCGCCCGCGCGGCATGCGGCGGGCGAGACCGCGGATTGTGTCAGCCGGGATGCCGGTGATGTCAGCGGCCCAGCGCGCGTCCTTGGGCGTGCTGTCGTCGCGGCCGAGCAGATAGCGTTCGAAGCGCTCGAAGCCGGTGGTGTAGCGGGCAATGAAATCCGCATCGTGCAGCTTCTCGAGCAGCAAGGTATGCGCGAGGGCGAGCATCAGCGCCACGTCGGTGCCGACCTTGAGCGGCAGCCAGCTAGCCGCGGCCTGCTCGGGCAGATCGTCGCGCAACGGGCTGATGCAAGTGAAGCAGGCGCCGCGCGCCGCCGCACGCGCCATCGCATCACGCTCGATGTGACGGCTGATGCCGCCCGAGGCGACATCGGCGTTCTTCACCGCCATGCCGCCGAAGGCGAGCACGAGATCCGTGTGTTCGGCGATCTGTTCCCAGGTGACGTTGTGGCGGGAGATGCCTTCGAAATTGCCCATCACATGCGGCAGGATCACCGCCGAGGCGCCGGCGCTGTAGCTGTTGACCGAGCGCACATAGCCGCCGAGCGCGACGTTGAGGAAGCGGTGGAGCTGGCTCTGCGCGTGATGGAAGCGGCCGGCGCTGGCCCAGCCATAGGAGCCGCCATAGACGGAAGCCGCGCCGTGCTGGTCGCGCACGCGTGACAGCTCGGCCGCGAGCAGGTCGAGCGCCTCGTCCCAGGGCAGCGCAACGAACGGGCTGTCGAAACTGCGCGGATGCCGCGACTTGTTCAGCCAGGATTTGCGGACCATCGGCCGCAACACGCGCGCGCGGTGCCTAAGCGCGGTCCGGAAATTATCCAGGATCGGCGAGGGCGCGGGATCGGTATGATAAGGCTTCACCTCGAGCGCGTTGCCGTCCCAGCGCGCCGAAAATGCGCCCCAATGCGCGCTATGAGGACTCCAATCGCCGCCGTCCTGCGTCATGTCGTCGCCTGCATGGTTAATGATGCACCGAAGTTTGCTGGTATCTGGTCAGCTCGGATTCACTCTCATACGATCTATTCTGGCATTGCGCCGCGCGTGGCGCTAAGAGCATTCAAGCGCAAAGCAGCACCTTCATTTATTGCCCGATCGGATGTCCCGGACAAGGATCGGCGCGTGTCGACATGTGTCTGCGGCATGCGGCCATGTCGTCGCATCGGCTGTCCCGGCGGGTCGCGCGGTGTGGCGAAGATGTTGCCGCTGTCGTCAGTTGCGTTCAAGCTTGTAGCGAGCAATGACCAGATCACGACTGCCTTCTCTCATCGCGTTGCGCGCCTTCGAGGCGGTCGGGCGCACGGGCAGTGTGCGCGCGGCCGGCGACGAGCTCGCGGTCAGCCACACCGTGGTGTCGCGCCATCTGCAGAATTTGCAGCGCGCCCTGGGCGTGGCCCTGGTGCGCGCCGAGGGCCGCGGCATCGCGCTGACCAGCGCCGGGCAAATGTTCCACGCCCAGGTCACACAGGCCTTCGATATCATCGCCCGCGCGGTCACGATGATCCGCCCGGCGGCGCGGCCGACCCTGAACATCTGGTGCATTCCGGGCATCGCCAACCGCCGGCTGCTGTCGCGTTTGCCCGAGCTGACCGGGCCGCCGCGCAACTGGGACATCAACCTGCAGCCGACGCTCTCCCATCCGGACCTGCTGCGCGGCGAGGCTGATGCCGAGATCGTCTATGCCGATGCCATCGACACCAAGGGACCGTTGATGGCGGAGGCGTTGATGCGGCCACGGGTGTTTCCGGTGGCAAGTCCCGCCTATCTTGCGCGCTATCCGGTGGTCACCGATGTGTCGGAGCTTGCCAAGGCACAGCTCATCCATGAAGAGTCGAGCGAGCAGTGGGAGCGCTGGTTTGCGCTCGCCGGCCACGCCGAGCCGGGGCCGTTGCGCGGGCAGCGGCTGTGGCATGCCCACCTCGCCATCGAAGCGGCACGTTACGGGCAGGGCGTCGCGCTCGCTAACGAAGTGCTGGTCGGCGACGATCTGCGCAGCGGCGCGCTGGTCGAGGTGATCCCGTCGGTGATCTATCTCGAATCATACCAGCTGGTGGCGCTGAAGGAGCGCTGGGACGATCCCGCCATCGTCGCGCTGCGGGTATGGCTGAAGAAGGTGCTCGCGGAGTAGGCGATTTGCGGCTAGCCCGGCCAAGCCTTGCGCGCAGCGAACGCTTATTGCATCCGGCCCAACGCGTCGGCGAAGGGCAGCGCAAAGATCTCGTCGCCGAGATCGTCGGCGATATGCAGCACCCATTCGCGCCAGTCGTCGGTCGTCTGGGCTGAAATCAGCGACCGCATCACGCGCGCGGCGTGATCGCGCGCCTCGGCGAGATTGGTGACGGCCGCGCCGCGGCGGTCGATCAGGATCTCGTTGGCATTGGAGCAGTGGAAATAGACCTGCGTCATCTTCCGTCTCCTATTCGCAAAACAGCGATTCGTATCCAGGCATAACAGTGGCGAAGTGAAGGTGAAATTCGGATGTACGCGGTGTGGTAATACT
>NZ_JBARGP010000403.1:0-8396 GCF_049798375.1 Bradyrhizobium sp.
CCTTGACATGGCGCGACAGCAAGCGATTGGCGCGGCCGAGCACGGCGTTGGCGTCGTGGATGATGCCGGGCACGCCGGCGAGGCGCGCCGCGAGCAACGGCGGCACGGTCGGATAGCCGCCGAAGCCGACCACGGCGGCGGGCTTCAGGCGACGCATCAGGTTGAAGGCGGCGAGCGTGCCGAAGGCGAGCATCGAGGCGGTGCGGGCGAGCGCGATCGGCGAGCGGCCGCGGACGGTTTCGCTCGGCACCACGTCGATCATGTCGTTGGAGAACAGACCGCTATAGCGTAGCGCGCGGGCGTCGGTGACGAGGCGGACACGGAAGCCGCGTTTGATCAGCTCGACACCGAGCGCCTCGGCGGGAAATAGGTGGCCGCCGGTGCCGCCGGCCGCGAGAAGGATGAGGGGCGCAGTCGTCATGCCCTCACATAACCGAGCGCGGCCCGTTCGTCATTAGCCCAGTTCAGGCGTAGCTTTGCTGCGCGCCGGCCGCGGCATCGGTGGCCTCGATCTCAGTGCGGGGCCGCAGACGGGTCAGCGCCAGCATCATGCCGACGCCGTAGGCGAGAGAGACCATCGAGGAGCCGCCATAGGAGATGAACGGCAGGGTCATGCCCTTGGCCGGAATCAGCTGCAGATTGACCGAGATATTGATCGCGGCCTGCACGCCGAACAGGATCGCAAGCCCTGACGCCGCGAAACGCGAGAAGCTGTCCTCGGTTGCGTAGGCGCGTGACAGCGTGCGGATCACCACAAAGGCAAACAGCGCCACCAGCGCCAAGCACAGGATGATGCCGAATTCCTCGGCGGCGACAGCGAACACGAAGTCGGTATGGCTGTCGGGCAGGCTGCGCTTGGCGATGCCCTCGCCCGGGCCAAGCCCGAACCAGCCGCCGTTCGAGAACGCCTCCATCGCGGTATCGACCTGGAAGGTGTCGCCGGAGGCCGGGTTCATGAAACGCTTGATGCGGCCCGCGACGTGCGGGACCAGGAGATAGGCGCCGAACAGGCCGGCACTGGCCACGCCCGCAAGGCCCGCCACCCAGACCATGCGCATGCCGGCAATGAAAAACAGCGAGCCCCAGACCATCGAGGTCAGCATGGTCTGGCCGAAGTCGGGCTCCATGACCAACAGCGAGATCATCACCAGCAGCAGGACCAGCGCCATCGAGGTCGCCGGCATGTCCGGGCGCCGCGCCGATTCCGAGAATAGCCAGGCCGCGACCACGACAAAGGACGGCTTGGCGATTTCGGAGGCCTGGATGTTGACGCCGAGCAAGGTGATCCAGCGCCGCGAGCCCTTGACCTCGGGTCCGATCGCGAGCGTCAGCACAATCAGCACGATCGAGATGGCGAAAATGATCAGCGCGCTGCGCCGGATCTGCCGCGGCGACATGAAGGACACGCCGATCAGCACGACGAAGGATGGCAGCAGGAACAGCACATGGCGGTTGAAGAAGTGGAACGGGTCGAGCCCGATCCGGACCGCGACCGGCGGGCTCGCCGCGAGCGACAGGATGACGCCGCACAGCATCAACGCCAGGATGGCACCGACCAGCGGCTTGTCGATCGTCCACCACCAGTCAGACAGCGGATTGCGTTCTTCACGGGAGAGCATGGTGTGTCCCTCTGACCGCAAGCGCGATCCGGAAAATTACGGAGCGGTGCTCCGGTCACGCGCAATGACAAGGCCAACCCCATTGGTGGCGGATGATGGTTATCAGCCGGTTAAGGGAGTTGTTCACTTTTGATGTGACCGGCGCTCGGCGCACGCACCGGTGCGTAGGATGGGTGGAGCGAAGCGCTCACACCACCGGCTTGACGCCCGGCAACGCCTGCACCAGCTCGCGGAACTTGGCGCCGCGGATTTCGAAATTACGGTACTGGTCGAACGAGGCGCAGGCCGGCGACAGCAGCACCACGGCGTCCGTCAGCCCGGAAGCCTCCGCATCGGCCGCGGCCTGCGCGACCGCGACATCGAGCGTGCCGGACATCTCGTGCGGCACCGTGTTGCCGAGAGTCCCGGCGAATTCCGCGGCGGCCTCACCGATCAGATAGGCCTTGCGGATCCGCGGGAAATAATCCGTCAGGCCGGTGATGCCGCCGGCCTTGGGCTTGCCGCCGGCGATCCAGAAGATGTCGGCGAACGACGACAGCGCATGCGCGGCCGCATCTGCATTGGTGCCCTTGGAGTCGTTGACGAACAGCACGTCGCCGCGACGGCCGACCTGCTCCATCCGATGTGCAAGGCCCGGAAAACTGCGTAGTCCCTGCTGCAGCACGTCCGCACCGACACCGAGCGCGAGCGCGGTGGCCGCGGCGCAGGCTGCGTTCTGCGCATTGTGCAGGCCGCGCAGCGAACCGATGCCGCCGATCCGCGCGATTTCGTTGCGCGCGCCGCCAGAGGCACGCACGATGGTCTCGTGCTCGACATAGATGCCGTCCGGCAGCGGGTTCTTGACGGAGATCCGCACCACGCGCTTGCCCGCCTGCTCCAGGCGGTCGGCGCTGGCGCGAGAGAAATCATCGTCGACACCGACGATCGCGGCGCCTCGCGGCTGCACGCCGGCCACCAGCCGCTCCTTCACCGCCGCGTAGTTCGCCAGCGTGCCGTGGCGGTCGATATGGTCCTCGCTGACATTGATCAGGATGCCGACGGTCGGATCGAGCGAGGGCGTCAGATCGATCTGGTAGGACGACATCTCGATCACGTGGACCCTGCCCATCCGGGGCGGCTCCAGCGACAGGATTGCCGTGCCGATATTGCCGCCCATCTGAGTGTCGTAGCCGGCGACCTTCATCAGATGCGCGATCAGCGCGGTCGTGGTCGACTTGCCGTTGGTGCCGGTGATGGCGACGAAGGGGGCATCCGGCGCGTGGCGCTTGCGCTCGCGGCAGAACAGCTCGATGTCACCGATCACCTCGACGCCGGCCTCGCGCGCCCTGAGCACGCTCCAATGCGGCACCGGATGGGTCAGCGGCACGCCGGGCGCCAGCACCAGTGCCGAAAAGTTCGCCCATGATACGGTGCGCAGGTCGGCGGTGATGAAGCCGGCCTTGGCGGCTTCGGCGAGCCGGTCCGCGCCGTCATCACCCGCGACCACTTCGGCGCCGCCGGCGCGTAACGCATGGCAGCTCGCGAGGCCCGAGCCGCCGAGGCCGAACACGGCAACCGTCTTGCCGGCGAAGGAGCTGACGGGGATCATGTCAGCGCAGTTTCAGCGTAGCGAGTCCCGCGAGCGCGAGCATCACCGAGATGATCCAGAACCGGATCACGATCTGCGGCTCGGTCCAGCCGAGCTGCTCGAAATGGTGGTGGATCGGCGCCATCTTGAACACGCGCTTGCCGGTGAGCTTGAAGGATACGACCTGCACGATCACTGAGACCGCTTCGAGCACGAACAGGCCACCGATCACCGCCAGCACGATCTCGTGCTTCACCGCGACCGCGATCGAGCCGAGCATGCCTCCGAGCGCGAGCGAGCCGGTGTCGCCCATGAAGATCGAGGCCGGCGGCGCGTTGAACCAGAGGAAGCCTAAGCCCGCGCCGAGCACCGCGCCGCAGAGCACGGCAAGCTCACCGGTGCCGGCCACGTAATGGATCTGCAGATAGTCTGAAAATACCAGATTGCCGGCGAGATAGGCGATCAGGCCAAAGCTTGCGGCGGCGATCATCACCGGCACGATCGCAAGCCCGTCGAGCCCGTCGGTCAGGTTGACCGCATTGCCGGCGCCGACGATGACGAAGGCGCCGAAGATCACGAAGAACCAGCCGAGATTGAGCACCATCTCCTTGAAGAAGGGGATCGCGAGCGAGGTCGCGGTGGCATCGTGGCCGAGCCGCACCAGCGCATAGCACGCGACCAGCGCGATCACCCCTTCGAGCGCAAGCCGCGCGCGTCCGGCGAAGCCGGAATGCGACTGCTTGGTGACCTTCAGGTAGTCATCATAGAAGCCGACGAAACCGAAGCCGAGGGTCACCGCCAGCACGATCCAGACGTAAGGGTTGAGCGGATTGGCCCACAGCACGGTGGAGACGACCAGGCCCGACAGGATCATCAGGCCGCCCATGGTGGGCGTGCCTTTCTTGGAGACGATGTGGGATTGCGGGCCGTCGGTGCGGATCGGCTGGCCCTTGCCCTGACGCAACCGCAAATGGTCGATGATCCACGGACCAAACAGGAACACGAACAACGCGCCGGTCACCACCGCCCCGCCGGTGCGGAAGGTGATGTAACGGAAGACGTTGAGGGGCGCCTTGAACATCCCGAGGCTCGGGAAGGTGTTGGTCAGCTCGATCAACCAGTAAAACATACAATCCGCCTATGCCGCCTCGCCACGGGCCTGCCGGGACCGGCACGAATCCCGCGCGAATCCGTGCTGAGGCGCTCCTTTAACCACGATCAGACGCACCGTGCGAATCGTTGCAATCAATTGCGGCTTTTCGCGCTCGGCATATCAGTCCCGCAGCGCCGGACGTGCGATATCGTCTACTGCGCCGCGATATCGCCCGATTTCGAGCCGGTGTGCGGATTTACGCCTGCAAGACGGCGGCGAGCCTCGGCACAAACTTGTTCACCCAAAAGATCTTCTTACTGCCCTTGATGACCACCACATCGCCGCGCTTCAGCAACGCGGCGATGTCCGCCGGCTGCAACGTCGCTGGATCCTCATGCCAGCCGAGCCTCTTCTCCGGCGGCAACCGATCGAACAGATGCCGCATCAGGGGACCGACGCAATAGACGCCGTCGACGCCGGCGAGATGGCTGACCAGTTCCTCGTGATACGTCGCGGCCTCGGTGCCGAGTTCGAGCATGTCGCCGATGATGCCGATCCGCCGTCCGTCCTTGACCGGCCGCGCCTGCAGGCTGTCCAGCGCCGCGGCCATGCTGGCCGGATTGCCGTTGAAACTATCGTCGATCAGCACGACCCCACCTGCATTCTGCTCGACGCCGCGGCCGGCCATGATGCCGACCTGGCCGAGCTCTTTGGCCAACAGCGCCGGATCGAGCCCGGCTGCGGACACGGCAGCCAGCGCGGCAAGCGCATTCTGCAGCCGGTGCGGCGCGCCGGGGGTTAGCGTGAAAACAATCTTGCGGCCGCTGATATCGGCACTGACATCCCAGCTCTCGCCGCGTCCGCTGTAACCAGTCTCGTGGATCTCGGCGCCCTCGCCGAAACGCAGCACCCGGCCGCTCCACTCGGCCGCCGCGATCCCCGCTGGCAGCACCAGCGTGCCATCAGCCGGCAGGCCGCGCGCGATCGAAACCTTCTCCTGCCGGATCGCCTCCAGGCTGCCGAGCTTCTCCAGATGCACCGGCTGCACGTTGACGACCAGCGCCACCGTCGGCCGCGTCAGCTCGGCCAGCCGCGCGATCTCGCCTGTCTGGTTCATGCCCATCTCCACCACCCAGACCGAGGCATCGGGGGCGGCATTGCACAAGGTCAGCGGCACGCCCCAGAAATTATTGAAGCTCGACGGGCTCGCGGACGCCCCTGGATAGGCGGCGATGAACTCCTTGGTCGAGGTCTTGCCGGCGCTGCCGGTCAGCCCGATCACAGGTCCCCTGAAACGTGCGCGCGCCGCGCGCGCGAGGCCCCACAACCCGTCGATCAGCGTATCCTTGACGATCAGCTGCGGCACCGTCACTCCATCGATCCGGTGCGGCACGATCATTGCCACCGCGCCCGCGGCCTGTGCCTGGGCCGCGAACTCCCAGCCGTCCCGGCTGGACGCAAAGCTGGAGATGAAGCCGCCGCTCGGCGTGCCACTTAAGCCGACGAACAGGCTGCCCGGCTTCACCGCGCGGCTGTCCTGGGTGACGAAATCGATCGGCGTATCCGGGAATTCGCCGGAAAGGCCAAGCGCGCGCGCCACTTCGGCCACGGTCCATAAGGGCGCTGTCGTCATGCCGTCCTCTTTGCCAATGCGTCCGCAATCGCTTCGTGATCGCTGAAATGCAAAACCTTGTCGCCGATGATCTGTCCGATCTCGTGGCCCTTGCCGGCGACGACCAGTGCGTCGCCCTCTTCGAGCTCATCGATCGCGGTGCGGATGGCTTGTGCGCGATCGCCGATTTCCTGCGCGCCCTTGGCCGCAGCCAGAATCGCTGTGCGGATCGCTATCGGATTTTCGCTGCGCGGATTGTCGTCGGTAACGATGACGCGATCGGCATTCTCGGCGGCGATCGCGCCCATCAACGGGCGCTTGCCGGCATCGCGGTCGCCACCGGCGCCGAACACCACGACCAGCCTGCGCTTCGCGTAGGGACGCAGCGCCTGCAGTGCCTTTGCCAGCGCGTCCGGCTTATGTGCGTAGTCGACGAAGATCGGCGCGCCGTTGCGCTCTCCCACCAATTCGAGCCGGCCCTTCGCGCCTTCCAGCGTGCCCAGCGTATCAAAGACAGCCTCGGCGTCGCTGCCGGTACCGATCGCAAGACCTGCGGCGACCAGCGCATTCTCGATCTGGAACGCGCCGACCAGCGGCAGTTTGATCACGCGCTTGCGGCGGCGATGCTCGATCTGAAGCGTCTGGGCAAAGCCCTCGATCGTCGCATCGATCAGACGAATGCCCTCACCCGCACCGTCGCCATTGGTGCCGACGGTGATGAGACGCAGCCCGCGCGCTTTGGCGATGGCAATGACCTCGTCAGAACAATCATGGTCGGCCGCGATCACGGCAGCGCCGCCTGATGGCACCAGATCGCGAAACAGCCGCATCTTCGCGGCGAGGTAATGCGCGACATCGGGGTGATAATCCATGTGGTCGCGCGAGAGATTGGTGAAGCCGCCCGCGGAGACGCGCACGCCGTCGAGGCGATATTGATCCAGTCCGTGCGAGGACGCTTCAAAGGCGAGATGCGAGACGCCGTCGCGCGTGATCTCGTCGATCTGCCGGTGCAGCGCGATCGGATCCGGCGTGGTCAGCGAACCGTAGACGGTGCGCTTGTCCGAGACCAGGCCGATGGTGCCGATGCTGGCGGACGAATGGCCGAGCCGTTGCCATATCTGACGGGTGAAGGCCGCGACCGAGGTCTTGCCGCTGGTGCCTGTGACAGCGGCGATGGTCGCCGGCTGCTCCGGGTAGAAGCGCGCAGCCGCCAGCGCGAGCGCCCGGCGCGGATTGGACAGCACGACGAATGGAACCGGGAGATCGCCGGCAGGTCGCTGCTCGCCGGCAATCGCAACCGCGCCCGCCGCGACTGCGGCCTGGATGAAGCGCGCGCCGTCGGTTTTGGTGCCGGCCAGCGCGAAGAACAGATCGCCCGGCTTGACCGCGCGGCTGTCGACGGCAAGTCCCTTCACCTCGACCGCGTCCGCGCGCGGCTCGAGCCTGGTATCATCTCCGAGGAGGTCGCGAAGTCGCATTTGAATCCCGTCCGGCCGACGCCGGACGAGTCAGATCGGCGAGGCCTTTGAACGGCTTACTGCGTCAGCCGCGATGCCGCAAGAATTTGACGTTCTGCCGGCGGCAGATCGAAGCGCGGCTCGATCCCGAGCAGCGGCCCGATCCGGCTGATGACGGCGCCCGCGGTCGGCACCGCGTTCCAGCCCGAGGTAATGAACCCGAAGGTGTCCTTTGCCGGCTGCGGCTCATCCAGCATGATCAGTATCTGATACTTGGGATTATCGGCCGGAATGATGCCCGTGAAGGCGGTCAACACCTTCTTCTTGGCGTAATGGCCGTTGACGACCTTCTCGGCGGTGCCGGTCTTGCCGCCGATGTAATAGCCCTTGACGTCGGCCTTGCGCGCAGTGCCGACCTCCGCGTTCAGCCGCATCAGGAACCGCATCTTGATCGAGGTTTCGGGCTTGATCACACGCTTGGCGATCGCCCTCGCCTCTTCCTCGGTGCGCCTCATGAAGGTCGGCGGAATCAGCAGGCCGCCATTGGCGAGCGCGCTGACGCCCATCACCGCCTGCAGCGGCGCCACTGCGATGCCATGGCCGAAAGAGATGGTGATGGTGTTCAGGTCACCCCAGTGCTTCGGCACGATCGGCGAGGCGCTCTCGGGCAGCTCGGTGCGCAAACGATCGAGCTGGCCCATTTTGCGCAGGAACGCCTTGTGCGCATCGACGCCTTGCGCCAGCGCGATCCGCGCCGCGCCGATGTTGGAGGAATAGGTAAAGACCTCCTTCATGGTGATGAAGCGGCGCTGCAGTTCGTCGTCGTGAATGGTGAACTTGCCGTAGTGCAGGACTGAGCGATCGTCCCACAGCGAATTCAGGTCGTATTTGCCGCTGTCGAGCGCCATCGCCAGGGTGAAAGCCTTGAAGGTCGAGCCCATCTCGTAGACGCCGGTCGTCAAGCGATTGATCCGGTCCGGATCGTGCGCTTCCTTGGGGTTGTTCGGATCGAAATCAGGCAGTGAGACCATTGCCACGATTTCGCCGG
>NZ_JBARGP010000404.1:0-8688 GCF_049798375.1 Bradyrhizobium sp.
GGCGAGCAGGCGGCGACGACGTTCTCCCAGGTGGTCTGGCCGCCTTTGCTGCGCGGAATGACGTGATCGAAAGTCAGGTCGTCGCCGGAACGGCAATATTGGCAGGCGAAGCGGTCGCGCAGGAACACGTTGAAGCGGGTGAAGGCCGGATGCGTCGACGGTTTGACGAAGGATTTCAGCGACACGACGCTGGGCAGCTGGATCTCGAAGGAGGGACTTCGGATCGCCCGGTCGTAATATTCGACGATATTCACGCGATCGAGAAACACCGCCTTGATCGCGTCCTGCCACGACCAGAGAGACAGCGGATAGTAACTCAGCGGCCGGAAGTCGGCATTCAGCACCAACACCGGCCAACCGCCTTGCGAGACATGTGCGTTCAAGTAACGCTCCTGGCCTCCATACGGCTGCGACGAAGCAGCATCTGTGACATACTACATGCAGCGTGACGGGATTGTGAAGACCCGAGAACACCTTATCCCGCATCTGCAGACTGCGCAAAAAGCGCGTCAGAACCATGGCGGCGCCGGCGGCTATGACAAGGGAATGGCGCCCAGGTGCAAGTGGCTCGCAAACAGGTGTCCGCGCTGTCAGGCCTGTGTGCAGCATATTTTACAGATCCGCCGGACGGCGCGGTCGGTCGATGGCCATGATCGTCCGTTGCCGCGGGCACCGGCGGCATATCGCCCGGTTCCGCGAGCTCGGCGGATACAGGAGCGGACAACCTATTGTGATCGAGCTGCCGCTGCGGCAGCGGTGGCTGCGGCCGTGCGGGCCGATCAACTGGCCGCCAGCAACCCTTCCTCGATCGCCTTGACTTGCAGCGCCAGGTATTTCGAGTTGATGCGGCACTGTGCGAGGCTGCCGGCGATGAAAGTGAGTCCGGGTTGGCGAGTGCGCGTGTACATGTTGCGCAGCTCCTGCTCCTCGCCAAAGCCCCAGATCGGGCCGACGCGCGCGACGACGGCGTCGCCGAACAGCTTGCGCACTAGATGCTCCTGCGGCTTGTAGCCGGTCGCGAGCACGATCAGGTCGGCCTCCGTTGTGCGGCCATCCTGCATCAGCGCGCCAGCAGCGACGAAGCGCTCGATATCGGCGAACTGGATCAGCTTGATCGCGCCGCTGACCAAAAGGTCCGAGCAGCCGACGTTGAAGTAATAGCCGCCGCCACGGGTGAGATATTTGAACTGCCAGCCGGTGTTGTCCTCGCCGAAATCAAGCTTGAAGCCGATCTTCGCGAGCCCGTCGAGCAAGGTTTGATCGAGCTGCTTCGACTGCTTGGTGATCAGCTGGTGGCTGCGCCGCGCCAGGGCGAGCGGCATCGAGGCCGCGATCAGGTCGTTATCCTCGAGTGTGCCCTCGTTATAGGGCGCATAGGCGAGCTGCGCCGACGGCTCGATATTGGTGATCAGCGTCGGTGCGCGCTGCACCAAGGTCACGTCAGCACCACTGGATTGCAAATCCTGCGCGATGTCGTGGCCGGAATTGCCGGTGCCGATCACCAGCGCGTGTTTCCCGGCCCAGGCCTCGCCGTCGTCATATTGGCTGGAATGCAGGATCCGGCCCTTGAACGTATCGAGGCCGGGAAGCTCCGGCCGGTTCGGGATGCCGCTGACGCCCGTCGCCATCACGATGTGGCGCGGATGCATGGTGCGGCGGCTGCCGTCGGCGCGGCGCAGCGTCACGGTCCAGCGCGCCTGCGCAGCGTCGTAGCTGCCGCCTTCGAACTCGGTGCCGGTCCAGAAGTTCAGCTCCATGGCGTCGACATAGGTCTCGAACCAGTTGGCGAGCTTGTCCTTCGGAATGTAGACCGGCCAGTTCGGTGGGAACGGCATGTAGGGCATGTGATTGACCTGCACCTGGTTGTGCAGGGTCAGTGCGTGATAGCGCTTGCGCCAGTTGTCGCCGATCCGGGCCTCGCGATCGACGATCAGCGTGTCGATCTGCAGCATCTTCAGCCGCGCCGCGATCGAAAGCCCAGCCTGGCCGCCGCCAACCACCAGCACGGTCGGATCGCGGTCGGCATAGGCGTTCGCAGCGTTGCGTGTGTCGAGCCAGTTCGGTCCGCGGAAATCGCGCGAATAGGCCTGGCCGCGCGGCCGCCGCGCGCCGATCGGCTCCTCAAAGCCTTTGAGCTCATCGAGCGCGGTGAGCAGCGTCCAGGTCTTCAGCCGGTCGCCATCGGCGGCATCAGGGATCAGACGGATCATGCCGGAGCCGCGGCCCTGCGCGGTTTCGAACTTGAAGATCGCCTCGATGCTTGTGGTGCCGGCGCGCGTCACCCAGCGTGGTGGCGCGCGATCGGTTGCGAGCGCAAAGCCGCAGGGTGCAGCGGCCTGCACGTCGGTTGGCAAGTCGTGCAGGATGGCGTCGCGGCCGTTCAACGTTTTGATGCGCCAGCTCAGCGCCAGCACGTCGCGCCAATAGCTGTCGGCATGGAACAACGCGCGCAGGCCGGAGGTGTCGGCGGCGGCGAGCGCCTGCTCGAACTCCGTCAGCCAGTTGGCGACCCCGATCGCGATATCCTGCGTCTTGTCGAGCATAAGCGCATCCTCCGGCCGTGTTGTCGCGCGGCGTCGTTATCAGCGAAGCCTAGCGCGGTTCGGCGGCGCACGGGAAGCGTGTTAGTCCGTCATCGAGAGCATGTGCCCTTGCTCAGGCGGAATGCGTCCACTGAGCGTATCGAGATAGACGCGCTGCACGACATCAGGCCCGCGTCCCTCGACGATGGTCAGCGAGCGCTCGAGCATTGGCGCAAAGCCCTGCCAAGCCGCGCCGAGCCTGCTCTCGATGCCGCCTGGCCCCCATTCCTTGGCGCGCTTGCGGATCTGGTCCGGGGCGAAGAACCAGACAGGCTTCGCGCCCGGCAGGCTCGCTGGGTCGCTCTCGCTGTCCTGATGCGTCATGCCGACGCGGATGGATTGCTTCAGATGATCACCGAGATGGCGGTGCAGCCGGGCGCGCAGCTCCGCGTTGCCGGCCATGTCGACGAAGACGGAAGGCGACGCCGTGTCGAGCAATTCGATTCCGTCGTAGGAGACGACCTCATCATAACAGCCGAGGGCGCGAACGAAGGCTGCATTCGCTGGCGAGGTCAGTCCGATCACGCGGACGCCGTCGCGTTGCGCGTGCAGCAGGTGGGCGAGCCCGAATGCGGTCTTGCTGGAGGCCGACGAGAGGATGATCGCGGCAGCACCGAAGACATCGTTCTCGGCGAGATAATCGTCGACCAGGAAAGAGAGCATGAACAGCGGTCGCAGCAGTGCCTGCTGATCGCCGCGATGTCCAGCGAAGGCGTCATCGCTGCCGACGCGTGCATAGGCGTTGTAGACCGCTGCCACGCCCTGCCGGTGCGGCGCCGCGTCGCGCAGGCCGCGTTGGGAGACATCGCTGGCTTCAATGACCAGATGCGTCGCCATCGGGAAAGTGCCGAACAGTCGCTCGCCTTCGCCGACGAGCGGATGCTTTGAGGCGATCACCTCGCCAAATCCCCACACCGGAATGATGCCGAAGCCGGCGGGTGCCGGAAACAGCTGCCAGTATTTGAGCTGATCGCCGAGCAGGGCGTAGGTAATGTTGTTCGCGGTGAAGGCGAAACGATCGACCTTGATCAGCAGCGTCTCTGCCGGCAATGCGTCGGCACCGGGAAGCGTGGTCTCGACGGTCTTGCAATGTTGGAGATCGTTGCGGGCGACGACGAAGTCGATGGATCTCATGATTTCGATCTCGGCGATGTCTTGGCCGATTTCGGCCGGATCCTCGCCGGTCCCGGCGAGCTTCTCGCCGCGATCTTGCCCCGTGATGATGATGGTTTTGCAACGACAACATTGTTTGAAACGGCGTTCGCTTTGGTCGGCGTTGCTTCAGCGCCGAGCACGCCTTCGCGCTTCTTGAAGGCGCGGTAGTAGGTCCACCACAGATGCGCCGCCGCCCCACGCAATGGGCGCCAGCACTCGGCGATCGGCATCATCTGCTTGGCGTTGGGACGTGCGGCGAGGCCGAGCCCGACCTTGATCGCCTCCTGGATGGCGACGTCGCCTGCGGGCCAGGCGTCGCCGTGGCCGAGGCAGAACAGCAGATAGACGTCCGCGGTCCACGGCCCGATCCCGGGCAGCGCGGTCAGCGTGTTGTGCGCGGCGTCGGCGTCCTCGTTGGCGAGTACGTCGAGGTTCAGCCGCTCGGCGGCAAGCTCGCGCGCGATATGCTTCAGCGTCTTGATCTTGGCGGCCGACAGCCCGAGCCGGCCGAGACGATCGGCGCGGGCGCGGCGCACCGCCTCCGCATCGAACGGATCGAAGGCCACCTGGAGGCGGCCCCAGATCGCGCCTGCGCTCGCGGTCGATAATTGCTGGCCGGTGACGATATGCGCGAGTCCCGTGAAGCCCGGTTCGCGCCGCCGCAGGCTCGGCGTGCCCGCGACGTCGAGCACCTGCTGCAGCCGCGGGTCCAGCCTCACCAGTGCACGGATGGCGTCGTCGAGATCGGCCTGGCTGTCGAGATGCTCGGTCATGGCAGGGCTTTCTTTGGCGTCATGCGCGGGCTTGACCCGCGCATCCATCTCATATCGAAACAGCCGATTGCTAGTCCGGTATTGACGAGATCGAATGTCCCCCGTCTTCCGCTTCGCGCCGAGCCCGAACGGCTATCTGCATCTCGGCCACGCTTATTCGGCGCTGCTTAATTTCGATCTGGCCCGCGCCGGCGGCGGCCGCTTTCTGCTGCGCATCGAGGACATCGATACGTCACGCTGCCGTCCCGCCTTCGAGCAGGCGATCTATCAGGATCTCGCCTGGCTCGGCATCACCTGGGAGCAGCCGGTGCGGCGGCAATCGGAGCATCTTGCCGAGTACGGCGCTGCGCTGGAGCGGCTCGCGGCGACGGGGCTGGTCTATCCGAGCTTCGAGAGCCGGGCCGAGATCGCGCGCCTGGTGACGCAACGCGAGACGGAGACCGGTCGGCCCTGGCCGCGGGATCCCGACGGCGCGCCGCTCTATCCCGGATGCGCCAAGGTGCTGTCGCAGGCCGAGCGCGCGCAATTGCTGGCGGGCGGCGTCCCCTATGCGCTGCGGCTCGACATGGCGGCGGCGGTCGCACGCTTCGGCGATCTCGGCTGGACCGAATTGGGGCAGGGGCCGGACGGGAAGAGCGGCGCTGTCGGGGCGCGTCCGGAGGCCTGGGGCGACGTCATCCTGGCTCGCAAGGAGACCCCCACCAGCTATCATCTTTCGGTCGTGCTCGATGACGCGCTGCAGGGGATAACCGAGGTGGTCCGTGGCCAGGACCTGTTCCACGCCACCAGCGTCCACCGGCTGCTCCAGACCCTGCTCGGCCTGCCGGAGCCGGCCTATCGGCATCACCGACTGATTCGCGACACCGAGGGGCACAAGCTGGCCAAATCCGGCCAGGCGGTCGGATTGCGCGCGCTTCGCGCCGCGGGCGCAACTCCGGCGAAAATCCGTCGCACCATTGGCGTCATATAGCCATCTGGCTCGGCGCGCTGGCATTTCTTCCATGGTTTCAAGGGGGACAACCCAAAGCCGGTCGTGACACCCAGGGGCCGGCCGTGCCATGCTTGTTCCCCAGCGCGGGTTAATCGGGAGCTTCAATCGAAAGCGGCACGACCAGACATGACGATGCAAGTGCCCCTTCGTTTCCGGAGTTCATGTCAAAGGGGCCATGATGAAGCGCGTTCGGAAGCGAGGTACGGGGTCCCGAGCCGAGCTGGCCAAGCCAGGCGCGTCCAAAGTGAAATCGTCAAAGGCGAAATCGCCTAAGGCAAAATCGTCGAAGACGGTTCCAGCCAAGACGAGCAATGCCAAAACGAGCACTGACAAGACGAGCGCTGCCAAGACCAGGCTGCTGAAGGCGCGTAGCCCTCAGGTGACCACCAAGGCGCGGGGCAAGCAGTCCCGTGGCTCCGCGGTGCGGGGCCCTGCCATTGGCGTGGTCGAAGCGGCATTGGCCGTGTTTGCCCACGAAGTTCGCACGCCACTCACCGGCATTCTGGCCATCAGCGATCTCCTGGCGACCTCCGAACTCGGGGAGCGGGAGCGGCGTTGGGTCGATACCATCAAGGCCGGGGCCGAGCATCTCTCCAGCCTCGCCACGCTGTTCGTCGATGCCGCCAAGGACGAGACCACCGGCACCGTGCCGCGGCAGGACCTGTTCGACTTGCGCGTGCTGGCGCGCGCCATCGGCGACTCGCTCGCCGGACGCGCCGCCGCCAAGGGGCTGCAGGCCGAGGTGGAGATTTCCAGCCGGCTTCCGTCGCTGATGGTCGGCGATCCCGTGCGCCTGCGCGCTGCGCTGGAGAACCTGATCGACAATGCCGTCAAGTTCACCGAGCATGGTGGCGTTGCGCTCAAGGTCGAGCCGGCCGGACGGCCAAAGCGCGGCAAGCGCAGCGCGAGTGGGAAGGGCAAGAGCGGCCAAGTCACCGTTGCCTTCGTGGTGTCGGATAGTGGCATCGGCCTGACCCTGCCGGAGATCAAGCGTCTGTTCCGGCCGTTCAGCCAGGCCAACGTCTCGATCGCCTCCCGGTTCGGCGGCGCCGGGCTCGGGCTGTCCTCGGTCAAGCAGCTCGCGCGCGCGATGGGCGGCGACGTCGCCGTCGCCTCCGATGTCGATGGCGGCACCAGCTTCACGCTGACCGTGACCTTGAGCGAGGCGGCCGCGCCGAGCGCCGACATGGTCGATACCGAGGATGGCGTGACGCTGGTGCCGGCGCGTCAATTGCGGGTGCTCGGCGTCGAGGACAATCCATTCGGCCGTGTGGTGCTGAACACCATCCTCAACGAGCTCGGCCACCAGGCCGAGTTCATCGGACGCGGCGAGGCGGCGCCGGAGCGGATCGCTCGGGGCGGACTGGACGCGGTGCTGATGGATATGGTGCTTCCCGGTATCAACGGCGTCGAGACCATCAGCCGAATCCGCAAGCTCAGCCCACCTTACGGCCAGATCCCGATCATCGGCGTGTCGGGCCGTGGCGAGGACGAGGCACCGTCGCGCGCCGCCGGCGCTGACGCCTTCCTGCTCAAGCCCGTTTCCCCGCGTGCGCTAGCGACTGCGCTGCTTGAAGCGACACACCGTGCGGCAGCCGAGATTTGATGATGGCGGCGTTCAACTCGCCGCCATAGACGAAGATCGCTGCGATGAAATACAGAAACACCAGCGCGATGATCACCGAAGCGAGCCCCGCATACATCGTGACATAGTTGTTGGCGAAGCGCGCCAGATACTGGCCGAACACGATGCCCGACACCAGCGAGGCCACGAAGGTGAAGACAATGCCGGGCAGGATCTGCAGGAAGCTGCGGCGGCCGGCCGGCAGCCAGGCGTGCAGGATGAACAGCGCGCCGATCAGCGCTGTGACGGTGATGCCGTAACGGGCGATGTTGAGCAGCTGCTCGTTGCTGTTGACGATCAGCGGGATGTAGCGCCTGACCGATTCAATGAGGAGCGGGCCGAGCACGATCAGGAACGCCATTGCCAGCGCGGTGAAAGCCGCGACCAGCGTGTAACCGATCGATTCCAGGCGTAGCCAGTACCAGCGCCGCGGCTCGACCACGTCATAGGCGCGGTTCAGCGCCACGCGCAGCGCCTCGACGCCGTTCGAGGCGAAATACAGCGCCAGCACCGCGCCGATGGTCAGCACGCCGGTCCGGGTCGTGGTCAGCACGTTGTGGATCTCGCCAGAGAGCGTGCTGGCAACTTGGGTCGGCCAGGTGTCCAGCAACAACAGCGCGGCCTGGTCGGCGAGATCCTTGGAGCCGAGAAAGCCGGCCAGCGAGGTCAGCACGATCAGGAACGGAAACAGCGCCATCAGAGTCGAGAGCGCGATATGGCTCGCGATCGCCCAACCGTCGTCGGCGAGGAAAGTGTAGAACGCGTCCAGGCAGACGTGAAAGATGTAGCGCAGCGGCCTCACATTGCACCTTTGCCCGCAACTGGTGCCGCCGATGGCACGTCGCTCCGCATCAGCATCTGATATTCTCCGGCAAAAAGCCAGATCGCCGCGGCCGCCCTCGCCATCTGGCATGGCGCTTCCCGGCCTCTGGTGTTATCTAGCGACGATGGCTTCCCTGTTGAGCAAATTCATCCTTCCCGTCGCCGTCGCTGCCGTTGCGCTGGTGCTGTTTCTCGGCCTCGTCAACATGATGCGCGGCGGCTCGCCGAACCTGTCGCAGAAGCTGATGCGCTGGCGCGTGCTGCTGCAGTTCATCGCCATCGTCATCACGATGGTCGCGGTCTGGGCAGCAGGTCGCTGATTCCCTGAGGAGAGACGCATGGTCGTTCTCAACCGCATCTACACCCGGACCGGTGACGATGGCACGACGGCACTCGGCAATGGCCAGCGTCGCCCCAAGCACGATCTACGCGTTGCCGCCTACGGAACCGTGGACGAGACCAACGCCGCAATCGGCCTGGTACGGCTGCACCTTGCGGATCATCAGCAGATCGATGCGATGCTCGGCCTGATCCAGAACGATCTGTTCGATCTCGGCGCCGACCTCGCGGTGCCCGAGCGCGAGGGCAAGGCGGAGCGCCTGCGGGTGGTGCCGAGCCAGGTCGATCGGCTCGAGCGCGACATCGACACGCTCAACGAGCATCTCGCACCGCTGACCTCGTTCGTGCTGCCGGGCGGCACGCCGGCGGCCGCCCATCTGCATCTGGCGCGGACGGTTTGCC
>NZ_JBARGP010000405.1:0-2931 GCF_049798375.1 Bradyrhizobium sp.
GCGAGGAAATGGGCTATCTGCGCGACATCGAACGGCTCATCAAGATCACGTTGCCGCGCGAGGATCGTCGTACGCCGGGCCAGCAGCGGGATGCAGCGCCTGCCCCCGCTTCCAACAGGCATCAACAGCAGCGCAATGGTCGCCCCGGCCATGGTCGCCCTGGCGGCGGTAATGGCCGCTCCGGCGGCGGCCATGGGCGCCCCGGCACGTCGAACGGACGGCCAAATGAAGGGGGTAAAGCCGCAAAAGGCCCTCGCCGCGGCGGACGTTCCGATGCTATGGTAAACTCTCTGCCAGGCAATCGTCAGGAGCCCCGCCGATCGCCGCAAGGCGACGGAAAGGGCGGGACGATTCAAGGCGTTGCTTTTTTGCAGCGCGATAGCGGCAGGTCCAAAAACGAGGCGAACCGCAACCAGCGGCCAAACTAGACGTCAGTCGATCTGGAGAGAGACATGGCTAAGGAAGAGCTGATCCAGTTCGAAGGGCTGGTCACTGAAATCCTACCCGATGCGCGCTATCGCGTGCAGCTCGATGCCGGGCACGAAATCGTTGCCTACACCGCGGGCAAGATGAAGAAGAACCGCATCAAGACGCTGGCCGGCGACCGCGTGACAGTGGAAATGTCGCCGTATGACCTCGAAAAAGGCCGGCTGATCTTTCGTCACAAGGATGAACGTGCGAGCACGCCGGGCGGACCGCCCCGCGGAGCACAGCGGGGCGGCCAGTTCCGCCGCCGTTAAGTTTGAGCCAATCGGGGCGGCCGTTCGGGCCGCCCTGCACGGTTGGTTTATGTTGCAGCACGGAACGCGCCGGGGCGTTTAACCCCGTTGCGTAAAAAAGTCGTGCGCCTGGCGCAGCTCAGGATTGTTTTGGGAGCGTATTTCCCATAACATGCACCGCAATCGATTTTCGGCCGGACGAGATTAGCTATTACCGGTACAGCCGGTTCAGACGCTGACGACCCTTCCAAAAATTCGATCTAACCAACCCACGGCTGTGGGTTACGACATTTGATATCTGAGAAGGGACTACCCCCGTGAGCATGGGAACCGTGAAGTGGTTTAACGCGACCAAGGGCTATGGCTTCATTCAGCCGGATGACGGCGGCAACGACGTGTTCGTGCACATCAGCGCCGTCGAGCGTGCCGGCCTCGGCACGCTGCGCGAAGGCCAGAAGATCTCCTATGAGATCGTGGCTGATCGCCGCTCGGGCAAGTCGTCGGCCGACAATCTCCGCGCCGCGAACTAACTGACTGGCCGCCCCAGGCGTGCAACACGCGGGGCGCGATCAACAGCCAAGCGCAATCAACAAAAGGCCGCGTGCAGACGCGGCCTTTTTATTTTGCCTGGTAGATTTTGCCCGAACGCCGGCCTGGTCGCGAAACAGCCGTCTGGACTAGGTCGTGGGACACGGCGATGACGGCGTAGTCGTGCCGGCGATGTAGAGCACGCAGCTCGACTGCCGGGGCCGCGTATAGGAGACGTCGCTCAAGGTCACGCCGGCCTTTGCCATCACATAGCCCACCGTCGGCACATACTGGTAGCTGACCTCGCTGAAGATAAGGTAGGTGCCGGGGACCAGAAGCGCGCTCGGAACGGTGGTGACGTATGTATCCGCCGTGCGGGGCGCCGATCCCTTGCTCCAGATCACGCGCGCCTGCTTCGTGGTCTGGTCGACATAGAGTTCGGAGATAGTACCGCTCGACGGCGACGTGAAATAAGGATTCAGCGTCCCGGTCGCATAAGGCCAGATGATCTTGTTCGTCACCGTGAAGAAGGTCGCGATATCGGCGTCGGCGACCGAGGGTGATTGCGAGGTCAGGTCCGACAGGGTGCGCGCCATCAGCGTGACCTTGCGGTTCACCGCGATCGCCGAGCAGAATTCAACGGTACCGAAGAACATCACCAGCATCAGCGGCACGATGAAAGCGAATTCAGTCGCAGCAACGCCCCTTCCATCCGCTATCCAGTCGCGAAGCAGGCGATACAAGGAGCCGCGGCGCAGCCTGATCATCGCGGTCGGTCGCATCGGCAGATCCCCCGTCATGGCTCAGTAAGGCTCGTTCTTGAAGGCCGCGCTTGCTCTCAGTAGCCGCTTGCTGCCCGGCAAGTTCGCGATGTTGTAGCCGAGACCGGTCACGAAGATCGGCCATTTGTAGCACAGCTGCACCACCACGACGTCACCGGCGCCGCCGGGACTGTATTGCGGGCTGACGAAGTTGCCGCTGGCGTCGGTGCAGCTGTTGATGTTGACGCCCGAAGCCGACGCCGAACTCTCGACGTCGATAAAGACACTGTTGCAATCGAACAGTGCCGGAATCTGGCTGCAGACATAGGTCGCGAACTGCGCCTGGGTGGTAGAGGCCTGCTGCGCCTGTCCGGTGAAGATCATGCGCGCCGAATCCTGCGTGACGGTCTCCAGCACCTGGTTTGCGAAGAACATCAATGCGGTCTCGATGATCGCGAACAGCAGCGCGAAGAAGACCGGCGCGACCAGCGCAAATTCCAACGCGGCGGACGCCCGGCGATTGCGCCGGAAGCGGCGTAGCAGCTCGCGAAACGATGTGCGCGAGAAGACTGACGAAGACATCGGGCTCATCCAGTGCGTGGCTATCAACTTCAGAGAAGAAATAGCCGAAACTTCTTGGCGAAGTGTTTCCCAACACGGGAACCGAATGGCCCGGAGGCTTAACGCGATGTTAACCCTGCCGGCGATGACGCGACAGGCCGCGGGTGTTCAGGCCCGCCGCGGACTGCATGCCGGCACCGCCCCGACTGGCTGGTCCCGGCCAGTTTGCCCCGATCAATTGGTCTTGCCAGCCGCGCTGCCGCTGACTTGGCCAGACAACGACCCAGCCTGATCCATCACCTGCTTGAAGTAGCCGTCGGCGTCGCCGAGCGTCACGCGCTTCTGGCAGAGCGGCATGCAGC
>NZ_JBARGP010000406.1:0-9997 GCF_049798375.1 Bradyrhizobium sp.
CGATTCCATCATTAACGCGGGATCGACGTTCTTCGACTTCGGCTCGATGACGAGGCGAATGTCCTCGGCCGACTCGTCCCTGATGTCGCCGACCAGCGGCAGCTTCTTCTCGTTCAGGAGATCGGCGATCTTCTCGATCAGCCGCGACTTCTGCACCAGGAAGGGGATCTCGGTGACGACCACGATCCAGGTGCCGCGATTGCCCTCTTCCTGCCTCCACTTGGCGCGAACGCGGAACGAGCCGCGGCCGGTGGTGTAGGCGTCGGTGATCGCTTCCTTGGAGTCGATGACGGTGCCGCCGGTCGGAAAGTCTGGTCCCTTGACCCAGCGCATCAGCGCCTTCGACTTGGCGTCCGGCTTCTCGATCAGATGCAGCGCGGCGTCGCAGAGCTCGGCCGCGTTGTGCGGCGGGATCGAGGTTGCCATGCCCACGGCGATGCCCTGCGCACCATTGGCGAGCAGGTTCGGAAAGCCACCGGGCAGCACCGCCGGCTCCTTGGTCTGGCCGTCATAGTTCGGGCGAAACTCGACGCCGTCCTCGTCGATGCCATCGAGCAGGAGCCGCGCGACATCGGTCATGCGGGCTTCGGTGTAGCGATAGGCGGCGGCGTTATCGCCGTCGATATTGCCGAAATTGCCCTGGCCGTCGACCAGCGGATAGCGCGAGGAGAAATCCTGCGCGAGCCGCACCATGGCGTCGTAGATCGCCTGGTCGCCATGCGGATGGAACGAGCCCATCACGTCGCCGACGATCTTGGCCGACTTCTTGAAGGCGGTGCCGGGATCGAGCCGCAGCAGCCGCATGCCGTAGAGGATGCGCCGGTGCACGGGCTTGAGGCCGTCGCGCGCGTCGGGCAGCGCGCGGTGCATGATGGTCGAGAGCGCATAGGCGAGATAGCGCTCTTCCAGCGCGTCGCGCAGTGCGACCTCGTGAATTTCAGCCGGTTCCGGCGGCGGTGTGGCTTTGCCCATTAGCTTCGCGCTTTCAGCGGGTTAGGTCGTAAAAAATCGATGTCCTGGATCAGCTTTGGACCACGCTTTATGCGATCGGGCGGCGTGGTGCAAATCTCGTGCGGCCGCAGTGACATACCGGCATGCTGCGCACGGGCCTGGGTGCGGCGATTCGCAGGCGTTTCTTTTGCGGCAGCCACGCCCCGCGAATCACTCCGGCGCAAATTGCGCCGCACGCCGGTTGCTGTCGAGCCGGCCGGTCTTGCAAGGCCAGCGGCGGGCGCCATTGCGTGGCCTTGTCATCGACATCAGCTAAAGCGTTCAAGCGAGACCTGATCGCGGCAGACAATTCGGTCGAAGCTGCCGCGGTCGTCATTCCACCCCGTCCCTTGAAGGCGGCAAGTTCGATCCCGTGAGAAAGGCAAGTATCCGATGAGTTCAGGCTTCGTGACGACATCCGACGGCACCGAGATTTTCTACAAGGACTGGGGCAAGGGTCAGCCGATCGTGTTCCATCACGGCTGGCCGCTGTCGGCGGACGACTGGGACGCGCAGATGCTGTTCTTCCTCGACAAAGGCTTCCGCGTCATCGCCCATGACCGCCGCGGCCATGGCCGCTCCGGCCAGACCGAACATGGCAACGAGATGGACACCTACGCCGCTGACGTCGCCGCGCTCGCCGCCAAGCTCGACCTCAAGGAGGCCGTTCATGTCGGCCACTCCACCGGCGGCGGCGAAGTCGCCCGCTATGTCGCTGTTCACGGCAAGGGCCGCGTCGCCAAGGCCGTGCTGATCGGCGCGGTGCCGCCGATCATGGTGAAGTCGGACAACAACCCCGGTGGCCTGCCGCTCGAAGTGTTTGATGGTTTTCGCGCGGCGCTTGCCGCCAACCGCGCGCAATTCTTCCTCGATGTCCCGACCGGGCCGTTCTATGGCTTCAACCGTGCCGGCGCGAAGGTGTCGCAGGGTGTGATCCAAAATTGGTGGCGGCAGGGCATGATGGGCGGCACCAAGGCCAATTACGATTGTATCAAGGCGTTCTCGGAGACCGACTTCACCGAGGACCTCAAGGCGATCGACGTGCCGGTGCTGTTGATGCATGGTGAGGACGACCAGATCGTGCCGATCGACGATTCCGCGCGCATCGGGATCAAGCTGTTGAAGCACGGCACGTTGAAGACCTATCCGGGCCTGCCGCACGGCATGGCAACGACGCATGCCGACGTGATCAACGCAGATCTGCTGGCGTTCATCAAGGGGTGAACTACACACACAACGTCGTCCCCCGGCTTGACCGGGGGACCCAGTATCCAGAGACAGCCCTGATTGATCGAGAAGCCGCGGCGTACTGGATCGCCCGCCTTCGCGGGCGATGACACCTGTTAGTGTTGGCGACATTGCATCTCCGCGAGACATGCACCGACCTTCTCGCGACGCATTCGCGTCCGAGCTATCAACTACGATGTCCCTCTTTGTGCAGAGGGCGCAGGGAAGACCGGGCGCTGGCTGGCGCCCGCGGTCCGCGTGCAGTAAGAAAGCACGCGGCAGAACCACAGGCTCAGCCGAGAAACGCCCGGCCTTCCCTGCGCGATGGTTTCCACGGCTGCTTCGCGCTCCCCGGGGATCGGCTTTATTGCCCCCGTCATCCGCATGCTCGTCCCAACGCAGACTTAGCGCCCGCACCGCGACGCCAGGACCACACGACTTGACCGTGCGTACCGGATCGTTCGTCCACGTGATGAATCACGCTGCGACCCGCTACGCCCACCGCTCCCCGCCCCGCGTATCGTGACGATCGCGCGTACGCCCCTCATTTCGGGACAGGATGCACACCTCTAGCATGATTTCTGATAAAATGAAATAGGAATTTTCCGGTAAAGCGAATAGATTTCCCTCTCGCCATACCGCCGACCCGTCTAATCACCTCCGAGCGAAGGTTGGCCGGCAGTCACGATTCGCGCGCCTGCATGTCGGGCGAAGGCGGAGACTTCCGCCTCCTGCGGCCGGGCGGGGCTTCCGAGAGCACGCTACAAGAGAAGGCCTCGCGGCTCAAAAACCCTGCACCGCGAGAATGATGAGGAAGCCGCTGCTTCATTGCCTTCTTTGTCACCCAGACGTTTCTGCAATGGTTATACGTCCAGTGCATGGGATCAGTTAATTTTCCACCTGGAAGGCCAGAGATAGAATGGGCCACAATTCCGATGTCGGGACCGCGCATCACGATCCATTTCAGCTTCGTTCGCCGAAGCCAAACGCATTCGGCATAATATATGCCGAGATCGAAAATGATGTTCAGCCCATTCAGCGGCCCGATCCAAGGACGTGAAAAGGTCCGATATGCATCGCGAACGTCCTCGCTGTTGAAATCATCGAGCAGCAGGTCGGCATATTGCGGCAGCCAGCCCGACACCGCCATCAGCCCGGCATCTTCCAGATTCATACTGACATCGAATTTGGCAAAGAACCCGCGCAGCGCGTAAAGTCGCGATTCCTTGTTGGCAAAAAAATACTCTCGGTAGGCATTGCTGGCCTGACCGAGATTTTGCGGAGCAGGATCTCATTCGGGTGGCGCATACGCCGGATACGTTGCCAAGGCCTCGGCCAGCCGCACTTGCTCGTTCGTGGGTGGCGGAGGCCTGCGGCGAAACCAAGCGAACATCTTCCGGTTCCTAAAGACGATGACGCGAGATTTTTAGGGAGCATCGCTGACAACAGCAAGCCGGCCGAACCGATGGTCAGCCCTAGGCACACGCCCAATTGAGACTATCCTAACCGGCTGCTATCGCACGACCTCGGCTCCTTTCCGGGCTCAAGCAGCGATTCCCACACCACGCTTTCAACCTTCTCGCTCGACACACGTTACCTGCCGGAGAGCGCAAGGCTGGCCGCGGCCTCGATCGCCGATAGGGTGGCTCCCATGACGCTGTCGGCGGGCGCTGATTGGCATGCCGCAACTGGTGCCGCGGATTGGAGGTCTGCGCCTGCTCCGCCGCCCACTCGACTAATCAGTTGAACGTTTACAGAATCACAACCCTTCGCCATGATCGCTGATCGACTGCGGACCGGCGGGCCGATCCCCGCGCTTTTACGGCCGGAACTAGCCCTGCCCTGGGACGTTCTCTTCCTCAGTAGTCACCGCGTTGTTACCAACCCGCTAAGCATGAGACCTGAATGTCGCGCGTTGACGTCAACGCAAAGGGGGCAGGCAGCGGCCCTCCGGCACGCGCCCGCGCGTGGATCGAAAGCCTGGGACCCTATCAGTCCCTGCTGTTGCTGGTCGTACCGGCCTGCCTGGTCGAACCGATGAAGCTTGCCGCGCTGGCGGTCGCCGGCGAGGGCCACTGGATCACCGGAACCGGCCTGATCGTTGCGGCCTATGCCGCAAGCTTATTGCTGGTCGAACGTCTGTTCCTGATCGTCAAGCCGAAGCTACTGACACTTCCATGGTTCGCGTCGGTCTGGGCGCGGTTTGTCGCGCTGCGTGCGAAGGCCAAGAGATCAATCGGCTGGGGACGCGGGCGCCCCATGGAGAAGTCCCATGAAAGACTTCTCTGACGCCGCATTCTCTCCGGAAACCATCGCGCTGATGACCAAAGCGCTCAACGCCTCGATCGCGGCGCTGCCGGAGCCGGTCAGCTCGACCCATGTCAATTTGCTCGCCGAGGCCGTGCTGCGCGCTGCCAAGGAGGGCGAGCGCGATGTCACCGCGATCCAGCGGCTGGCGCTGCTCGAGCTGCAGATCATGCCCCGGATGTGAAATCCGAAAGCAGGAAGAGCGCGTCCTCGAACGCGCGTAGCGCTGTGCTTGCTGCTTTCCAACGACGCTTCGCGTCGGCTAGCCCTGCGCCAGCCGTGTCCGAATCCGTGCCACCGCGTTGATGAAGCCTTCGCGCGCGTCGGAATGTCCCTGCCCGCGCGGCTCCAGCACATGGCGCAGCAGAAACAGCCCGGTGAGGCGGAAGCCGTCGGCGAGGTCCTGGTCCGACCAGCCGGGAGGCTCATCGTGCTCGCGCAGGAAGGCCGGCAGCGGCAGCAGCCGGTCGCGCCATGGCTCGCCGGCGCTGCGCGAGACCGCGCCGCCGGATTTCGGCGAGACATAGATCAAATCGGTGGTCTCACCGGTTGCCGCGCAATTGCCGAGATCGAGCCCGAAGCCGAGCTCGGTCAGCATCGCGAGCTCGAACCTGATGATATGGACCGCGGCCTCGCCGGCCTGTTCGAAATCGTTCAGCGCGTATTCCAGTTGCGCGTAGATGTCCCCATGCGGGTCGCGCTCCGGCAGCAGCCGTACCAAGGCGGCCAGATGCGTCACGCCGTAGACGCCATGCGAGGCGGCGATCAGGTTCGCGGCGCGCAGCTCCAGCCCCTCGATCGCATACATGCCGAGATGCTCGTCGAGCCGGGCGCGCCACACCGCCCGCACCGTATTGCCCGGCTGCAGCACGGGCCGCATCCGCGCCCCGCTGGCGCCGCGCACCAGGCCGAGATGGCGGCCGTGCTCGCGCGTCAGCAGCTCGACGACGGCCGAGGATTCGCCATGCCGCCGCAAGCCCAGCACGATGCCCTCATCGGTCCATTCCATCGGTGTGTGTGCCTATCTTCATCGCCCCGCGATTCCTCCACCCGTCATTGCGAGCGAAGCGAAGCAATCCAGAGTCAGGAAGAAAGTCTGGATCGCTTCGTCGCCTTCGGCTCCTCGCAATGACGGCCCGCGTCACGCGTTGAACCAGCCGCGCGCGTCGCCGGTGAAGGAGTAGTACAGGCCGATCGTCACCAGGACGCTGGCGATGATCTCGATGCCGGCATCGAGCGTCATGTTGTTGTCCCGGAGGAACAGCGCGAGCGAGATGATCGTCAGCACCTCCACGGCCAGAATCACCCAGCGCGACCAGTTCTTGCGGCCATGAGCCGCCAGATAGACGAAGAATGCCATGGCCACAATCACGATGCCGTTCAGGATCGCCACAGCCATAATCGCCGAGTCGGGATTCTCAGGCGTCGGCGTGCGATCCTGCACCGCCACCGATATCGCATCCAGCATCAGCGAGATGTACATCAGGACTTCGAACCACAACACGTTCCTGGGCACGGACATTGTTATTGCTATTCCTTGGGGAATTCGAGGCCCATCTCGCGGTAGCGGTCCGGATCGTCGCCCCAGTTCTCGCGCACTTTGACGAACAAGAACAGATGCACGGTTGCCCCGGTGATCTCCGCAAGCTCCTCGCGCGACTTCGCGCCGATCGACTTGATGGTGGCGCCGGCCTTGCCGAGCACGATCTTGCGCTGACTGTCGCGCTCGACAAAGATGGTCTGCTCGATACGGATCGAGCCGTCCTTGCGCTCGGTCCAGCTGTCGGTCTCGACGGTCGACTGGTACGGCAGCTCCTGGTGCAGGTGCCCGTAGATCTTCTCGCGGGTGATCTCGGCCGCGAGCTGCCGCAGCGGCGCGTCCGACATCTGGTCCTCGGGATAATGGAACGGTCCCGGCGGCACCATCGCAGCCAGGGCGCGGCGCACATCGTCGACGCCGTCATTCGACAGCGCCGAGATCATGAAGGTGCGCGAAAACGCCAGCCGCTCGTTGGCATCGGCAACCAACGCCAGCAGCTTCTCGCGCGGCACCAGATCGACCTTGTTGACGACCAGGATCTTCTCATGCGCGACACCGGCCGCCTTGCTCAGGATCGCCTCGGCCTCGGCATCGATGCCCTTCTGAGCATCGAGCAGCACGCAGACCAGATCGGCATCATGCGCCCCGCTCCAGGCGGTCGTGACCATGGCGCGGTCGAGCCGCCGCTTGGGCGCGAAGATGCCGGGCGTGTCGACCAGAATGATCTGCGAGGCGCCCTCGATGACGATGCCGCGGATCAGCGCACGCGTGGTCTGCACCTTGCGCGAGACGATGGTGACCTTGGAGCCGACCAGCGCGTTGACCAGCGTCGACTTGCCGACATTCGGCGCCCCGATCAGCGCGACGAAGCCGCAGCGGGTTTCTGCCGGCACTGGCGTGGCCTGGGACTCATCCGTCATTGCTGCCGCCACTGACGCCTTCACGTTCGATCATGACTGATGCTGCGACCTTCTCGGCCGCGCGTTTGGAGCCGCCGATGCCCTCGGCCGGATCGAGGCCCGGCAGGTCGACGGCGACACGGAATTGCGGATCGTGATGCGGGCCGGTGCGTTCGACCTCGCGGTAAACCGGCGTCGGCAGGCCTTTGCCCTGAGCCCATTCCTGCAGCACCGTCTTGGGATCACGCAGCGGGCGGCGGGGCTTTCGCATCCGCTCAGTCCAGTTGCGTTCGACGAAGCCGACCGCAGCCTGATAGCCGCCGTCGAGGAAGATGGCGCCGATCACGGCCTCGCAGACGTCGCCGAGCACGGACTTGCGCAACCGCGCACCCGCGCCCGCCCCGACCGCGCCGAGTTTAATGTCTTCGAGCAGGCCGAGCGACTTCGCCACATCGGCGCAGCTTTCCTTGCGCACGAGGTCGGCGAGCCGCTTCGACAGTTCGCCCTCGTCGGCGCTCGGAAAGGCGCGGTAGAGCATGTCGGAGACGATCAGGCCGAGCACGTGGTCGCCGAGAAACTCCAGCCGCTGGTAGCTGTCACCGCGCTTCTTGCTCGACTTCAGCGCCGAGACATGGGTGAACGCCGTGGCCAGCAGCGAGGGATCGGCGAAGCCGTGGCCGATGCGCGCCTCGATCGCCGCGGTCGCCGCCTTCTCGCCGGCTTTCTCCGCCCCCTTCGCCTTGCCCTTGGCGCTGCTGCGGCTGCGCTTCTTCGCGACCGGCTGCCCGGCATCGCCGGACGCCGGCTCGGACGTTGCAGCGTCAGAGCCCGGGGCGTCAGGGTTGGGGGCGGTCGCCGCCTGTGTGGTCTGGATGTCGGTCGTATCGTCGATCATCGCACGATTTTGAACAGCCTGTTCCAGCGCACCGAACCCGGCCAGTGCCAGAACGCCCAGGCATGCTCACCTTCGGCAATGGAGAAAAAGATCATCTGGGCGCGGCCGACGATGTTCTCGAGCGGGACATAGCCCACAGCCGACAGCACGCGGCTGTCGGTCGAGTTGTCACGGTTGTCACCCATCATGAAGAAATGTCCCGGCGGCACCGTGTAGACATTGGTGTCGTCGTAAAAGCCATGGTCGACGCAATCGAGCGTCTCGTAACTGACGCCATTCGGCAGCGTCTCCTTCCAACGCTTCACCCGCGCGGTCGAATCGGCGGCGCCGCAGGGATCCTCACCGACGAAGTCGCTGAGCCGCTCGCGCTGCACCGGCGTGTCGTTGATGTAGAGCAGCCCGTCCTTCATCTGGATGCGGTCACCGGGCAGCCCGATCACGCGCTTGATGTAGTCGATATCGGTGTCCTTCGGCAGCCGAAACACGACGACATCGCCGCGGTTGGGCTCGGAGCCGAAAACGCGGCCGGAAAACAACGGCGGCGACAACGGAATCGAGAAATGGCTGTAGCCGTAGGAATATTTCGAGACGAATAGGTAGTCGCCGACCAAAAGCGTCGCCTTCATCGATCCCGACGGGATGTTGAAGGGCTGAAACAGGAAGGTCCGAATCACGAGCGCGATCAGGAGCGCATGAATGACGACGCGAACGGTTTCGCCGAGGCCATTCTCAGTCTTGGTTCCGGACGTCACGCTCATGCTTCTTCCAATGTCCCTTTGGCATTCCGCTTCTACCGAACCGACCTGCCCCTGCGCTACTAGACTCTCTCCGCAGCCCGTGGCGCGTCAGAGTCCTTCAGCTCCCGCTCACGACAGACTGTCCCGCTCGCGCGAACAGCCTGCCCATGCCGCGGTCGTTCCAAGAGGAGCCTGTCCTGATTCTGGTGGTCGAGGCCAACCCGGTGTGTGAACCCGAGTTTGCCCCATTGCAGCTTCTTGCTCGATCCGCGAACTTTTAAACGTTTGTTTTCGCGGGCGCAATCAACGGCCGCATCAAAAGTTGATAAGCCACTGATAAAAATGATATTTTTAGTTTTATGCCGGATCCGGACGTGCCCGCATCAGGGACTGCCCGCACTCTCGGCCGAAATGATGACGAAGGCCTGTGCCAATGGCCAGTCGTCGGTGATGGAGACGTCGATGCGGGCCTCGCATCCCCTGGGAGTCAGAGCCTTCAGGCGTGCCAGCGCACCGCCGGTCAGCCGCATGGTCGGACGGCCCCCCGGCAGGTTGACGACGCCCATGTCGCGCCACCAGACGCCCTGACGGATCCCGGTGCCCAGCGCCTTGGCGCAGGCCTCCTTGGCCGCGAAGCGCTTGGCATAGGTCGCGGCCACCATGTTCTCGTTCTTGGCCCGGCGCGCCGCCTTGGCGCGCTCGGCCTCGGTGAAAACGCGGTTGAGAAAGCGGTCGCCGTGGCGCTCCATCACCTTGGCGACCCGGCGAATGTCGATCAAATCGGAGCCGATACCAAGAATCATAGTTTGCGCCGCCCCCGATCCATCGCGGCGCGCATGTCGCGCACGCTCTCGGCCAGGCCGACGAACAACGCCTCCCCGACCATGAAGTAGCCGATGTTGAGCTCGACGATCTCGGGGAGTGCCGCAATGGTCTCGGCGGTGGCGTAATCGAGCCCATGGCCGGCATGGACCTCGAGCCCGGCCGAGCGGGCCAGCGCCGCGCCCTGCACGATGCGCTGCCACTCGGCGGCGGCCTTGGCGGTGTCGCCATCAGTGATGGCGTCGCACCAGGCGCCGGTGTGGATCTCGATCACGGGGGCGCGCAGCTTGGCCGCCATCTCGATCTGGCGCGGGTCGGCGGCGATGAACAGCGAGGTCCGGATGCCGGCATCGTTGAACCGGGCAATCACAGGGGCCAGCGCATTGTGCTGGCCGACCACGTCGAGGCCACCCTCGGTGGTCAGCTCCTGGCGCCGCTCAGGTACCAGGCAGACCGCGTGGGGCTTGGTGGCGAGCGCGATACCCACCATCTCGTCGGTCGCGGCCATCTCGAAATTGAGCGGCTTGGAAATCTCGGCCTTGAGCCGCGCCATGTCGGTGTCGCGGATATGGCGCCGGTC
>NZ_JBARGP010000407.1:0-9649 GCF_049798375.1 Bradyrhizobium sp.
GGTGCGGGCCGAAGCCCAGGCACTGGCCCGCGAGGCCGAGCTCGCCGACCGCCGCCTGCAGGCGATCATCAAGGAGCGCAATGACTGGCTGGGACGCGTTCATGGCGCCGGCTCGCAGATCTCGACCATCGAAGAGCGCATCGCCGAGGTGCGCGAAGAGCGCGCCGATCTCGAGAACGCGCCGGAGGTGTTCGCGGAGAAGCGCAGCGCGCTGATCGACGAGATCGGCATCGCCGAAGGCGAGCGCCAGGTCGCCGCCGATACGCTGGCCGCAGCCGAGACCGAGATGGGCGATACCGATCGCGCCGCCAAGGCCTCGCTGGAACTGCTGTCGCGGGCGCGCGAGGCGACGGCCCGCGCCGAGGAGCGGCTCGAAGGCGCCAAGCGCCGGCTCGCCGATGTCGAGCGTGAGATCCACGACATGCTCGAGGTCGAGCCGCAGGCCGTCGCGGCCTTGGCCGAGATCGGGCCGGATACGCAACTGCCGCCGCTGGCCGAGATCGAGGACAGCCTGGACAAGCTGCGCCGCGATCGCGAGCGGCTCGGCGCCGTCAATTTGCGCGCCGAGGAAGAGCTGACCGAGGTCGAAGGCGCGCACACCGCACTGACCACCGAGCGCGACGACCTGGTCGAAGCCATCAAGCGGCTGCGCCAGGGTATCCAGAGCCTCAACAAAGAAGCGCGCGAACGCCTGCAGGCCTCGTTCGAAAGCGTCAACAGCCACTTCAAGCGGCTCTTCACCGAGTTGTTCGGCGGCGGCGAAGCGGCGCTGCATTTGATCGAGAGCGACGATCCGCTCGAGGCCGGCCTGGAGATCATCGCCAAGCCGCCCGGCAAGAAGCCGCAATCGCTGTCGCTGCTCTCCGGCGGCGAGCAGGCGCTGACGGCCATGGCGCTGATCTTCGCAGTGTTCTTGACCAACCCCTCGCCGATCTGCGTGCTGGATGAGGTCGACGCACCGCTCGACGACCACAACGTCGAACGTTTCTGCAACCTCTTGCACGAGATGAAGGCCTCGACCGAGACCCGCTTCATCATCATCACGCACAATCCGATCACAATGGCGCGCATGAACCGGCTGTTCGGCGTCACCATGGCCGAACGCGGCGTGTCGCAGCTGGTGTCGGTCGCACTCGACGAGGCCGTAAAGATCATTGACCAGCAGGTGGCCTGATCTTGCGCCGTCATTCCGGGGCGCTGCGCAAGCAGCGAGCTCTGGTGCGCAGTTCCGCACCATAGAATCTCGAGATTGCGGGTCTCGCGCGTTGCGCGATCCCGGAATGACGCGTGAGGCAACCGATGATCTCTCCCGATCTCCCCGCCGCGCTAAAAGCGACGTTTGAAGCCAAGCTCCATGGTCTGTCGCGCCAGGATGCCGGCCAGCGTGCGGCGCGCATCTCGCAGACCTATCGCGGCGGCGGCACGTCCAGCACGATCGCCACTGAGGCTGATGCGCTGGCCTATGCCGTGGTCCGGATGCCCGCGACCTATGCCGCGGTCACAGCTTGCCTCAACGCGCTCATGGAGCTGCGGCCGGATTTTGCACCCACGACCCTGCTCGATGTCGGCGCCGGACCTGCCACCGCGAGCTTCGCGGCGACCGAGGCTTTTGCTTCGCTCACATCCTTCAACGCGCTCGACGCCAATCCGGTGCTGCGCACGCTGGCGCTTGACCTTGCGATCGAGACAGATCGGCTCCGCGGCCTCGACTATGTGCTCGGCAATGCGCGCATCTCGCTCGACAAAGCCGTCCCCGCCGATTTCGTGGTCGCAAGCTATGTCATCAACGAATTGTCCGAAGCCGAGCGCTCCACCATCATCGATGCATTGTGGGCCAAAACGCGCGACACGCTCCTGATCGTCGAGCCCGGGACGCCGGCCGGCTATGCCCGCATCATCGCAGCACGGACGCAACTGATCGCGGCCGGCGCGCATGTCGCGGCGCCCTGCCCGCACGACCAGCCCTGTCCGTTGATCGCGCCCGACTGGTGTCATTTCGTCCAGCGCCTGACCCGCTCGCGCGCGCACAAGCAGGTCAAGGGTGTCGACGTGCCGTTCGAGGATGAGAAGTTCATCTATCTCGCGCTGACGCGCGCGCCGGTCGCGCGCCCGACCGCGCGCGTGCTGGCTCAGCCCGCCATTACCAAGGTGGCCGCCACCGCCAAGCTGTGCTGCGCCGACGGCACGCTGCAAATCGCCAGCATTTCCCGTCGCGACAAGCCCGCCTTCGCCGCGGCGCGTCGCTGGAACTGGGGTGATGGCGTGGTTACCAAGACGTAGCCGCCGATCGGCCGTATGATACCGCGCTCAGCGAAAATAGGTATTGGATTGCAGTAATTTCCACCCACCGCCTGGGGGCGGCAAGCCATTGTCGACCTTTCCCCCTCCGGCGCCGCAACCTGAAACTAAGCCATTTTCAGCATCGTGCATCGCATCAGATGCCGGATGGGGAACAGGATGTTCAGGACCGCGATGCTCGCTGCTGCCGTGCTGCTGTTGACGGAAGGTGCCAATGCACACGAATCGTCGGCGCCCCCGCCTCCGCCCAAGCCAGAGGAGCCGCCGGCCAAGGCCCTGATCGGCAAGCACGGCCCGGTGCTGGTCGATCGCAACGGCATGACGCTGTACTATTTCGAACGCGACGACAGCGGCACCAAGTCGACCTGCAACGATGCCTGCGCCGAGAAGCGCCCGCCGCTGGCCGCGGCGGACAACGCAGTGGCCAGCGGCGACTACACGGTGATCACCCGCAACGACGGCAAGAAGATGTGGGCCTATCGCTATCGCCCGCTCTACACCTCGCAAAAGGACGCCGCGCCAGGTGACGTCAACGGTGACGATCCCACCCAGCTCTGGCACGTCGCCCGCCCCTATTGAGGCGGCGCGGCTGCGGATTTCTGCGGCCATATTCGGGCTTCGACCGCTCTGAACGGCACCGGCCGGCCACCACCGCTGCGATCTGGAACGTGGGGCAGTTCCCAATCGAGATCGGCCGCTGCCGCACCGCAGGGCCATGGGACCGACCCGCCGCCCGATGCGTTCGGCTGGTCTGCAGGTCACTCAAGGTTCCACCCATCGCGCGGCTGATTCGGACGGCTCCATCGATCCCGAGGTCGACCTCCGTCAGCCCTGGTGAAGCCCATCGGCGACCTCCCTTGCTGGAACGCCTTGAATCCCCTGCAATCGCAGGCAGGGCGGTAAAATTTCCCGAGTGCAGTGCGTCAATGAATTTCAATTCTCCCCTGTTTCTGCCATATGTTCGCGCCGACTGCGTGATGCATTCGCCGGCTTGGCCGGCCACTCTTTCAGGGACATTCCATGGCGAAACCGGCAGTGGTTGTGGTGGGCGCAGACAAGGGCGGGGTCGGCAAGACGACGGTCTCGCGCACGCTGCTCGATTATTTCAGCGCCAATAACGTTCGGACCCGGGCATTCGACACCGAGCATCCGCGCGGCACCCTGAAGCGCTTCCATCCCGAGATTACCGAGATCGTCGACATCAACTCGACGCCGGACCAGATGAAGATCTTCGACACCTTGAGCGCGGTGGCGCCCTCGGTCACCGTGATCGACGTCCGCGCCGGCCTGATGTCGCCGACGCTCGCCGCGCTGCGCGACATCGGCTTCCTCGACGCCGCCCGCTCCGGCCAGATCACCTTTGCGGTCTTCCACATCCTCGGCTCGTCAATCGCCTCGCTCGACGAAATCGCCGAGACCGCGAACTTCATGATCGGTGCGAAGTACTTCCTGGTGAAGAACTTCATCAACAACACCAGCTTCTTCGAGTGGGACCAATCGACCTACGCGTCCTACTTCAACCGCATCAAGGACGCCACCGAGCTCACCATCCCCAAGCTCAACGAGATGGCCTATGAGCAGGTCGAGGTGGCCTCGGTTCCGTTCCTGAAATTCGTCGCCAATAAGGGCCCCCATGACGAGGCGGCCAACTACTCCTTCGTGCTGCGCGGCTATGTCCGGCACTGGCTGGCCAATGTCTGGAGCGAGTTCGATCGCATCAAGCTGACCGACATCGTCGGCTCGGCCAAGCAGGCCGCACCGCGCCAAGCAGGGGAAAAATAGCACCTCCGGGACTCTGGGGGCTTTATCGGCGGCGCATTTGACCTGATATAGGTCTGATGCCCGCGACTCCCATCTACATCGTCTGCTCGCCGCGACCTCAGGTCGGCAAGACGCTGCTCGCGCGCCTGCTGAGCGAGTTCCTGCTCCTGAAAAACGGAGAAGCGCTCGCGTTCGACATTGCCGTCCGCGAGCCGTCGCTGATCGACTATTTGCCCAAAACGGTCGAGACGTCGGAGATCGAGAGCACCTACGGCAAGATCCAGCTGATGGACCGGGTGATCATCGACGACGGCGTCGCCAAGGTGATCGACCTCGGCTACTACTCCTTCGAGGAGTTCTTCAAGATGTCGGAAGAGATCGGTTTCCTGAAGGAAGCCGCGCGGCGGAACGTGGTTCCGGTCGTGCTGTTCTGCGCCGACACCGATCGCGTCTCGCTGCGCGCCTTTGACGCGCTCCGGTACCGGATTCCCCGCTCGCATCTGATCGCGGTGGAGAACGAGCACGTGCTGCGCGACGACCTGCCCGACTGGGTCAAGCAGGGGCGGATGCTGCGGATTCCAGCGCTGCCGCTGTTTCTCAAGACCTATATCGACCGACTTTCGTTCTCCTTCACCGGCTATCTGCGGCGCGAGAGAGATTCCTCGACCGAGCTGCACCAGTGGATCCGGCACAACTACTACACGCTGCGGGAGCTCGAGCTCGGGCTGATTCTGCAGCGGTCGTGATTCGCGCGTGAGCAGGCCGGAGCCCTGCTCGCTCGAGTCACAACCGCTTCCGCACACCCGATACTCCCTCTCCCCTTGTGGGAGAGGGCAACACCGGTAACGCCGCGCGAGCTTGCGGCACATCGCACCGCGATCGACGCTCACTCCTGTCCTAATGCCCCTCGAATGCCATTAGGCTGCGCACCGGCACGTCCATGGCGCGGAGCTTGGCGGCGCCGCCGAGGTCCGGCAGGTCGATGATGAAGCAGGCGGCAGCGATGGTGGCGCCGATGCCGCGCAACAGCTTCACCGCGCCTTCCGCAGTGCCGCCGGTCGCGATCAGGTCGTCGACCAGGATCACCTTCTCGCCGGGAGCGACCGCATCGACATGCATCTCCATCTCGTCGGTGCCGTATTCCAGCGTATAGGACATGCTGACCGTCTTGTGCGGCAGCTTGCCCTTCTTGCGGATCGGCACGAAGCCGGCCGACAATTGATGCGCCACCGCGCCGCCCAGGATGAAGCCGCGCGCCTCGATGCCGGCGACCTTGTCGATCTTGGAGCCGGCCCAGGGATGCACCAGCTCATCGACGGCACGACGAAAGGCGCGCGCGTCGGCGAGCAAGGTGGTGATGTCACGAAACAGGATGCCCGGTTTCGGATAGTCCGGAATGGTGCGGACAGTTGACTTGATGTCCAGATCGAACGTCATCTTACTCTCATTGCCTCTGTTGGCCATCATTGCGAGCGGAGCGACGTGTCCGCCATAGCCCGAAGGGCGACGGCGGAAGCAATCCAGAGTTCTCAAAGCAAGGCTGGATTGCTTCGGCGCAAGGGCGCCTCGCAATGACGAGGATAGTTAGTTGGTTGTGGCGCCGAGCCGGAACGCATTCTCCACGATCTTCAATCCCACGGCGTCGCCGAGCGACATCAGCGATTCCGGATGAAACTGCACGCCGCCGACCGGCAGCGTCTTGTGCTCGATGGCCATCGCGACGCCGTCCTCCGTGCTCGCGGTGACATCGAGCACATCAGGCATGCCGTCGCGCTCGACATAGAGCGAGTGGTAGCGGCCGATCACGATCTCGTTCGGCAGCCCGTGCATCAGCCGGCCGCCCCGCACCGCGACCCGCGACGGCCGCCCATGCGCCGGCTGACCGAGCTGGCCCAGCCTGCCGCCGAAATATTCGCCCATCGCCTGCAGGCCGAGGCAGACGCCGAAGATCGGCAGCTTCTTCTCCAGCGCGCTGTCGATGGTGGTGGCGATCTTGAAATCCTCCGGCCGGCCGGGTCCCGGCGACAGCACCAGGAGATCCCAGCGCCGCGCGTCCAGCATCTTCAGCGCATGCACGTGGCGGACCACGGTGACATTGGCGCCAACCTGGCGGAAATAGTCCGCCAGCATGTGCACGAACGAATCGTCGTGGTCGATCAGCAGCACGTCCTTGCCCGAGCCGGTGGCATCAGGCGCGATCGAGGACAAAGGCTTCGGCGGATCGCCGCGCAACGCCTGGAACAGGGCGGCGGCCTTGACCTGGCATTCGCGGTCCTCGGCGGCGGCGTCCGAGTCGAACAGACAGGTGGCGCCGACCCGCACCTCGGCCAGGCCATCCTTCATGCGGATGGTGCGGATCGTCAGCCCGGTGTTGATCGAGCCATCGAAATTGACCGCGCCGATGGCGCCGGCATACCAACGCCGCGGCGAGCGCTCGTGGTCCTCGACGAACTGCATCGCCCACAATTTCGGCGCGCCTGTTACCGTCACCGCCCAGGCATGCGTCAGGAAGGCGTCGAGCGCATCGAAGCCAGGGCGCAGCATGCCCTCGACGTGATCGACGGTGTGAAACAGCTTCGAGTAGGTCTCGATCTGCCGGCGGGCCAGCACCTTGATGGTGCCGGGCACACAGATGCGCGCCTTGTCGTTGCGATCGACGTCGGTGCACATGTTGAGCTCGAACTCGTCCTTCTCCGAGTTCAAGAGCTGGCGGATCTGCTCGGCATCGCCGATCGCGTCGCGGCCGCGCGCGATGGTGCCGGAGATCGGACAAGTCTCGACCCGACGGCCGTCAGAGCGCACGAACATTTCCGGCGAGGCCGAGACCAGGAATTCGCCATCGCCGAGATTCATCAGCGCGCCATAGGGCGACGGGTTGATGCGGCAGAGACGCTGAAACACTTCGGCCGGCGAGCGCTCGCAGGGCTCGGCAAAGAGCTGGCCGGGCACCGCCTCGAACAGGTCGCCGCGCGCGAACGCCGCGCGCGCGGTCTCGACCGTCGCCTGATATTCGCCGGGCGCGTGGTCGGCAAAGCCCTGCCGCGGCTCCTTCAGATAGATGCTCTCGCCGGTGTCGCCCGGCAGGCCCGCAGTCGACTCACCGTTCCAGGCAAAGTCATAGGTGAGGATCACGCCGCGGCCGGTGGCGCGGTCATAGGCGAGCAGCCGATCCGGCACATAGAGCACGATGTCGCGCTGGTCGTCGGCCCGCGCGCGCTTCTGCTTTAGATCTTCGAACTGGAACACGAGGTCGTAGGCGAAGGCGCCGAACAGGCCGAGCAGCGGGTCCTCATTGGCGGAGAAGGTGGCGATCAGCGCGCGCACCAGCGAAATCACGCTGGCGCGGCGTGTGCGCTGGTCCTCCTCGACCGGGGCTTCACCGCGGACGATGTGGCCGGCAAGCCGCGCCGGCGTATGCTGGGTGATAACCACCGAGGGCTCTCGCAGGGTGGCGCCAAGAAAGTCGATCAGCACCTCGCCGCGCCTGTTCAGCGCCTGCAGGGCGAAGTCGGTGCCCCTGGTTTCCAGCACCAGCGGCGGATCGGCAAAGCCGAGGTCGAAACTCTCGTAGCGGCCGGGCACCGTGGTGCCGGAGGACAGCACCACGCCGCGACGGCGGTCCAAAAGATCGATCAAATCGTCGAGCCGCTTGGCGTTACCGGTGAACTGCTCGACCGCGCGGGTGATCGCAAGGCCGCCGCGGGTGCGGTACTCGCTGTGCGCCGGGAGTGCGAAGGCTGTCCTGTTCATGGGGTCCTCTTGGGCTCCTCTTACGAAACTTGCCGAGGGAACACCACACAGGACACACAAGACGGCCGCCGCTGCGTGGCGGCCTCTGGCGATTGGATGGAATAAAAATCGCGCCGGCCACCTGTTACCAGGTGGGCCACCAGAGCTGTGCTGGGCGGTTCGCGGTGCGCATGGCCGATTAAAGACCATGGCGGCTGGCCGGGGTCAAGGGCGAGGTGGTTACTGCGGTAGCAGTGGTCATTGGGCGCTTCGCCCATTTAGGCGACCCAAGGGTCCTCATTGCGAGCGCAGCGAAGCAAGCCAGAGCCGCATAAAGGATTCTGGATTGCTTCCGCCTTCGCCCTTTGGGCTTCGGCGGAGACGTCGTCGCCGGAGCCTGTCATCAGGCTCGCCGGAGGCGAGACCCGGTGGGCTCCTCGCAATGACGGCGTCATGGCTTTTCGTTCTCGCGACACGATCTGTCCGAGTCATGCTGTTCAAATCGGCCCTCTCCATCGAGAGGGCGCAGGGAAGGCCGGGAGCTCGCCTCTCCCATGGCCCGCGTGCGAAAGAAAATGCACGCGGCGGTTACCACAGGTTCGGCCAAGACATCCCGGCCTTCCCTGCGCGATGGCTTTACGGCTTATACGCGCTCTTGTGTCCGCAAAATCTGCCAGAATGCGCGAACGGGCGGTCCTCGCAAAACCGCCCGTCGCTGGATCTGAGCCCGAACGTGCTCAAAGGCCTAAGAGCCTGACGGGGAGCGTGGGACAGATCCGGTGTCTTCCTTCAACCCGAACAGTTGCATGGGCTTCGAGCCCGGACGAGCAAGGAAGGGAGCTGGATGATGGCACAGAATGAACTCGTTGTCGCGGGTATTGATGTCGCCAAGGACAAGGTCGACGCTTGCATTCGTTCGCTGTCGCTTAGGTGCATGTTTGCAAGCACGGAAGACGGTCGTCGTGAGTTCAAATCCTGGCTGCACCGGCACAAGGTCGGCAAGGTGGTGATGGAAGCAAGCGGCGGCTATGAGCGCGCGTGGGCCAAGGCATCCCGCGCCGCCAAGGTCGAAGTTCGGATCGTCGACCCAAAGCGGGTACGTGACTTTGCTCGGTCCGCTGCGAGGCGTGCAAAGAACGATCCGATCGATGCCGATACGATCGCCTGGTTTGCCGAGGTCTTCAACGAGGCCTCGGGCCAGCCTTACGACGCGACGCGGGAGAAGCTCCATCAGATGGTGAATGGTCGCCAGACCCTGCAGGACATGCAAATCCAACTGCAGAACCAGGGCGAGCATAAGCTGCCGAAGGCGGTTCGGCGGCAGCATTCCCGGATCTTGACGACGATGCGTCTTGCCATGGACAAGCTGGACGTCGAGATCTCCGATCTGATCGAGGCAACGCCACACTTTGCCGAACTCGCCAAGATCATCGAAAGCGTTCCGGGACTGGCCCGTACCAGCGCCGCCGTGATCATTGCGACCATGCCGGAGCTCGGTCACGTGGACGGAAAGATTGCCGCAGCTCTGCTCGGCGTCGCGCCTTACGACGACGACAGCGGCCGACGACGCGGCGAACGTCACATCAAAAGCGGACGCCGCCGAACCCGCAATGCACTCTACATGCCTTGCGTCGGAGCCGTCACGCAGCACAATCCTGTGCTGAAGGCCTACTACGAGCGCTTGCTTGCCAAAGGCAAGCTTAAGATGGTGGCGTTGACTGCCTGCATGCGCAAGCTCATCTGCATCCTCAACGTCATGATCGCACGTCGCCAGGAGTGGGACCCCAATCGTTACGTTGTGAGCTGATCGAGCGCGCCTCAATCCGCGCTCGGTCTCCGACCGAGCGCATGCAAATCCCAA
>NZ_JBARGP010000408.1:0-1792 GCF_049798375.1 Bradyrhizobium sp.
GCTGCAGAAGGCGCGCGACGAGGCCGAGGCGGAGGTCCGCGCCTCGCGCGACCGCTTCGAGGCGCTGGCCGCCGAGCGCGAGGTGCTGCTGCGCGAGGTCAACCATCGCGTCGGCAACTCGCTGCAGATCATCGCCTCGCTGCTGCATTTGCAGGCCAACACCGCGACGGAGGAAGACGTCAAGGCCGCGCTGACCAATGCGATGGGCCGGGTCGCCGCGGTGGCGCAGGTGCACCGCCGCCTCTACACCTCGCATGATCTGAAGAGCGTGCTGCTGAACCAGTATCTCGACGCGCTGCTCGACGATTTGCGCCGCTCGGCCGAGGGCAACCGGATGTCACGGCTGACGCTGCGGGCGGAAGCCATCGAGATCGATCCGGACCGCGCGGTCGCGATCGGCATCGTCGTCAACGAGCTGGTCATGAACGCGGTCAAATACGCCTATCCGGATTGCGCCGGTCCGATCCATGTCGAGCTGAAAACCGACAATGACGACATCGTGCTCTCGATCGCCGACGACGGTGTCGGCCTGCATGCCACCAGCGATCCGCGCTCGACCGGCATGGGCCAGCGCATCGTCAGCGCCATGGCGACCAAGCTCGACGCCAGCGTGGCGCCGGATCCGAGCCATGCCGGGACCAAGATCGTGATCCGATTCCGCCGCACCAAGGCCGTGCCGACCCCCGTGACGGCCGCCGCGAGCTAGTTCTTTCAGACGCGGCGTTTGCTCTCCGGAGCAAAGCGAACGTGGGCTCGGAACCATTGGTGCGGCCCGATGTCCCGCTGACGATGGGGTGATCGCCCGTCGCGCGCCCGGCCGCAGCCTGCTATCATCCGCCGATGAATTCGCGCGAGTCCGCCGCCTCCGAGATCACGCCCGAAGTGCTGTTGCGCGCCTACGCCTGCGGCATCTTTCCGATGGCCGAGAGCGCCGACGACCCGACGCTGTTCTGGGTCGAGCCGGAGCTGCGCGGCGTCATCCCGCTCGAAGGCTTTTGCGTCGCGTCACGGCTGGCGCGTACCGTGCGCTCCGATGTCTTCACCGTCACCGTCAATCAGGCGTTCAAGGCTGTCATGGCCGGCTGTGCCGCGCCGCAGCCGGGACGCGAGGAAACCTGGATCAACCGGCGCATCCGCGAGCTCTATACCGGCCTGTTTGCGATCGGCCACTGCCATAGCGTCGAATGCTGGCAGGATGGCGAGCTGGTCGGCGGGCTCTATGGCGTCAGTCTCGGCCGTGCCTTCTTCGGCGAGAGCATGTTTCACATCGCGCGGGACGCCTCGAAGGTGGCGCTGGTGCATCTGGTGGCGCGTCTCATCGCTGGCGGCTTCGAGTTGCTCGACACCCAATATGTCACCGAGCATCTGAAGACCTTCGGCGCGCAGGAGATCCCGCGCCGCCGCTACACCGCGCTGCTCGACAAGGCCCTGATGGGCGCACCCGCCGATTTCGGCAAGCTGGCCGCCGATCAGCCGATCCCCGGTGCCGAGGCGCTGGCGATCATCGCCGAACACGGGTGAGGCGATACCGGTACATCATCAAATTCAGTGTCGTCCCGACCTCGAGCCGGGACTTATAAACGCCGAACGCTGTTTGCGAAAGTTGGAGCTACAGCTCGCACAGCGACTTCCGCCTGCGATTATGGATCCCGGCGTTCGCCGGGACGACAGTTGAGTTTGCGGAGAGGATGTCGTCCGTCAAATGCGCGCTGGCTACCTGAAGATCCCGAACGGACCGCCGCCCTGCTGCGGCGGTGGCGGGGGTGGTGGCGGAGGCGCCATCTGCTGGCTC
>NZ_JBARGP010000409.1:0-11383 GCF_049798375.1 Bradyrhizobium sp.
GCACCACCGCGTCATCGGGGCCGAGCGTCACGACGTCATTGCCGCCGAACTTCAGCGCGGTGACGCGGCCGCCCTCGCTGGCCACCTCCCGCAGTTCGCGGCCGATCCGAACGCTGCCGCCCTTGCCTTCCAGGAACTTGATCGCAGGATCGATCAGCACAGCGCTCAGGCCGTCGCGCGCAACCAGCGGACGGCAGGCCTGGCCGCCGGCGAGCAAGGTCTCCCGAACGATCGCGCCGGCAAGACCGGCCGATCCTTCCGGCGGGTCGCAGTTCAGCGCCGCCAGCAGCAGCGGCTGCACCAGCCGGTCATACAGGACGCCCTTGCAGTGGATGGTGTCGCCGATCAACTTCGACGTGCCGGCCCAGATCAGCGGCGACAGTGCAAGGTAGTCGGTCAGCTTCGTGTCAGGCACCCGGCGACTCTCGTCCAACACCCATAGCGGCAGGCGACCGTCGCCGAGGTCGAGCAGCCAGCGCTGGCCGGTCGAGATGTCGACGAAGGCAAACTGCGCCTGCGCCGGTCCGACGAGCCCTGCCTCCGAGCCGATCGACCGCGCATAGGCCAGCGCGTGATGATTGGCCGAGAGCAGCAGATGGTTGCCGTTGTCGATGGTGAGATTGGTCGCGGCGTCGAAATAGGACCGGCAACGACCGCCGACCTGCTGGGTCGCCTCGTGCACATGCACGAGGTAACCGGCGTTGGCCAGTCGCACGCCTGCGGAAAGGCCGGAGATTCCGGCACCGATGATATGGGCTGTCTTTGCCATCAGATGAGAGCGTAACGGAGAATGATGCCGATCTTGGTGAGCTTGTTCACGCGCACGGGCTCGCGCGGCGGGGCGAAACCGCGCGCCAGCAGCAGTTCGAGAACGGCGTGATAATATTTCGACATGATCCGCGGCGCACGCACGGCGCGTCGCCGGTTGCGCTTCATGATCTCGTCGGACTTCTCGAAATGCGCCTTGGCGCGCGTGACCAGCGCCGCGCAAACCTTGGGCAGATTGCGATCGTTGATCACCCTGACCGGATCGTCGCCGGTGATGCCGGCAAGCAAGAGCGCCTCGCGCGGCAGATAAAGCCGGCCGAGACCTGCATCCTCGTCAATGTCGCGCAGGATGTTGGTGAGCTGCAGTGCACGACCGAGATGATGCGCGAGCAGGATGCCGTCCTCTTCCGGCATGCCGAACACGCGCACCGAGAGGCGGCCGACGGCGCTGGCGACGCGATCGCAATAGAGATCGAGAGTTGCGAGATCCGGCGCGCGGATGTTCTGCGGTATGTCCATCTCCATGCCGTCGATGACGGCCTGGAAATCCTCGCGCTTCAAGCCGAACCGCTTCACCGTCGCCGCATAGTCGCGCAAGCGCGGCGGCGGATGGCCTTCGTACAGCGCGTCGATGTCGTCGCGCCACTGCTGGATCGCCGCCAGCCGCTCGTCGCGCGGCCCGTCGGAATCGGCGATGTCGTCGACCTGCCGGCAGAAGCTGTAGATCAAAAACATCGCATCGCGCTGCGCGCGCGGCAGAATGCGCATGGCGGCATAGAACGAGCTGCCGGATGCAGCCGTGCCGTAGTCGGTGTTATCGGCGGTCGCCTCGAGCGTCATGCGCCGGCCGCCGATTTGGAGACGGGATGACGCCCGACGGCGCGGCGGCCGATCTCGCCGGCGACTGCGCCGAGACTGTGTCCCAGCAGTTCGAGCGGACTGAGATGGACACGTTCGCTCAAAGGATCACGCTTCTGCAACAAATGGACGATGCGATCCGCGAAGGCCTGGATCACGGCGATCTCGAGCCCGAGGCGGAAGTCTTTGACGCCGCTGTTCAGATCCCGGCCTTCCTCGAGCAGCGCCGCGTTGCGTGCCGCGAGCTTGTGCAGGCAGCTCAACAGCGGCGCCGGCGACTTGGCCTCGCCCAGCATCTCGACCGCAGCACCGCACTCGGCCAGCGCATCGCGCGGCAGGTAGACGCGGTTCAGCGCGCGATAATCCTTGCCGCAATCCTGCAAATGATTGTTGATCTGCAGACCGGCGCAGATCGCGTCCGACGCAGGCCAGGTCGCCGTGCTCTCCCCGTGCACGTCGAGCATGAAGCGCCCGACCGGCATTGCCGAATAGCGGCAGTAATGGATGAGCTCGTCCCAATTCTCGTAGCGCAGCTTCTCGACGTCCATGCGGAAGGCGATCAAGACGTCAAGCGCATGGCGCGGCGGCATCGCGCGGGCTGCGAGCGCGCCTCGCAGCGTGACCGCGACCTCCTGCGTGTCGCCCTCGCCGAGCAGCTCGGCCTCGAGCAGATCGAGCAGCCGCAGCTTCTCGGCGGGATCGAGTTGAGGATGATCGGCGATATCGTCCGCGGTGCGCACGAAATTGTAGAACGCCAAGATCAGCGCTCGGTGCCGCGGAGAAATAATGAAGGACCCCACCGGAAAGTTCTCGTCCCGGTGTGTCTTGCCGGATCGCAAATCGCTGGCGGTGGTCATGGGGGAAACAGCTATCAGGTTGAGGGCGCACCGGCTCACAAATGCCCGCCCCTTCGCTTCCGCAAAGGGATTGTCCGCTCCCATATAGGCGAAGACGCGGCCAAAACCAATGCTATGTCGGTTAAAGACGAACCGCTGACGTCCCGGATGGAACGTCAGCGGTTGTTAACCACCGCGAGGTCGCGGATCGTCTTACTGGTTGTGGTTCTTGAGCACCTGATCGCAGGCCTTGCTGATCTTGGTGCGGTTTTCCTTCAGGCAGGCCAGAACGGTGAAATCGCCCTGATCCATCACCGCACGGCAGTGCTTCTGCACGTCGCGGGTGCAGGCCTCCTGTTCCTCGACGGTACCGCTGCGCGGGGCGCCCTGCTGGGCGAACGCACCGGTGGAGACGAAAAGCGACGTCAGGGCAATTGCCAGGAAAATCTTACGCATCGTGTTCCTTCATTTTGACAGCGGAGGAGACCTCCCGGATGCCCACGCCGTCCGGGAAAGACCATTCGGTTTGCAAGAGCCGCAAGCCCCCCAGCGTCGATCGCGCTGCCAAATGCGGCCAGATTTGCGTCCAATGAACCCGAGCCTAACCCGCTCGGGAGAGCCGATCCTTTGGCATAAACAAGGCTTTGATACTAGGATCATATTTTGCGAAGATAGCATTTTCGCATTTGGCTGTTGCAAGGCTGCCGCGCACGCCGTTAGATGCGCCGCCGCCGGGTTCCAGGCAAGCTGGCCGGTTGCGCGATCGACGCGTAAAAGGACCACGCGCAATAGGACAGCGTCCGGCGGCACCGGTTGATTCGACGGCTTGTCCATGATGCCGCCCGATTGTCGCGAGATGCGGTCAGCCTGTCTGTCATTTGAACCTCACATACTGCAAAGACACTAAGTGTTCGAAGCTGTGCGACAGGTCTTGCAGAAAAGCGTCATTTTGGATGGGAAACTCGATATGAAACTGCTCGGCTCAAGCCTCCCCGGACACAATGCCATCAAGGCCGCCTCGCTTGCCGCCTCCTTTGGCGCGGCGCTGCTGCTGTCGCTGTCCGCAAGCTACGCCCAGTCCGGCGGCCCCTTCGCCGGCTTCGACGGCAGCTGGGCCGGAAACGGCACGGTGGCGCTCTCCGACGGCACCACCGAACGGATACGCTGCAAGGCGAACTACAAGGTCGCGGGCGTCAATTTGAAGCAGAGCCTGCAATGTGCCAGCGACAGCTACAAGTTCGACCTCAGCAGCGACGTGGTCAGCCAGGGCAGCCGGATTTCCGGCAACTGGAGCGAATCCAGCCGCAACCTGAACGGCGAACTGCAGGGCACCGCCGGCGGCGGCCAGATCGATGTGTTCGTACAGGCCGCGGGCTTCGCCGCCAGCATCAACCTGCGCACCAACGGCAACAAGCAGGTCGTGCAGATCTCCTCCAAGGGCGAGATCCGCGGCGTCAACATCACAATGACGAAGACCTGATGGTTTCGTGCTTTCGATTTGACTGAATGCATAACGGCCCTGGCGATGTCAGGGCCGTTTGGTTTTATCTGCGCTGTCATCGCCCACCTTCGCAGGCGATGACAGCTGAGTTCAAGTTCCCCTAGATAGCCTTGCGCCCCATCTTCTGCGCGATGTTGATCAAGAACATCGCGGTCGGCCTGAGGATGAAGAGGTCGGCGAACAACGCGGCCACCATCGAGAATGCGCTGAGCCAGCCGAACAGCCGCAGCGACGGCAGATCGGAGAACACGGTCACGACCAGACCGCAGGCCAGCACCACCGTGGTCAGGATCAGCGCCGGGCCGACCAGCACGGTGGCGCGCTCGACCGCGACTGCCGCACTGAGCCCGGGCGCGCTCTCCAGCCGCAACCGGTTCAAGAAGTGGATGGTCGCCGAGAGCCCAAGCCCGAACGACACGGTAAGCGCGACGACGCTGGCGAATTGCAGCCCCTCCCCCATCGCATAGAGCAAGGTGCCGGACATCACCACCGGGAAGATGCCCGGCAGGATGCAGGCGAGCATCACCACCCAGGAGCGGAAGGCGAGTCCGATGAACATCGCGACCAACGCGAATTCGATGGTCAGGCCATGGTTGAGTTTTTCGATCATGCTGGCGGAGTTGCGCGCGGCGATCGCGGCAAGGCCTGTCACCGCGATCTCATAGCCTGGATGGGCCGTCCTCACCGTATCGAGCTCGTGATCGAGCTTGTCGACCACCGGCAGCAACTGGCTGGAATCGATGTCGGGCACGCGGCCGGCGACCACCACGGCATCCTGCTCCTTGTCGATGAAGCGCCGCACCAGGTGCTCGGGGATCAGATCGATATATTCCTTCAGGGTCGCGACGTCGGACGAGCCCGCCTTCTCGGCCAGCCAGCGCCGCAAGGTCTCCACCGACCATACATTGCCGACACCAGCGGTCTTCTCCACCATCGCGTGCACCTCGGCGATGGTCTGCAAGGTCTGGGGATCGTAGAGCGAGGCGCCCTTGGGGAATTGGATCAGCACGTTGACCGGATTGGCGCCGGTCAGCTTGGCATCGAGCCGGTTGCTGGCCGCCACCGCCTGTTGCTTGTCCGGCACCTGGTCGGCGAGCCGGTAGCGCGGCTGCAGATTGGCGTAGACGACGCCGAGGGAGCCGACGAACAACACCGCGATCAGGCTGAACAGGCCGGGCCGGCCGACCATGCGCACCGCGATCCAGTAGCAGAAATTGCGCAGCGCCTGCACGCCGGCGTCCGCGCTCTGGAATTTGACTGCGAACGTCTTCTCGTTGCGCACCAGCAGCACGCCGAATACCGGCACCAGCGACAGTACAGCGACCAGTGCGATGATGGTCGCGGCCAGCCCCGCCTCGCCGAACTTGCGGATCAGGTCGGAGTCGGAGAATTGCAGCGCGATGAAGGAAATGCCGGCGGTGCCGTGGGTCAGCACGCAGGCCGGCCCGACCACGAGCACGGCGTTCTTGAAGGCGGTGTATTTGTCCTGTCCCGCGATCAGCCGGTCTCTGGCCGCAAAGGTGAGCTGCATCGAATCGGAGAAGCTGATGACCATGATGAGCGGCGTCATCACGTTCAGGAACATGTTGAGATTGAAGTTGGCCCAGCCGAGCGCGCCGAGCGCCAGCATGATCGCGATCATCGGCGGGAACGCCGCCGCGACCATGAAGGAGACCTTGCGGAAGAAGATGATCGCGATGACGCAGCCGGCGAGGATGCCGAGGATATTGTAGGTCAGGCCGTCACGCTCGACCGCGTTGCGGATCTCGAGCTGCATCACCGGCACGCCGGAGAGCTGCACGTCGAGCCCGGTGTTGCCGAGGTCGTCGGCCATCAGTTTCCGGATCTCGCCGACCGTCTTGCTGAGATCGTTGCTGGCGACGACCTTCGGCTCCAGCGACAGCACGATCAACGCCAGCGTGCCGTCCTCGGACAAGAGCTTGCCGCGAATGATCTCGTTGGATTTGACGGTCTGGATGAACTGATCGTAGGCCGCGCCTTCAGGCAACTCCGACGGGAACAGCGCCGCCGGCAGCTTGCCGGGCGCCGGCGCCTGCCGGGCCGAGAACAACGAGACCAGGCCGCGGGTGCCGTCGACGAGTTGCAGATCAGTCACGAAGTCGCGCAGCTTCTCCAGATTGTCGCGGGCGAGCAGGTTCTTGCCCTCGACCACGACAAGCACGTCGAACTCCTCGGCCGGAAATTTCTTCGTGACCTCTTCGTACTGATGGAATTCCTTGGAGTTGGAGCGGAACAGCTGCGACAGCGAATCGTCAATCTGGATCCGCTTGATGCCGAACACGGCAGCGACGATCAGCACCAGCAGGATGATGCAGGAGATGATCGGCACCTTGACCGCAATCAGGCCGAGCCGCTCCAGCCCAAAGGCGATGCTGCCAGTCGGCGACTGCTCGACCTTCTCGACATGAACTTCATTGTCGTGCCTGACTTCGAGCATGCCTAGTCCAGTTCCTTCGAGAATCGACTCAATTTATGGATCGAGCATACAGGCGCAAATGGGGCGGCTCAGCAAACGAGGACCAACCGCATCGTGAGGCCCGCAGCCAAGGCTAACCTTTGAAAACATACGGAAAATTGCCGGGACCGTTTAGCAGGTCCGGCTTGTTTCTCGCAAGCGCACGAGTTCACACAAACAGGCGATCTCGTACTATTTCCGGTCAAGTCACGCTTTTGCCACGCTCCGGCAATGGCTGCGACTTTCCGTCGCTCTCGTCCTTCAGGGCGACGCCAGTAATTCTGCGGGCCAGCCCCTCCCTGGCGAGCCAGGCGATCTTGGCGGCGGCCTCGTCATGGCCGAGCCCGGCGCGATGGATATTGGAGACGCAATTACGCTCGGCATCGGTGCGGCCGATCCGGGGGGCGAAGGTCAAATAGGCTCCCAGGCTGTCGGGCGCGGACAGGCCCGGTCGTTCGCCGATCAGCACCACCACCATGCGCGCACCGAGGCTGGCGCCGATCTCGTCGCCGAGCGCGACCCGCGCCCCAGTAGCGACCACGATCGGACCGATCGTGATACCGGCGGCGTCGAACTGCTGCGCGAGACGGTCCAGCACCGCAACCGCGTGGGTGTGTACCGCCTTCGACGACAGCCCGTCGCCGATCACGACCACGACATCCGCCCCTACCCGCGCCTCAGCCAGGCATGCCGCGGATGCCGGATCGAGCCGGCGTCCGAGATCAGGACGGCTGAGATAGTCCCTGCGGTTCACGGCCTGGCTCCGGACATGCAACGCCCCAAGGCCCAGTCTTGCGACCTCGGCCGCGACCGTATCCGCCTCGAACGGCGCATGCACGGCGTCGCGGGCGCGGGCATGATCGAGGGTGAAATCGAGCAGCGCTCGCGTCGGCAGGCTGGCGCCGGCACGCCCGAGCGCCACGCGCGCCGGCGTCAGCACGCGCAAATCGGCTGGCGATAACGGAGCCTCAGAGGACGCGAGGGGCTGAATCGCCCCGGCCGGTGGCGTCACGGGCACATCATTCGGCAGGGACGGAGGCCTCCCGCAGCCGGATCGAGTAGTTCGAGGCGTTCTGCTGACCGCTGGTCGCCGCGCGCGCGAACATGATCAAATGATGCGCGACCATCGTCGCCGCGATGAAATTCTCGATCTCGCCGCGCTTGAGCTGGCCCCAGGCGAACCGCCAGAACGGCCGCTTGTAGTCGCCGAGCACGCCGACCTTCCAGAAGATATTGGCCATCATCACCAGCCCGCGCCTGATGCTGGGCCACGTCTTCATTTCGTCGCTGACCGGGACTTTCAGGCGGTTCGGATAGGTGTTGTCGCACTGATATTGAAAGCGCGCATAGACCTTTTCCGGCTCGTAAGCCTGCGCCATGCAGTGCCGCCAGGACTGCACCACGTCGTCATAAGGCAGCAGAAACTTGACGTTGGAGTCGTGGGAATCGTCGAGCAACAGCCGCCCTTCCCGTTCGAGCCGATCCCACAGCGGCGTCTTCGGCAAGGCCTGCAGCAGGTTGATCGTGAGCAGCGGGATCTGCGATTCCTCGACGAATTGCAGCAGCGCATCCGCCGTGTTCGGCTTGTCGGTGTCGAGCCCCATGATGATGCCGGACACCACCTCCATGCCGTAGCTGTTGATGGTCCGCACGCCTTCCAGGATCGGGACCATCATGTTGTGGTCCTTGTGCATGGCCGTGAGCGCGTCGGGATCGGGCGTTTCGATGCCGCAGAAGATGGTGATGAAGTAGGCTTCCTTCATCTTCTCCAGGATCTCGGGCCGCTTGGCGATGTTGAGCGTCGCCTCGCAGGCGAGCCGCATCGTATAGCCGGTGCGCTTCTGCCATGCGATCAGGTGCGGCAGCAGATCCATCGCGGCCTTGCGGTTGCCGATGAAATTGTCGTCGACGAAATAGACCGAGCCGGTGACGCCGCACTCCCTGAGCTTGTCGAGCTCGGCGATGATCTGCTCCGGCGACTTGATGCGCGGATTGCGGCCATAGAGGCCGGGAATGTCGCAGAACTCGCACTGGTAGGGGCAGCCGCTGGAATACTGGATGCTGCCGAGGAAGTATTTCTTCACCTCGGCAAGCTCGTAGGCCGGGATCGGGAAATCGGTCATTGCGACCCGCTCCCTGGTCGCGAACACGATCTGCTCCGCGGGCCGCGAGACGTCGCCCGCGAGACGCGCGATCAGTTCGTCGGTGGCGTCGCCGAGCTCGCCGACATGCAGATAATCGAACGAGGGGTAGTAGTCCGGGCAGGCGCTGACCGAGGGACCGCCAATCGCCGCCGGCAGGTCGAACTCATGCGCGCGGCGACAGATGTCGTTCATCTGCTGGCGCTGGATGTGCATGCCGCTGACGAAGACCACTTCCGCCCAGGTGAAATCATCCTTGGTCGCGGGACGGATGTTCTCGTCGATGAAGCGAACCTGCCATTGCCTGGGCAGATAGGCCGCGATCAGGAGCAGGCCTTGCGGCGGCATGAAGGCCTGGACGCCATCGGTCAGCGGATAGGCATATTCAAAGGTCCCGAACGAGGACGTGTAACGCGGAAACACGCAGAGAATGCGACGTACTGTCTCGATGCCTTCAAATCTCATCGATCGTCTCCGGCAACATCCTGTACCCAGCTTAATCCGGCGCCCGGCGGCGCGCTACAACTTATGCAAAAACGGGCGGTTCCTCCACTTCAACTCTAATCACGCCCGCAGCTCTGCGCGCGCCGTTCGTTTCGGAAAGCGGCAGCTTTGGCCGCCCACAAGGCGTGATCGATCAGGCGATCAGCCGTGCCGCAAAATCCGGCAGCGCAGTGGGGCCTGCGGCTAGCCGGTGCTGCGCATCGACCAGGCCGGTCCGATCAAGCCAATCCTCGAATTCCGGCGCCCGCTTCAGCCCGAGCAGGTCGCGCACATAGAGTGCGTCATGGAAGGAGGTCGACTGGTAGTTTAGCATGACGTCGTCTGCGCCGGGCACGCCCATGATGAAGGCAACGCCTGCCGTCGCCAGCAAGGTCAGCAGCACGTCCATGTCGTCCTGGTCGGCCTCGGCATGGTTGGTGTAGCAGATATCGACGCCGAGCGGCAGACCGAGCAGCTTGCCGCAGAAATGATCCTCCAGCCCAGCGCGGATGATCTGTTTGCCGTCATAAAGATATTCGGGCCCGATGAAGCCGACCACGCTGTTGACCAGCAGCGGCTGAAACGCGCGCGCGACCGCATAGGCCCGCGCCTCGCAGGTCTGCTGGTCGACACCGTGATGCGCACCGGCCGACAGTGCTGAGCCCTGTCCGGTCTCGAAATACATCAAATTGTCACCGACGATGCCGCGCTTGAGGCTTCGGCCGGCATCGAGCGCTTCGCGCAGCAGGCCGAGATTGACGCCAAAACTGCGATTTGCCGCCTCGGTGCCGGCGATCGACTGGAATACCAGATCGACCGGACAGCCCTGCCCGATCAATTGCAACGTCGTCGTCACATGGGTGAGCACGCAGGCCTGGGTGGGGATCGCGCCGCGCGCGATGATCTCGTCGAGCAGCCGTAAGAGACCGCCGATCACGGCGGGATCGTCGCTCGCCGGATTGATGCCGATGCAGGCATCGCCGGAGCCGAGCAACAGACCATCGAGGATCGAGGCGGTGATGCCCCTGGCGTCGTCGAACGGGTGGTTGGGCTGCAGTCGCACGCTCATGCGGCCCGGCAGACCGATCGTGTCGCGGAATGCTGATGTTATCAGGCATTTCTTCGCCGCCAGGATCAGATCCTGGTTGCGCATCAGCTTCGAGACCGCGGCGGCCATTTCTGGCGTGATGCCGGGCGCCAGCCGCGTCAGCGTGTCCGGAGTCGCGGCGTCCGACAGCAGGAAGTCGCGGAAGCCGCCGACCGTGAGCGATGAAATGGACGCGAAAGCAGCCCTGTCGTGGCTATCGACGATCAGCCGGGTCACCTCGTCGTCCTCGTAAGGGATCACCTGCTCTTGCAGGAATTGCGCGAGCGGCAGGTCGGCAAGCGCCATCCGCGCCGCGATCATCTGCTCGGCGCTCTCGGCTGCGATGCCGGCGAGTTGGTCGCCGGAGCGTGGCGGCGTCGCCTTGGCGAGCAGGTCGCGCAGATCATCGAAGACATGGACAGTGGAGCCGATGACGTGGCGATAGACCATGACGAATACCCGTTTTCGCCGGCATTGGCGCCGTTCAAGAAGCCCATCCTAGCATCTTGCGGCCAGGCGGCGCCGCGGTGCAGCGTAGCTCTCCACTGTTTGCATAACTCAATATCCGGGTTGACGCGGAGGCCTGTGCTTGGCCCAGCTCTCCCTCGTACTTAGCAACCCGTTGATGTTACTTTGCAAACGCAAAACGGTCGCAGGGCACCAGACGCTGCAATTAACGCTTTATCCATGAACATTTTGCATAACTGTTAAATTACCGAGCTCGGTTGGCTTCGGATGAAGGGGCCCCATGGCTGAAGCGTCCATCCCCAGCACGTCGTCACATACGATCGCGCCGCGCAGTTCGCTCGCGATCAAGCTCTATGCCATTTTCGCCCTGTTCGCGGCGCTGACCGCGGCCATCACCTGGCTGTCGAACTATAATTCACGGCGGGCAGCAGAACTGACCCACGAGATCGAGACCGCCAACCTCGCCGCGCTCAACGTGCAGCGGGTCAATTCGCTGGTCTATGCCGTGGTGATGGAGTCGCGCGGCGTCTACATGTCGACCGACGCCCCGGTCGTGCGGAAATACGGCGCGGGCCTGCTCAAGTTCAACGAAGACATCCTGCGCGTGGTCGCGCGCTGGGAGGAGATCGTCCAGGCCGACGATGCCGAGCAGTTCGCCGTTTTCAAGAAGCGCATCAATCAGTTTGTCGAATTCCGCGCCGAGCTCGTGCGCCGCGCCAATGAGATCAGCCCAGCCGCAGGCCGCGAATGGGGCGACAACGATGC
>NZ_JBARGP010000410.1:0-12332 GCF_049798375.1 Bradyrhizobium sp.
TACATCGTGAACAGCCAGTTGTAGATCTTCACGCCGGTCGGCACCGCGATGATCATGCTGGCGATGCCGAAGATCGCGTTGACCTCGGGACCGGCGCCCATGGTGAAGAAGTGATGCAGCCAGACCATGAAGGAGATGATGCAGATCGCCATGGTGGCCAGCACCATCGAGCGATAGCCGAATAGCGGCTTGCCGGAAAAGGTCGGCACCACTTCGGAGTACACCCCGAACGCCGGCAGCACCAGGATATAGACCTCCGGATGGCCCCATGCCCAGATCAGGTTCATGAACATCATGACGTTGCCGCCGCCATCATTGGTGAAGAAATGAAAGCCGAGGTAACGGTCGAGGATCAGCATGGCGAGCGTCGCGGTCAGGATCGGGAACGCGGCGATGATCAGGAGGTTGGAGGCGAGCGTGGTCCAGCAGAAGATCGGCATGCGCAACAGCGCCATGCCCTTGGTGCGCATCTTCAGCACCGTCGTCGTCAGGTTGACACCGGAGACCAACGTGCCGATGCCGGATATCTGCAGCGCCCATAGATAGTAATCGACGCCGACGCCGGGCGAATAGGTCAGCTCCGACAGCGGCGGATAAGGCAGCCACCCGGTGCGGGCGAACTCGCCGACAATGAGCGAGAGGTTGACCAGCAGCGCGCCGGTCGCGGTCAGCCAGAAGCCGACCGAATTCAGCGTCGGGAACGCAACGTCGCGCACGCCGAGTTGCAGCGGCACCACGAGGTTCATCAACCCGATCACGAACGGCATCGCCACGAAGAAGATCATGATGGTGCCGTGCGCCGAGAACACCTGGTTGTAGTGCTCCGGCGGCAGGAAGCCGTTGGAATGCAGCGCGACCGCCTGCTGGCCGCGCATCATCAGTGCGTCGGCGAAGCCGCGCAGCAGCATCAGCAAGGCGAGGAACATGTACATGACGCCGATCCGCTTGTGATCGACGCTGGTGATCCACTCGCTCCAGAGATAGGGCAGATGCCCCTTGATAACGATCCAGGCGAGCACCGCAAGAACGAGTAGAACGACGACGCCGCCGGAAATCAGTGGGATCGGCTGGTCGAACGGAATGGCAGACAGCGTAAGCTTACCGAACATTGTTCACTCCGGTCTCCGGCCGCGCTTCGCTAGTCGTCAGCTTCGGTCCCGGAGCGGGAGGAATTTGCTGGCTCGAGATCTTCCCGAACAGCTCGGGATCATCCAAGCGGTAGGTTATCGGCGTCTTCTCGATCGATTGCTCTGCAAGCTTGTTGTAGGTGTCGGTGTTCAGAACCTTGTCGCTCTTCGCCGTCGCCGCAACCCAGTCGCTGAACGCGACCTGCGACACCACATGGGTATCGAACATCATCTCGGGGAATCCGTCGCCGCTGAAATGCCCGGAGATGCCCTGGTAGGTCCCCTCCTCGTCGGCGCGCAGCTCGAGATGCGTCACCATCCCGTTCATGGTGTAGATCAGGCTGCCAAGCTGCGGAATGAAGAATGCGTTCATCACGCTGCCCGAGGTGAGCTCGAAACGCAGCGGCGCACCGGCCGGTACCGTCAGCGTGTTGACGGTGGCGATGCGCTGGTCGGGATAGATGAACAGCCACTTCCAATCCAGCGAGACCACCTGGATGCGGATCGGAATCCCGGTCCCCTGCACAGGCTTGGCAGGATCGAGATCGTGCGAACCGATCCATGCGACGCCGCCGAGCAAAATGACGGTGAGCGCCGGAATCGACCACACCACCATCTCGACCCGGCCTGAATAGGCCCAGTTCGGCCGATATTCGGCTTTGGTGTTGGACTGTCGAAACCAGAATGCGAAGGCGAAGATCGCAATGATCGTGGGGATGACGATCGCCAGCATGATCGCGATGGAGTCGATCAGAATCGTCTTCTCGGCTGCGGCGATCGGCCCCTGCGGGTCCAGAATATTCATCGTGCCATCAATCCGCGCGGTGGGCTCGCCCGCACAACGTGCGCGGACGCCGCCCGTTCCTGTCGGAGGAACTACGATCAAGGACGCATCTGGCGAAGCGATGCGCTTTTTAAATCCCGTAAGCGCTCTTACGCCGAATTGCCGCGCACGCAAAGACTACATTGCGTTGCACCAAAATCCATTCTGCCCTGCAGCGAATGCATCGCTCGCCGTCCGGATTTCATTTCCGCGTCGCGCACCGCAGTCATGGATTTGATCGACGAGTTTGGCCGCACCCTATGCATGAGCACCAAGTATGCTTCATCATGACCGACCAAAGAGCCAAAAGAGAATGCAGGGAGAGCAACGTGCGTTTAAAGAATCGGATCGCCATCGTGGTGGGTGCGGGCCAGAGCCCAGGCGAAGGCATGGGCAACGGGCGCGCCACCGCACTCACTTTCGCCCGTGAGGGCGCGTCGGTGCTCTGCGTCGACCATCACCTCGCGTCGGCGCAGGAGACGGCCGACATGATCGCTGCCAACGGCGGCACCGCCCACGCGTTCAGGGCTGATGTCACCAGCGCGGCAGACATCGCCGCCATGGTCGCTGAGGCCCGGGGACGCTGGGGCCGCGTCGATGTGCTGCACAACAATGTCGGCGTCAGCCTCGCCGGTGGCGACGCCGAATTGCTGGCACTGACCGAGGAAGCGTTCGACCGCTGCGTCGCGATCAACCTCAAGAGCTGCATCCTTGCCGCCAAGCAGGTGATTCCGATCATGCGCGAGCAGGGCGCGGGCAGCATCATCAACATCTCCTCAATGGCCGCGATCACCACCTATCCTTACGTCACCTATAAGGCGACCAAGGCGGCCATGATCGCCTTTACCGAACAACTTGCCTATCAAAATGCGCAATATGGCATTCGCGCCAACGTGATCCTGCCGGGCCTGATGAACACGCCGATGGCGGTCGACACCCGCGCCCGTGAGTTCAACAAGACGCGTGCCGAGGTCGAGGCCGAGCGTGACAGCAAGGTGCCATTGCGGAAGAAGATGGGCACGGCCTGGGACGTCGCCAACGCCGCGCTCTTCCTCGCATCTGACGAAGCGAACTTCATCACCGGCGTGACCTTGCCGGTCGATGGCGGCGCCAGCGTGCGGCGGGGCTAGACCCATACCAGCGATCGTTTGCTTCGGTACAAACGATCGTTTGGCTACAACGGCCGACCACTTCACGCCACAGTGACACGAACGTGATCGCGCTGTTGCGGCGCCGGGGATCTGCTGCGTGCGGGCGTCTTCGCCCGTGATCGTGCATGCAGGAAAACGCTGCGATCCGGCGGAATAGACGGCACTCTCACGCGTCACTACTCCAAGCAGCAAGCGAATTGTGGAGCAGGCCGACAGGTCGGCCCGCGACCGCGGTCATTCGAGAACGAACAGATCAGAACGGATGAATCCATGTGGCGACTTCCAAGACCTGGCATCGGCAAGGCGATGCTGAGTGATCTGCTTGGCACTTGCGTGCTGATCACCTGCGCCCTGCCCCTGCTCGTATTCGCGCACGATGCCAAGCCTCAGCCGGTGGCGGCCACGGCCGACGAGCGCGCATTCCTCAGCGAAAACGAGACCGCGATGAACAAGATGATGGACGGCATGGCTGCGAAGCCCACAGGCAACATCGATCGCGACTTCGTCGCGATGATGTCGCCGCATCATCAGGGCGCGATCGACATGGCCGTGATCGAGCTACGCTACGGCAAGAACGAGCAGCTTCGGCGCATCGCCCAGGAAATCATCGTCGACCAGATGCAGGAGATCGCGGCCATGAAGGTCGCGCTCGGCCAGCCCGCGGCCGACACGACACCCGCACCGACGCAGGCCAAGCCCATTTCCACCAACTCAGAAAGTCACAATGCCATGGACATGCCAATGCACATGTCCCACCCGATGAAGTAGGAGCCACGCATGACGATCTGGAAGAGCACCTTACTCGCCGGCACGATGCTCGCGCTCTGCCCCGTCGCCTGGGCCGGACAGGCCCCCGGTGCGCTGTCGACCCCCGACATTCCGGTCAGCCACCATGACCGCGTCTACGCCGCCGAGCAGTTCTCGAACACGGTCTCGGTGACAGACCCCTTCGACAACAAGCTGCTTGGCGTCATCAAGCTCGGTGACCCGCAGCCTCAGAATTTCAGTCCGCTCTATCGCGGCCAGGTGCTGGTTCACGGCATGGGCTATTCGCCCGATCACCACACGCTGGCCGTGGTCTCGATCGGCTCGAACTCGGTGACATTCATCGACACCACGACCAATGCCGTCAAGCACATCACCTATGTCGGCCGCTCGCCGCACGAGGCGTTCTTCACGCCCGACGGCCGCGAGGTCTGGGTCACGGTGCGCGGCGAGAACTACATTTCGGTGATCGACGCCAAGACCTTTGCCGAGAAGATGCGCATCACCACGCCGAACGGTCCGGGAATGCAGATATTCTCGCCCGACGGCAAGTATGGCTACATCTGCTCGTCCTTCACCCCCGAGACCGACGTGGTTTCCGTCGCTGATCACACGATCATCGCCAGGGTGAAGCAGGACAGCCCGTTCTGCCCGAACGTCGCGGCGACGCCTGACGGCAGCCAGGTCTGGTTCACGCTGAAGGACATCGGCAAAACCCAGGTGTTCAACGCCAAGCCGCCGTTCGGCCTGATCAAGACCATAGACACCGGTCCGATCACCAATCACGTCAATTTCGCCCATACGTCCAAGGGTACCTTCGCCTACATCACGATCGGCGGCCTGAATCAGGTCAAGGTTTTCCGCACCGACGACTTCTCCGAGGTCGCGACCATTCCGGTCGGCAATCTGCCGCACGGGGTGTGGCCCTCAGGCGACGGCAGCCGCATCTATGTCGGGCTGGAGAACGGCGATGCGCTGGCCGCGATCGACACCGCGACCAACAGCGTGATCGCCAACATCCCAATCGGTCAGGCCCCGCAGGCGATCGCCTATGTCCCGAACGCCGCGCCCAATCCGGATGACCGCTCCAACTTGCAGCAGCTCGGCGTCGCCGGCCGGGTTGCGCATCTGTCGCTGGCTTCGAAGACCGCCGCAAAGGATGCGGCCGTGCCGACCAGCGTCTCGCTGTTCGACCAGGGCCTGGTTCAGGTGCTGCAGGCCTCCGTCACCGGGCTCGAGCCGAAGCAGAAATACGTGCTGGCCTTGTCCGAGCAGGCCGATGGCGGTGGTCGATTGCAGCCGCTCGCTGCCTTCATGACCAATCCGGCCGGCTCCGCGATCGTCGACACCGCAGGTCCGATCCGGCAGATCGTCGACCAGCTGACCGAGGGCGAGCGCCGCTATCTCGTCATCGTCGCCGGCGACGCGACGACAATGACAGGCAACGCCGTCCAGGTCCAGGCGCCCTGATCCGACAGCGAGGCCGAGCCGTCATGGACGAGATGCTGCGCCAGGTCGAGCCGTTGATTCCGGCGCTTCGCCGTTATGCGCGGTCGCTGTTGCGCGACCGTGCAGGTGCCGACGATTTGGTGCAGGACTGCCTGGAGCGTGCCATCAGCCGCTGGTCGCAGCGGCGCGACGGAGAGGTGCGCTCCTGGCTGTTCGCGATCCTGCATAATCTGGCGATCGACCGCTTCCGAAGGGCGGCGACGCGTGGCGCGCATGTGCCGATCGACGATGCCGGCGAGAGCGATGTCAGTGAGGCCGCGGTCCAGGAGCAGAACCTCATGTATCGCGACGTGATGGTCAGGCTGGCATCCCTGCCCGAGGATCAGCGCGCCGTGCTGCTGTTGGTCGCAGTCGAGGATCTGTCCTATGCTGAGGCGGCCAAGGTGCTCGACATTCCCGTCGGCACGGTGATGTCGCGGCTGTCGCGGGCGCGCGAGCGGCTGCAGCAGGAGATCGAGGGCATCGCGCGGGCGCCGACCAGGACGGTATCGCTTCGGAGCGTGACATGAACCAACGGCCGATCACCGAGGATGATCTGCACGGCTATGTCGACCAGGCCCTGCCGCCAGAGCGGCACGCCGAGGTCGCCTCCTATCTCGACGCGCATCCGGATGTCGGCAAGCGCATCGCGGGCTTCGTCGATCAGCGGCGAATACTGCGCGCGGCGCTGGCGCCGGTCGCCGAGGAGCCGGTGCCGGCAAGGCTGAACCTGTCGCGGATGATCGAGAGCCGCAGGCGGCATGTTCCCATCCGTTGGGCGGTCGCGGCGATGCTGCTGCTCTGCATCGGCGGCGCCTTCGGCTGGGACCTGCACGGATCGCTGCAGCCGGCGCCGGGCGGGCTCGCGGCGCTGGCGCAGGAAGCTTCCGACAGCTTCAACGTCTATGCGCCGGATCACGTACGGCCGGTCGAGATGCGCGCCTCCGATCGCGCCGAGCTGGTGGAGTGGGTCTCGAGCCGGCTGCATCGCGCGGTCAAGGTGCCGGACCTCAGCCCGTCCGGCTACCGGCTGATGGGCGGGCGGCTGATCGCCACCTCGCACGGTCCGGCGGCGATGTTCATGTACGACAACGACCGCGGCAGCCGCATCGTCATGCTGACGCGGCCGATGAACAGCACTGATCAGAATGCGCCGATGACACCGCGATCGACCGGCGACGTCGCCGGCTTCAGCTGGGCCGACGGCGGCACCGGCTACAGCATCGTCGGCCAGGCGCCCGCAGACGTACTGAAGCCGCTCGCCGACGCGGTGCGCAAGCAGATCAATTCGATTTGAGCGCGGCACCTGCAAGCACCCTTCCCTACTCCGCCAGCGCGATGCGGCTGTGCCTTGCGCCGTAGCCAAAATAGATCGCGAGTCCGATGGCGAGCCACACGGCCAGCCGGAGCCAGGTATCGATCGGCAACCCAAACATCAGGAAGACCGAGCTCAGCGCGCCCAGCGGCGCGACGATCCAGATCACCGGCGCCCTGAACGGCCGGTGCAGGTTCGGCTGGGTGATGCGCAGCACCAGGGTGCCGATCGACACCACCGCGAATGCAAACAGCGTCCCGATGCTGACGAGCTCGCCGACCAGGCCAATCGGCAGGATGCCGGCAAATACCGCGACCACGGCACCCGAAATCATGGTCGCGACATAGGGCGTGTGGAAGCGCGGATGGATCCGCGCTGCTGCTTCCGGCAGCAGCCCGTCATGCGCCATGGCGCGGAAGATGCGTGGCTGGCCCAGTAGCAGAACCAGGATGACGGAGGTGAGGCCGAAGATGATGCCGAGCTTGATCAAAGGCGACAGCCAGCCGATGCCGGCGGCATCGACGCCGACCGCGATCGGATCCGGCACGTTGAGCCGGTCGAACGGCACGATGCCGGTCAGCACGAAGCCGACCGCGATATAGAGCACGGTGCAGATCGCGAGCGAGCCGAGGATGCCGATCGGCATATCGCGATTGGGGTCCTTCGCCTCCTGTGCCGCGGTCGAGACCGCGTCAAAGCCGATATAGGCAAAGAACACCACGGCCGCGCCGCGCAGCACGCCGGACCAGCCGAACACACCGATGGTCCCGGTATTGGGCGGAATGAAATCGCCTTGCGGATTGCTCGACGTCACCCAGTTGTCGGTGGTGACCTCCGGCAGTGCCAGGAAGACGAAGAGGAAGATCACCACCAGCTTGATAGCAACGATCACATTGTTGAAACGCGCGGACTCGCGGATGCCGGTCACCAGCAGCGCGCTGATCAGGATGATGATCGCGACCGCCGGCAGATTGAAGACGGCGCCGGTTGCGCTCCATCTGTGGGTCGCAGCATCGAAGGCCAGCGGCGCCGATGCAAACCGCTCGGGCACGCTGATGCCGAAATCACGCAGGAAGCTGACGACATAGCCGGACCAGCCGATCGCCACCGTGATCGCGCCGACGGCATATTCCAGGATCAGGTCCCAGCCGATGATCCAGGCGATCAGCTCGCCGAGCGTCGCATAGGCATAGGTGTAGGCGCTGCCGGAGATCGGCACCGTCGACGCCATTTCGGCGTAGCACAGGCCGGCGAAGGCGCAGGCGATCGCGCCGAGTGCAAAGGATAGCACCACTGCCGGACCGGCGCTGGCCGCCGCCGCGTGTCCGGTGAGAACGAAGATGCCGGCGCCGATGGTGGCGCCGACGCCGAGCGCCACCAGATGCAGCGCGGTCAGCGTCCGCCGCAGCGGTCGTCCCGAGCCTTCGCCCGCGCCGCTGGCTTCGCGCGTCAGCAGTTCGGTGGATTTACGCGCCCAGATGTCCGTCATGGGAGCCTCCAGCAGCCTTTGCAATCACCGGAGGACCCCACGGTTCCAGTGCAGCCGATGTTTCCTGCAAACAAAGCTGCCAAGGTGCAGTCCGAGCTAGTGACTGACCCGCCAGATCGTGCCGTTGCCGTCTTCGGAAACGAGCAGGCTGCCGTCGCGGGCGACGGTGACGCCGACCGGCCGTCCCCATACTTCGCGGTCGTTGATGACGAAGCCGGTGACGAAATCCTCGTATTCGCCCGTGGGCACGCCATCCTTGAGCCGGATGCGGACAACCTTGTAGCCGGTGCGCTTTGACCTGTTCCAGGAGCCGTGCTCTGCGGCGAAGGCGTCGCCGTGATAGTCTGATGGAAACTGGCTCGCCTCATAGAACGTCAGTCCGAGCGACGCCGAATGCGCCTGCAGCAGCACGTCCGGCACTGTGATCTTGTCCTTCAGATCGACCCGCGCGCCCTGATGGCGTGGGTCCCAGTGATCGCCGATGTAGAACCAGGGCCAGCCATAGAAGCCGCCCTGCTTTACCCGCGTCACGTAGTCCGGCACGAGGTCGTCGCCGAGCCCGTCACGCTCATTGGTCGAGCACCAGGGCGTTCCGGTCTCTGGCTGGATTGTCAGGCCGACGCAGTTGCGGATGCCGGTCGCGTAGAGCGTCTTGTTCTTGCCGTCGGGATCGAAGGCGAGCACCGCGGCGCGATCGGTCTCGTCGCCCCAGACGGCGCCGAGCGGCTGCGCGCTCGCCCACGCCTCGAGCCCGTTTGGCGGCTGTCCCATGCCCTGCGCGACGTTGCTGCCCGAGCCGACCGAGACCAGCATGCGCTTGCCGTCCTTGGTGAAGACGAGGTCGCGGGTCGAATGTCCATAGCCATGCGGCAGTTCGGCGACAACGATCTCCGGCGGCTTCGCGGCCTTCAGGTCACCCGCATGATAGGGAAAGCGCACCACGCTGCCGGTGTTGGCGACATAGATCCACTGCGGATCGCCACCGTTCGGATAGAACGCGATGCCGAACGGACGATTGAGATGCTCGGCGAAGATCTCGCTGCTGGCGGGCCTGGTGCCGTCCTCGTTCGGACGCAGCACGCGGATGCGGTTGGCGCGGGTCTCGGCAACAAAGATGTCACCGTTCGGCGCGGTGCGAAGAATGCGCGGACCACTCAAGCCGTCCGCGAACAGCGCGATCTTGAAGCCCTCCGGCACTTTCGGTGTCACGTTGTCAGGCCGCGGCACCACGCGTGAGACGTTGGCCGTGGACGGCGTGGCGCCGGGCCGCGGCAGGTCCTCGGGCCTGATCAGGCGGAGCGTGCCGGGCGCATCGCTCTGCCAATTGCCGTAGGCGTCCTTGCCCTTCAGCTCGGCGGCGGCCCCGGCGCTGGTCGCCAGACCCATGGCAGCCAAGAGCGCCGCGATCGCCGCTATCCTCATGTCGTCCTCACCCATGCCTGAGGTCCGTCAAGCACTGTCTTAGCCGACGGTTCCGATCCAGAGGATCACATCTTCGGCGAGTGACGCAAAAGATCAAGACAGCGCGCCGGGGCACCACCTGCTCGATCTCCTCGACATAGCGCCGGCGCGCGAAGGCTTCGAATTAAATGCATCGTCATCAATGCTCCTGCGATAGTACGCATCACGGGTGCGACGGAGCGCGCGATGTGGCCGCGACGGCATGACCATCATTCGCCTTCCCCAGTCATGCATGCGCCTGCGTTCTCGCGGCGCACTGCACCCGAGCTTTGTTTCGAAGATGCCGCCCTCCTGGAAGTGAGGGCGCAGGGAAGGCCGGGCGCTGGCCGCGCCCGTGGCCCGCCTGCAGAAAAAAACGCAGGCGGCAGTCACCACAGGTCTGGCCGAACACGCCCGGCCTTCCCCGCGCGATGGTGTTACGATTTATACGCGCTCTTCCCGGGGACCGGCTGTCTTGTCCCCGTCGCCTGCGATGCTGCGCCAGCATCATCGCAAAACTTGGCATCAGCACCGGGATGCCAGAACCACGCGACTTCATCGTCGCATCGAGTTGTTCGTCCGCATGACAATCATGCTGCAACCCGACGCGCCCACCGCATCCCGCACCGACGTCCGTGACGACCGCGAAGCGCCCCCTCTGTGGGACGGGATGCGCGGATCAAACCACAATTTCTGAAAAAGAGCAATAGGAATATTTTTTCAGGTTGGCTGCACAGGCAGTTCGCATTGAGACCGCACGAGAACTCGGCATTTCGGCGCAGGCGCTTGGGCTAGCGGCACTCAGAGGCTTGCGGGCTACTTCCGGCGCGCGAGCTCTGATTGGGCTTCGCGAGCAGGACATACGCGGCACAAAACGAAAGATCCGGAGCGGGCCAAATGCGAACTACTCAACCTGAGCAATTTAGGTCAGCTAACCTTCCTAGAGCAGACCTCAAAGCGGAGATACGGCAATTCGTTAATGAGTCACAGCGGAAGCGAACTCATTTCGACAACAGGGACGCATCGGCTCGCGGTCACCTCATTTGAGGACGTGCGGAAAGTATTTTTGGTCCCATTCGTCGGTCCTTAAATAGACCTTGCCCCACTCAAGCATTCGGTCGCCTTCGCGATAGGCCTTAGTGGCGACTTCCAATTCTCCGACGGGTGCAGGGCCTAGATGGAAGTGCTCATTCTCGATTGTTAGCGCTTGCAGCTTCTGGACAAGGAGGTCACGCCCTTCAGGATTGAGCCACATCTCAAACACGCCATCGGCAGCCAAATTTAACGTGATACGGGGTGGCGCCATGAGGTTTCCTTTCAGCCTGAGCGCTCGGCTGCATAAGCCCAGCATATCTACTTTTCACGCCGTCAAATGCTCAAGTTTGAATGAAGCGGCACGAGTCCGCTGTGGGTCAAACGCAGCCTTCTGGCGATCCGACGGCTTGCGTCCGGTTGTCCTCTGGAAGCAGACATCGCCATCGCCGACCGGAAAGGTCGCCTTTGGGCCAATAGGCGACATCACAGGCTCGGGGTATAAAGATGGGCTCGCAACTGAGACGAGGCAGCCGATGTCACGAAACATCGTTTTATACTGGGCGGTCTTGAGCTGGGTCGCCTGTGCGGCCTCAATGCTAGCGATGATGTATTTCAACATACGCGCGGGCCTGAATCGTACTCCAGGACCTGCACGCCACTGGCTCGTGAGAGTCAATTCGTTCAACGCCGTTTACTTCCCGGACGAACTGTCGCCAATCGGACTCGCGCTTCGAGCTAAGTTCATTAGAGCGGCACAGGTGCTGCTGGTTTCTGCAGTCTGTTTTGGAGCAACCCGTTTGATCGCATTCGTGACCGGCAACTAGGACAAGCTGTCGGTTCTAGTAGCCATCGACAGACTTCCGCTTCGGGTCATTCGCGTCGATTTGGCCGCACGTCGGCCATTTCGGTTTACCCCCTGAAAGCCGACATGAGGACAGGCGCTCGATTACGTCGGTATGGGCCAGAAGGCGTCATGGTCTTTGGGCAATCGTACGATAGCGTTAGGCGTCCTTCGATGCTTGCGTGGCAACTGTCCGCTGCCGCCGATCATTCTCTTCATCGGCGAGACGGGCTCGCTCCCGCAACGGCAGCATGCGCCGCCAAATCACCCGCGCAATGATCCAACCTACAATGCCGACAGGCAGCAGCGCGTACATTCGCGGTGGCAGTGGTATCGGCAGAATCGCGACGATGAAGATGGCCGCTAACTGCCATCCGCTGGCAGGCTTGGTGTTGGGCGCAATGATTCTTTTAAGTGATGCAAGAGTCATGGTCATCGCTCGGTCGAATGCTTTCATCATACCCGAACGTCCAAACGATTGAGAGATGGTTTAAACTTAAACTTGCTTTTGATGTTTTGCCAGTCCGCTTCGGGTCACAAGCGGCCTTGTCGCCAATGAGCGCGCTGGGTCCGCTCTACCTCTGAAACCGGACATTCAGAGCCCTCAGGCGATCTTCGGCTATGGGCCACGAGCAGACAAGATGCGACCGTTAACGAATACGAAAGGGCCGCTCGCGCAGAGTAAATCAAAGGTAGATCCGTGACGCGATTGGCAATTTTTGGTATTGTCGGGCCGTTCGTTGGCTTCTTGGTGCTTATTGGCCTGGGCGGCGGCTTTCGGAGTCATGCCATTCAGGCATTTTTCATTGTATTATCCTTCGCCATGATCGCGGGCTTTGTGCCTGCAGTGTTGACCGG
>NZ_JBARGP010000411.1:0-8785 GCF_049798375.1 Bradyrhizobium sp.
GTCTGCGCCGGCCGCAGCGCAAGCCCCGGCGCCGGCGCCCAGCGTGCAGAGCGCCGATGCCTTTGGTGAGGAGATCACGCTCACGCCGAAGAAGGTCGTCATCGTCAAGGGTACCGCCAACTGGGACAATGCGTTCGACACGCTGGTCGATTCGTTCAAGGCGCTCTCGACCCTGCTCGACAAGCAGGGCATCAAGCCGGCTGGCAATGGCATGATCGTCTACACCTCGACCGACGATACCGGCTTCACCTTCATGGCCGAAATGCCGGTCGACCAGGAGCCGAAGAACCTCGGCAAAGCCATGAGCATCGGCCAATCGCCCGAAGGCAAGGCGCTGAAGTTCGTCCATCGCGGCTCCTATGACAACATGGACAACACCTATGAGGCGATCACCAATCACCTGGACGAGCGCAAGCTCGAGGCCAAGGACACCTTCATCGAGGAGTATTTGACCGATCCGTTGAAGACCGCCGAGGACAAGCTCGTCATCAATGTCTACGTACCGCTGAAGTGAGCCTCATGATGCGCAGCATCCCAATCGCCACGGCGCTTGCCGCCACATCAATGGCGGTAGCGCCCGCCTTGGCGCAGACGCCGCAATCCGAACTGCCGCCGGCGATCTCCGTTTCAGGCGAGGCCAGCGTCTCGGCGCCGCCCGATCTCGCCATGATTGACGCCGGCGTCGCCTCCGATGCCAAGTCCGCGCGCGAGGCGGCGGATGCCAACAACAATGCGATGGCCAAGGTGCTGCTGGCGCTGAAAAATGCCACCATCGACGACAAGGACTATCAGACCTCACGGTTGTCGCTGCAGCCGCAATATGCGCCGAACCGCCCGGGTCAATCGACCGTCACAGGCTATCGCGCCAGCAACCGCGTCACTATCAAGCTTCGTGACGTCAACAAGGTGGCAAGCGTGATCGACACGCTGGTGAGTGCCGGCGCGAATGACATCGGCAACATCTATTTCACGGTGGCCGAGCCATCGAAGCTGCTCGATCAGGCACGCGAGAAGGCCGTGGCCGACGCCCGCCGCAAGGCGGAGATCTACGCCAAGGCGGCTGGCGTGACGCTGAGCTCTCCCTTGAGTATTTCCGAGGATGGCACGCCGACGCCGATGTTTCGCGTCAAGACCTTGGCGGCGCCGGCCACACCCACCCCCGTCGCGCAAGGCGAAGAGACGCTTTCGATCACGGTGAGCGTCATCTGGGGGATCAAGACGGGGCAGTAAGCGGTCGGAGTCTGATCGTTCCTACGGCATGATGAGGCGCACAAGCACCACTACATATTCAGTGTCCTCCCGGCCTTGCGCCAGCACCCAGAACCACAGGATTTTGTAGTAAGAGCAGGCTGGCTCCAGCCTTCGCAAAATGAAAATCGGTGGGTATGGTCCCGGGTCGGCGCGCTACGCGCTTGCCCGGGACGACAGTCTCCTAAATCTCCACCACCTGCCCGGGCTTCAGCACTGCAAATCGCTCACGCGGCACACCCGCCGCATCGAGCGCCTCGCCGAGCGCGATGGCCGGCGCATCGATCGCCTCGTCGGTGAGCTGGAAGGTGCCGTGATGATGCGCCAGCGCCAGCTCGGCGCCGCAATCCCTGAGCGCCTGCACCGCGTCTTCCGGGTTCATGTGCTGGTCTTGCATGAACCAGCGCGGCTCATAAGCGCCGATCGGCAGGATCGCCAGCCGGATCGGACCGTGCGCCTCGGCGACGCTGCGGAAATGCCTGCCCGTGCCATAGCCGGAATCGCAGACGATGTAGAGCTTGCCCGCTGGGGTCTCCAGCACGAAGCTCGCCCACAGCGCCATATTGCGATCGAACACGCCGCGTGCCGACCAGTGCCGCGTCGGCACCAGGGTCACGGCGGCCTCGTCGTTTAGCGCGATCCGCTGATGCCAGTCGAACGCCTCGACGCGGATCTTCGGATCCCTGGCCAGCATCGTCAGATCATTGCCGAGCGGCGTGACCACGCGCGGCGCGAACTGCGCCGTGAGCTTCGACAGCGTCGCGATGTCGAGATGGTCGTAATGGCCGTGCGAGACCAGCACGACGTCGATCCTGGGCAGCGCGTCCAAGGCGATGCCGGGATCGTTGTGTCGCTTTGGCCCTGCAAAGCTGACCGGCGACACCCGCTCCGACCAGACCGGGTCGACCAGGATGTTGAGCCCGCCGGTCTGGATCAGCCAGCTCGCATGGCCGACGAATGACAGCCGCGCGTGGCCGCCGTCGACCCGGGCCGGCGGGGTGTCGGCATGCGGGCTCGGCACCCATTCGGGCCAGACCGAACGCTTCCGGCCGCGCCCGAACTGCCAGCGCAGGACGTGCTTGAAAGATTTCGGCGGGACGCCATCGGGATCGAAAAAGTGCCGGCCGTCGAAATGATCGGTGACCGGACCGGAATAGGTCTTGGAACGGCGTGCCAATGGAATCCTCAGGGGAAGCGGAAAAGGTGAGGCGCTGCAGACAGGTAGGAGGGCGGCTGCGGCCCGGCAACGGGCACCGCCGGTCCAAGTTTCCTTGACTTTTGGATGCCAGGAGGGTTTAAGGCACGCTGATTTTTCGGAAAGTATCATCTTTTCGAGCCACCGACTGGCCCTGCGAGGCCGGAGGTCAACGCCCGACAGCGCTGTGCGCCCTCGGGCGCAAAATTGTTTGGAATATCCGTTTTGGCACGATCTGCCGAAACAACGTGAGCTGCCATCACCCGCGAAGGCGGGTGATCCAGTATCCCAGAGCTGCCCGGCAGGAGCCGAGAAGCTGCGGCGTACTGGATGCCCCGCCTGCGCGGGGCATGACAGTGGTGAATAAAGCGAGCGCCTCAACAGGCAAAGGACAACGGCATTGTTCGACAATCTGTCGGAACGGCTTGGCGGTATTCTCGATCGGCTGACGGGGCGTGGCTCGCTGTCGGAGGCCGATGTCGACGCCGCGATGCGCGAGGTGCGCCGGGCGCTGCTCGAGGCCGACGTCGCGCTCGAGGTCGTCAGAAGCTTCATCGACCGCGTGCGCGAGCAGGCGATCGGCGCCACCGTCGTCAAGTCGGTCACACCGGGCCAGATGGTGGTCAAGATCGTCCATGACGAGCTGGTCAACACGCTGGGCGCCGAGGGCCAGACCATCGACCTCAATGCCGTGCCGCCGGTCCCGATCATGATGGTCGGTCTGCAAGGCTCGGGCAAGACCACCACCACCGCCAAGCTCGCCCGCCGCATGACCCAGCGCGACAAGCGCAAGGTGCTGATGGCCTCGCTCGACGTTTACCGTCCGGCCGCCATGGAGCAGCTCGCGGTACTCGGCCGCGATCTCGACATCCCGACGCTGCCGATCGTCGCCGGCCAGAAGCCGGCACAGATCGCGCGCCGCGCGCTGGAAGCAGGCCGACTCGGCGGCTACGACGTCGTGCTGCTCGACACCGCCGGCCGTACCACGCTCGACGAAGAGATGATGAGCGAGGCGGCCGAGATCAAAACGGTCGCCAATCCGCATGAAGTGCTGCTGGTCGCGGACTCGCTGACCGGCCAGGACGCAGTCAACCTCGCCCGCGCCTTCGATCAGCGCGTTGGGCTGACCGGCATCGTGCTGACACGCGTCGACGGCGACGGCCGCGGCGGTGCCGCGCTGTCGATGCGCGCCGTCACTGGCAAGCCGATCAAATTGCTCGGCACCGGTGAAAAGACCGACGCGCTGGAGGATTTCCATCCGGACCGGATTGCGGGCCGCATCCTTGGCATGGGCGACATCGTCTCGTTGGTCGAGAAGGCGGCGGCGAACATCGACGCCGAGAAGGCCGCGCGCACCGCCGAGAAGATGCGCAAGGGTCAGTTCGACCTCAACGACATGCGCGAGCAGCTCCAACAGATGTCGCAGATGGGCGGCATCAGCGGGCTGATGGGCATGATGCCCGGCATCGCCAAGATGAAGAACCAGATCGCCTCCGCCGGCATCGACGACAAGATCATCAAGCGCCAGGTCGCGATCATCGATTCGATGACCCGCGACGAGCGCAAGCACCCGGACGTCCTGAAGGCGAGCCGCAAGAAGCGCATCGCCGCCGGCTCCGGCCAGAACGTCGAGCAGGTCAACAAGCTGTTGAAGATGCATCGGAACATGGCCGACATGATGAAGGCGATGGGCTCCGGCAAGCGCGGCCCGTTGGCCGGCATTGCGCAAGCCATGGGTTTTGGCGGTGGCGGCGGCATGCCGTCGCCCGAGCAGATGAAGGCGATGGCCGAGAAGATGCCGGGCGGTGCCGGCGGCTTGCCCAATCTGCCGAAGGACCTTCCCGCGGGCCTGCGCGGAGGGTTGCCCAATCTGCCGGGGCTCACCGGCATGTCCGGCAAGCCGATGCTGCCGGGTCTCGGCCTTCCTCCGGGGAAGAAGAAATAATGAGGACGATCCGCTCCTCTCGCCATTCGTCATTCCGGGACGCGCCGCGAGGCGCGGGACCGGAATCCATAACCACGATCGTGAGCATGGATTCCGGGCTCGAGGCTTCGCCTCGCCCCGGAATGACGGCTTCACTCAACGCGTAAATCAAACGACACTCAGGAGAACCTTATGTCAGTCGTCATCCGCCTCGCCCGCGCCGGCACCAAGAAACGCCCGGTCTATCACGTCGTCGTCGCCGACTCGCGCTTTCCCCGCGACGGCCGCTTCATCGAGCGTCTCGGCCATTTCAACCCGCTGATGCCGAAGGACAACGAGGCGCGGCTGAAGGTCGACATGGAGAAGATGAAGGCATGGCTTGCCAAGGGTGCGCAGCCATCCGACCGCGTCGCCCGTTTCCTCGACGCTGCCGGCGTCAAGAAGCGCGAGGCGCGCAACAACCCGGAGAAGTCGGTACCGCGCAAGGAACGCAAGGCGCAGGCCGAAGCCGCCGCCAAGGGCTAAGACGCCTTGCCGCGCAAAGCCTCATGCTTCGAGACGCACGGCTCACGCCGTGCTCCCAGGCATGAGGAACTGGCTCCTCGTCCTGAAGATCGCGCATTTGCGCGCGTGTCCGACGATGCTGCGCATCGCCTTGAGAAGGGCGAGGCCAACTAATGTCGCAAAAAATTTGCGTTGCCAGGATCGGCGCCCCGCATGGTGTGCGCGGCGAGGTACGCCTGTGGACCTTCACCGAGGACCCGCTCGCGGTCCTGCATTACGGTCCGCTCACCACCAGAGACGGCAGCCGCGCGTTCGAGGTGACGAAGGCGCGCCAAGCCAAGGATCATCTGGTCGCCACCATCAAGGGCGTCGCCGACCGCACCGCGGCCGAGAAGCTCAACCGCCTCGAGCTCTACATTGCGCGTGACCAGCTGCCTGAGCCCGACGACGACGAATATTATCATGCCGACCTGATCGGGCTCGCTGCTGAAACCGCCGCAGGCGAACCGCTCGGCCGCGTTCTTGCCATCCATAATTTCGGCGCCGGCGACATCATCGAGATCGCGCCGCCCTCCGGCAGCACGATGCTGCTGCCATTCACCAACGCCGTGGTGCCGACCATCGACATCAAGAACGGCCGCGTCGTGATCGAGCTCCCTGCGGAAATCGAGGGCGACGACGACGCTGCATCAGACGAAAACGAGGACGTAGCCGAACGCTCCTCTCGTCGGCCCGGCGAACGCCGGGACCCATAACGATAGGCTTTGATTTGACGAAGGCTTGAGCGACAGCTCGCTTTCACCATGTTTGCTGGTGATGATGGGTCCCGGCGTTCTCGGCGCAATTGCGCGCCTGACCGGGACGACACTGAATTTGGGGTGACAGCGATGACAACTCACACGTCTGGTCACAAAGCCTGGCGTCTGCACGCGCATAACGATCTGCGTTTCGACGAGGTCGAGACGCCGGCAGTCGCAGCCGACGGCGTCATCGTGCGGATCGAGGCCGCGATGGTGCTGTCCTACACCAACAAGGTGCTGTCGGGTGCGGTGCCCTACGCGCTGCCGCCGATGCCGTTCGTGCCCGGCACCAATGCGATCGGCCGCGTCACGGCCGCCGGCGCCAATGTCGGTCATGTCCGGGCAGGCGATCGCGTCTTCCTCAGCCCGCATCTGCGGGCCGACGTGCCGGAACGTGACCCCGCGCAGATCCTGATCGGCCTCACCAGCATGGCGCCAACAGAGGCGGCACTCGGCCTGCAGGCGCGCTGGCGCGACGGCGTGTTCGCGGACCTGGCGCATTGGCCCGCCGCCTGCGTCACGTCCCTGGACGGTCTCGACGACCGTCCCGCCACCGAGCTGATCGGGCTGGCGAAACTGATCGTGCCGTTCGGCGGCTTGCAGCGGCTCGATCTCAGGGGCGGCCAGACCGTGATCATCAACGGCGCCGCCGGCTATTTCGGCTCCGGCGCGGTGCTGCTGGCGGTGGCGATGGGCGCCGGTCGTGTCGTTGCGGTCGGACGCAAGCGCGAGGCGTTGGAAAGCCTGGCGGAGGCCTTCGGCCCGCGCATCATTCCTGCCGTCATCACCGGCGACGATCCGGGAAAGGATCTCGCCACCATTCGCCATGCCGCAGGCGGCGCAGCCGATGTCGCGCTCGATCTGCTCGGCCAGGCCAGGAGCACGTCGACCACCCTCTCGACGCTGCGTGCGCTCCGGCGCGGCGGCCGGCTGGTGTTGATGGGCAGCGCTACTGCGCCGCTCGAACTCTCGTTCGGCGAGATGCTGGCGAACGATTGGGAGGTGGTCGGCCAGTTCATGTATGACCGCACCGCGCCAGACCAGCTCGCGGCGCTCGCCCGCGAGAATCTGCTCGACCTCAAAAAGATCGCTGTGACGACCTTTAAGCTGGCCGACTTCCCGCGTGCGGTCGAGGCTGCAGCCCTGATGCAGGGGCTCGATCTGACGGCGATGGTGCCGTAACGGCAACCATCAGCGTAGAAAAAAATTCATGGAAGGAGGACTTATCGTCGCACCTGAAATCTGGTAGTTGCCGAGCGATATCTTTTTCCCGCCCGGGTTGAATTTCAGCACATGCACCATTGTTTTGGCTTTTGCTGGCGGATGCCCGACTCCATCAGGACAGCATCATGCTCAGCCGTACCGTTTTGATTGTCGTTGCCCTGCTCGCGTCGACGCATCTCGCCGGCGCTCAACCCGCGACCGAAGCCACACCCGCCCCGGCGGCAACGCCCGCGGCGCCTGCGGCCAGCGGCTCGGAAGCCATGGAAGATCCGCAAACCGGTGACCACTGGACTTATGAAGTCCACGACGACATCAGCGGAAATCTGAAGTCGACCATAATCCAGACCGTCACCGACGTTGCGGCTGGTAATGTCGGCGTTCGGGTGACGGCGCTGAACAACTCCAACACGGGCTTCCTGACCTACGACCCGGGCTGGAACGTCAAGAACAACGGCACCTGGCGCTATGCGCCGTCCGATGGCACCGGCATCAGCGCGCCGCTGACGGTCGGAAAGACCTGGCACATCAAGTCGAACGACACCAACATATCGGCGAACTCCACCTTCAGGCGGACGGGCACCAGCAAGGTGACGGCCAAGGAAAGCGTGACGACGACGGCCGGCACATTCGACGCTTACAAGGTCGAAACCTCGATCCAGGCAGTTTACGTCAAGGATCCGTCGCGAAAGTTTCAAGTGATCCAGACCTCCTGGTACGCGCCTGAAGTCAACCACTGGGTCAAACGCTCGTCGGAGACCCGGATCGACGGGCACGTCAGCGACAAGAGCACGGTGGAACTGATCGAATACGGCCGTCGCTGACCTGCGAACGTCTCGCGATGCCGTCAGACCCTCTCTCCTGAATCCAAACCTTGGAATCCCGCATGCGCATAATCCTGACCGCGTTGTTATGCCTGAGCGGCCCGATGGCTTTCGCGCAGCAGCCCGCGCCTCCGGCCGACGCATCACCCGCAGCGCCCTCGCCGGCCGCCCCGGTATCGATGGAAGAGCCGCGTCAGGGCGATAATTGGACCTTCGAGGTTCGTGACGAAATCCTAGGAAGAGTGACGGGCAAGCGGACCACCACGATCACCGAGGTCACGCCGACGGCGATCGCGGTCCGTTATAAGAATGATAAAGAGGAAGGTTTCCAGATCTGTGACCGGAACTGGAATGTGAGGTCGGCCAACGCCATGAAATACACGCCCAACAGCGGCCTTGGCATAGTCCAGCCGCTCAAAGTGGGCGCCAGCTGGCCCATCAAGGTCGAGCAGAACAACACGGAAAAAGGCTTTAGCTGGAAGTGGGTCGGGCAATCAAAGGTCACCGGAGAAGAGAAGATCACGACAAAGGCTGGTACGTTCGACGCGTTCAAGATCGAAACCACTTACGTCGTTTACCCGGTCAAGAATCCTGGCCGGAAATCCCAATTCGTCGTGCAGACGTGGTATGCGCCCGCAATCGACCATTGGGTCCTGCGGACAAACACAGTCCGGACCGACGACATGCTTCGTGTGAACACCAGAACTGAACTCGTGGCTTACGGCCGCAAGTAGTAAATGACGACGTCCACGCCGGACGGTCGCCTGACGCCAGCATTAACCGCGTCGGCGTCGCGCGCAAATGCGGCTGCTCCTTGATGCAGGGGCTCGATCTCACCGCGCTGGTGCCGTAACAACGGCGCCATGACCGAACCCGCAAACCCGTGGCGCGCCACCGTCCTGACCCTGTTCCCGGACATGTTTCCCGGGCCGCTCGGCATCAGCCTGGCGGGACGCGCACTCGCCTCCGGGCTATGGGCACTGGAGGCGCGCGACATCAGGGCCTCGGCGACCGACAAGCACCGCAGCGTCGATGACACGCCGGCCGGCGGCGGCCCCGGCATGGTGCT
>NZ_JBARGP010000412.1:0-2286 GCF_049798375.1 Bradyrhizobium sp.
CACATCGTCGGTCCGATCATCGGGCTGGTCGCGACGCTGGCGCCGACCATCGGCCCGACCATCGGCGGCTACATCACCGATGCGATGTCCTGGCACTGGCTGTTCTTCGTCAACATCCCGCCGGGCATTCTCATCACGGCAGGCGTGCTGTGGCTGGTCGATTTCGACCAGCCGGACTTCAAGCTGCTCGAGCGATTCGACTGGTTCGGCCTGCTGTTCATGGCCGGCTTCCTCGGCGCGCTCGAATATGTGCTCGAGGAAGGTCCGCAATATGAGTGGCTCCAGGACACCAGCGTCGCGATCTGCGCCGCAGTCTGCGTCCTCTCCGCGGTCGCCTTCTTCTGGCGCGTGCTGACGGCCGACGAGCCGATCGTCGATCTCAGAGCCTTCAGCAACCGCAATTTCGCGGTCGGCTGCCTGCTGCAGTTCTGCATCGGCATCGGCCTCTACGGCCTGACCTACATCTATCCGCGCTATCTCGCCGAGGTGCGCGGCTACAGTGCGCTGATGATCGGCGAGACCATGTTCGTCTCGGGCGTCACCATGTTCCTGATGGCGCCGGTGGTCGGACGGCTGATGCTGAAATTCGATATGCGCTACATCATCGTGTTCGGGCTCGTCGTCTTCGCGCTCGGCTCCTACCAGATGACCGACATCACCCGCGACTACGATTTCTGGGAGCTGTTCTGGCCGCAGGTGTTGCGCGGCATCGGCATGATGTGCGCGATGGTGCCGACCAACAACATCGCGCTCGGCACCCTGGCGCCGGATCGAGTCAAGAACGCCTCCGGTCTGTTCAATCTGATGCGCAACCTTGGCGGCGCGGTGGGCCTGGCCGTGATCAACGAGGTGCTCAACGACCGCACCGATCTGCACATCAGCCGCCTGCAGGAGCGGGTGAACTGGGGCAACGCCATGGCGGTCGAGACGCTGAACAATTTCACCCAGCGCCTGCAGGGCATGGGCGACGCGGCGCTCATGGCCATGAAGCAGCTGTCGCAGATCGTGCACCGCCAGGCCGTGGTGATGGGCTATGGCGACGCCTTCTTCATGCTGACCTTGTTCTATATCGGCCTCAGCTTCATGGTGATGCTGCTGAAGAAGCCGAGCGCGGCGGCGATGGGGGGCGGTGGCGGCGGGCATTGAGCGCGCGCCAGTCTCGACTGTGGAATCAGAGACTGCTCCAGAGCAGGGTGAGCCCGGAGATGAACAGCAGCACCAGCACGGCATCGCCGAAATTGCGGTCGCTCATGGCGTGATAGGCGCGGGTGCCGAGCCAGGCGCCGATCAGGGTGCCCGGAAGCGCAAGCAGCGACAGCCATATCATCTGCGGCGCGACCAGGCCGCTGATCAGTTGCAGGACGAAGGCCATCGTCAGCACGGTCCAGTTATAGGTCTGGTAGACGCCGCGCCGCTCGTCCTTGCTCCAGCCGCGCAAGGTCGCCCACAGGATCGGCAGCGGGCCGGACAGGCCGGCGAGTCCGCCGAGGATGCCGCCGGCGAAGCCGATCAGGCCGTCGGCGGAGCGGCCGCCGAAGCGGAGCGCCGGCCAATTGCGGTTGAAATGCAGCGCCAGGGGGAACACCAGCAGCAGGATGCCGACCGTGAGCTTGAAGGTCACGGGATTGGCCTGCGCGATCAGTAACGTGCCGAGCGGCACGCCGGCGAGGCCGCCGATCAGGAATGGCCAGACGATGGAGAGCTCGAAGCGCTTCCACATCGCTGGCAAAGTGGCGCTCTGCGCCACGATCGAGCAGACCAGCACTAACTGCACCGCTGATGTCGGCGGCAGCACATAGAGTCAGATGCCGAGCGCCATCAGCGCGGTGCCGAAGCCCGCAAGACCCGAGACGAAGCCACCGGCCAGCGCGCCGATCAGCAGCAGCGCAGTATCGGCGGCATGCATCGCAATTTCCGTGGTGGAGGCGTGGACAAGAATGCTTACACGATGGTGGCGGACATGGTGAGGGGTCCGGCGTGGTCGGCCGAACCCCTCATGAACATATCAGCCGGCCTGTAAGCCGGGTTCTGTAGGGCACCGCCGCACTTGCGTGCGACGATACGTGACGGCCATTCCTCTGGGACAACGTTTGCACGTTGCCTCGGGCAACCTACCCGGACGGCGAGCCTGACATCGCTCCCACGGGCGTTGTCGCTCGAAGCGAACTGCCCGTGTTGCCGTCCCTATTCGGTCTTGCTCCCGGTGGGGTTTACCTTGCCGTTTCCGTTGCCGGATCCGCGGTGCGCTCTTACCGCACCTTTTCACCCTTACCGCGCCGCAGCCCG
>NZ_JBARGP010000413.1:0-1569 GCF_049798375.1 Bradyrhizobium sp.
TGACGGGCTCATGGGTTCGATCGCCGATGAGCTGACGCCGCCGCCGGCATCCGAGGCCGAAATTGCAGTGGCCGATTTCGATGGTGGCAGCGTTGCGGATCGCGCGACGCCAGACGTTCACGCCGAATCGATCGCGCCGACTGTCGAACCGCAAGCTGCGGCTGAATCTGAGCCCGAGAGCACGCCGGCAGCCGCGCCGGAGGCTCCGGCCGAGCAGGCCGAGGCAAAGGCCGATGGCGAGAAGACGCCGCGACGCTCGACGGTGCGCGAGAAGGTCAGCTTCGTCACGGAGTCACGGCCTGCGGCTCCGGTCGCCCCGGTGAATGGCAGCGAGACCGAACCGACGCCCCCTGCTCCACTGCCATCAGCGGCAGAACCGCCTGCGACCGAGGCGCCGCGGCGCGCCGGATGGTGGTCGCGCCGCTTCGGCGGTGGCGGCGAATAGCGCTCCGCCAGCAAGGACACCACAAACAAAACGCCCGGCCAGATGGCCGGGCGTTTTTCGTTGTGTTTGATGCGCTTTTGCGCGATCCGGAGCTAGCCGGTCGTGACGGCGGTCTGCACGTCGGACGGATCGATCTCCTGATTGAGCCGCTTGCGCAGCAGGCTCAGGTCGAGCTCGCCTTCCCACCACGATACGAACACGGTCGCGACGCCGTTGCCGGTGATGTTGGTGAGCGCGCGGACCTCGCTCATGAACTTGTCGATCGAGAACACGATAGCCATGCCCGGCACCAGCGCCGGATTGACGGCGGCGAGCGTCGCAGCAAGGGTGATAAACCCGGCACCGGTGACGCCGCTTGCCCCCTTCGAGGTCAGCATCGCCACCACCAGGATGATCAGCTGCTGTTGCAGCGTCAGGTCCACGCCGAGCGCATGCGCGATGAACAGCGTCGCCAGGGTCATGTAGATGTTGGTGCCGTCAAGGTTGAAGGAATAGCCGGTCGGCACCACAAGACCGACCACCGGCTTCGAGCAGCCAAGCCGCTCCAGCTTCTCCATCAGCTGCGGCAGCGCGCTCTCCGAGGAGCTGGTGCCGAGCACGATCAACAGCTCGTCCTTGATGTAGCCGATGAACTTGAAGATGCTGAAGCCGACGAAGCGCGCAATCAGCCCGAGCACGATCACGACAAACAAGGCCGCGGTGAGATAGAACACGGCGATCAAGCCGATCAGATCGCCGAGCGCCGATGGACCGAACTTGCCGATCGTGTAGGCCATGGCGCCGAAGGCGCCGAACGGCGCCGCCTTCATCACGATGGCGATGACGCCGAACACGGCCTGCGCGCCTTCGTCGATGATGTCACGCAGCCGGTGGCCGCGCTCGCCGAGCGCCATCAGCGAGAAGCCGAACAGGATGGCAAACAGCAACACCTGCAGAATGTCGCCGCGCGCCAGCGCGCCGACGACGCTGTCGGGAATGATGTTGAGGATGAAGTCGACCGTCTTCTGCGCTTCGGCCTGCTTGACGTAGCTGGCGACCGCCGCCGCGTCCGGGTGGGCCGCCAGGCCATGTCCGATCGGAATCAGATTGCCGACGAGCAGGCCGATGATCAGCGCGAAGCTCGA
>NZ_JBARGP010000414.1:0-2107 GCF_049798375.1 Bradyrhizobium sp.
CCGGGAAGGTGATGATCGGGTAGGCACCCCATTCGCGCGCCGCCACCTTGCCGCGCTGGAACGGTACTTCCTCCATAAGCGCCCGGCTGGTCGACTGGATGACGTTGCCCTGGATTTGATGACGCACGCCGTCCGGATTGATCATCAACCCGGCGTCCTGTCCGGCGACGACGCGGGTGACGCTGACGTCACCGGTCGCGATATTGACCGCGACGTCGGCGACCCAGGCCGACCAGGCCGCACCAAAGCCCGGAAACTTGCTGTGCACGTAGAGCGCATAGGCGAAGCCGCGGCCACGCACGACATCGTTCTCGGGCGTCTTCTCCTGCCTGACGGGACGCGACACCCAGCCGGCACGCTCGGCCACCGCGTTGACCAGATCGATCGCGCGGTCGTCCTTCAGGTAGCGCAGCCGGTATTCGATCGGATCGACGCCGGCTTCCGCCGCGAGCTCGTCGATATAGGATTCATGTGCGAACGTATTGGGCAGTGCCGAGACGCCGCGCAGCCAGGATGCGCGCACGATCGGCGGCATGTCATGCGCCACGATACGCATGTGGTCGTAGTCGTAGGGCGGGATCGCGGTGCGGTCGCCCATCTCGAACACGGCGGCTTCGGGCGGGATACGACCGGTCAGCAGCAGCGCCAGCGTCGGTGCCCCGTTCGAGGGATAGCGGGTTGCGAAGTCATAGGCGGCGACCGAGCCATCGGCGTTCAGCCCGCCATTGACGTCCATCAGTTGCGCGGTGCCCTTGGGCTCCCAGACATGCTCCTGCTCGCGGGTGAGCTGCACGCGCACCGGGCGGCCGACTGCGCGCGACAGCAGCAGCGCATCGGCGGTGACGTCGTCGGCGCAGTTGCGGCCGTAGCAGCCGGCGGCTTCCAACCGGATCAGCTCGATGTCCTGCTCGGGCCGATCGATCAGCAGCGCGAGGTCAGCGCGCAGCAAATGCGGATTCTGCGTGCCCGACCAGACCCTGACGTGGCCCTCCTGAAAATCAGCGACTGCGCAGGACGGCCCAATCGAGCCGTGCATCTGATAGGGCCAGGTATAGGTGCGCCGTATCGGCTGGGCGGCGCCGCTGATCGCTGCATCGGCATCGCCCTTGTCGAGCAAAGTGCGTGGCTTTGAGGGATTGGCGCGCAGCGCGCTCTCGATGTCGTCGAGATCGCGCAGGGCCGGCGTCGGCTTCCAGCTCACGCTCAGCCGTGCGGCCGCCAGGATCGCATTCTCCTCGCGCTCGGCGATAATGCCGACGAAGTCGCCGATGGCAACGACGTCGACCAGCCCGGGAATATCGCGCACCGAGTCCTTGTCGACCCCGAGCAGGCTGGTGCCGACGAAGGGGCCGGCATCGACCCCGGCATAGGGCGGGCGGACCACTCGGCCGTGCAGCATGCCGGGCACGCGGACGTCGTGCACGTAAGTCAGCTCGCCGGTCGCCTTGGCCGGCAGGTCGACACGCGGCACCGATCGGCCGACCACATTGTAGTTGTCGACCGGCTTGACCGCGACGTCCTCGGCGAGCACGAGGCGGATGGTATCATCGCGGATCAGCTCGCCATAGCTCAGCGTACGATTGCCGGGACCCCGGATCAGCCCGTCCTCGATTGTGAGGTCATCGGCACCGACGTTCAGGCGCTCGACCGCACGCGCCAGCAGATGGTGGCGCGCCTGTGCCGCGGCCTTGCGCAAGGGCACCGCGGTGATCTGGATGGTCTCGGAGGCGATCGTCGCGCCCTGGTTGGGCACGATCTCGGTATTGCCGAGCACGACGACGACACGAGCAAAGGAGACGTCGAGCTCCTCTGCGACGATCTGCCCGAGCGCGGTGCCGATGCCGGTGCCGAGATCGACATGGCCGTTGAACGCAGTGATCTCGCCACTCGCCGTGATCCGGATAAAGGTCTCGAAATCATCCTTGCCGGTCGCCGACGGCCGTACAATCGACAGCGAACCGCGATGGATGGCGCGAGGCCCAGACGCCGCATCCGTCATCCGCCAATGGCCCTGAACGTATGACCGGCCGCGCGCATCACCGCCCGCAGGATCTCCACATGTGCGCCGCAGCGGCAGAGATTGTAGCGCAGCGCCGCGCGGATCTCA
>NZ_JBARGP010000415.1:0-5583 GCF_049798375.1 Bradyrhizobium sp.
GTCGTGGCGCGCCGTCGAACAACATGTGCTCGATGCGCACATGATCATGGAACCATTCCAGGTGACGCAGGCGCGGCGCAGCGCAGGCGACATGCAGATGCAGCGCAGGCGCGCAGTGGCCGGAAAGATCGGTATGAAAGACATCGCAGAGCGCGGCGGCCTGCAGGAATCCCGTGTAGCCGCCGCAGCGCGTTGCATCCGCCTGCTGCACGTCGACCGCGCCGTGCTGCAGCATGGTGCGAACATAGTCCGTCGTGTAGGCATACTCGCCGGCCGCAACTTCCATCCCGACCGGCGCCTGTGCGCGGACCAGCGCCAAACCCTCTAGATCGTCTGATGACACCGGCTCCTCGAACCAGCCGACATCCTGCTCCGCAAACTGCTCAGCAAGCGCGATCGCCTGCTTCGGTCCATAGGCGCCGTTGGCGTCCACGAACAATGTGGCCTTGCCAATGGCGCGCTTCGCGACTTCGACACGATGCGGATCCCGCCCGGGCTCCGAGCCGATCTTCATTTTGACGAACGCGCAGCCCTGCTCGACCACCCAGCCACCGAGCTGCTGTGCAAGCTCGGAATCGGAATAGGTGGTGAATCCGCCGCTGCCATAGATGGGAACGGAGAGCCTGTACGCACCGAGCAAGCGCGCCAACGGCACATCGAGCAGGCGGGCCTTCAGATCGTAGAGAGCGGTATCGACGGCGGAGATCGCCGTCGCAGCAAGACCCTCACGCCCGAGATTGCGGACCGCGCGCTCCATTGCAGCGAACGCGGCCTGCGGCGACAGCGCATCCTTGCCCTTGATCTTCTCGGCGAGCGTCTTGCCGATTAGATCGACGATGCAGGCTGACGAATAGGTGTAGCCCATGCCGCTCTTGCCGCCGGCTGCGATCTCGACCACGACCAGCGTCGTCGAGTCCCAGGCGATGGTGCCGTCCGCTTCCGGGCGATCGGTCGGCACGGTGAACGCCTGCGCCTGCACACTCTCGATCGGGACTTCCGGTTTCATCAGTCTTTCCCGGGCAGGACGCTGGTCAGCAGCTCCTTGGCGCTGTTCTTCAGTACGCTGCCGAGCTCGGGCTCGGACGGGATCATGCTGATGAAATTCTTGGCGTCCTTGAGCGTGATGTGCGGCGGCAGCGGCGGCACGTTGGGATCGGTATAGGCTTCGAGGATCACCGGGCGATCCGACGCCAGCGCTTCGTCCCACGCCGCGCCGACCTTGTCGGGATTGTCGACGAAGATACCGCGCAGGCCGAGCAGCTCGGCATAGCGATGATAGGGAAAGTCCGGAATACTTTGAGTCGATTCGGTCTTACCGGCGCCGAGCTGGATGCGTTCCTCCCAAGTCACCTGATTGAGGTCGCGATTGTTGAGCACCAGCACGATCAGCCGCGGGTTCGACCATTGCTTCCAATATTTGGAGATCGTGATCATGACGTTGAGCCCGTTCATCTGCATCGCGCCATCGCCCATGCAGGCGATCACCGTGCGATCGGGATAGGCCATCTTTCCAGCCACCGCATAAGGCGTGCCGGCGCCAAGCGAAGCCAGACCGCCCGACAGCGAGGCCTTCATGCCGCGCCGCATCTTGAGATCACGCGCGTACCAGTTGGCGACGGAGCCGGAGTCGGCGGTGATGATCGCATTATCAGGCAGGCGCGGCGACAACTCCCAGAATACGCGCTGCGGGTTGAGCGGCTCGGCCGAATCCATCGCGCGAGCCTTCAGGGTCTCCCACCATTCGCGCATGCCGTCCTCGATTCCCTGGCGCCAGGACGAGGGCTTCTTCTGCGTCAGCAGCGGCAGCAGTGCACGCAGTGTGGTGGCGCTATCGCCAACCATGTTGACGTCCATCGGGTATCGCAGGCTCAAGCGGCTGCCGTCGATGTCGATCTGGACGCCGCGTGCGTCGCCCGGCTTGGGCAGGAATTCGCTGTAGGGGAAGGCAGAGCCGACCATCAGGAACGTGTCGCAATTCTTCATCAGGTCCCAGCTCGGGCGCGTTCCCAAAAGACCGATCGATCCGGTGACGAAGGGCAGATCGTCAGGCAGAGCCGCCTTGCCGAGCAGGGCTTTCGCGACTCCGGCCTGCAGGCGGTTTGCGACTGCGATCACTTCATCGGTCGCGTCCAGCGCACCGGCACCGACCAGCATCGCGACCTTGTTGCCGGCATTAAGGACCTCGGCAGCGGCCTCCAGCAGCGCCTGATCCGGTAACTTGGCAGGGCCGGCATAGCCGATACCGGTGTGGGTGGCGCCATGCGCCATCGGCGGATCCTTGTAGTCGAGCTCCTGCAGATCGTTCGGCAGGATCACGCAGGTGACGCCGCGCTTGTTGTGGGCGATGCGAACGGCGCGATCGATCAGATGCCGGACCTGCTCGGGCACGCTGGCGATCGCCACATACTCGGTGACGTCGCCGAACAGCGTGTGGAGATCGACTTCCTGCTGATAGCTGGCGCCGATCGCGCTTCGCGCCTGCTGTCCGACCAGCGCGACCACGGGGACGTGGTCCATCTTGGCGTCGTAGAGACCGTTGAGCAGGTGAATGGCGCCCGGCCCTGACGTGGCGTAGCAAAGCCCGACTTGGCCCGTGAACTTCGCGTGCGCCGAGGCCATGAAGGCCGCCATCTCCTCGTGGCGGACCTGGACGTACTCCATCTTGTCCTTGGCTTTTTCCAGTGCCACGTCGAGGCCGCCGACACCGTCGCCCGGATAGCCATAAACCCGCTTCAATCCCCATTCGGACAGGCGTTGCCACACATATTCGCTGACATTCATCGGCTTGATCCCATATATCGGGGCACGAGGTAATCGGCCTGGAATAGGGATCAAACGGCAGATTTCAGCAAAGGTTGCAGGGTGAATGATTGTTTAGATTCGATCGCGCATGTTCCATGACGCGAATGTTCCAGGGCCTTACCAAAGCCCAGCGCCGCGCATGCGTCGTTCGCGATGCCGGGCCTTCCGACATCGCTTCCAGCCGCTCGCGCGTCCATTCGCAGGGACGCGCGCGCCTGCTTCTCAGAAATGCAGGTCAAGCCGCCTTGTTCAGATCGGCGTTGAGATGACGCAGCCGCGGCATGACCTCGTGCTTCAGCAGTTCCAGCGAGTGCCGCCTTGCCTCGGACTTGTGCTTGTAGTCGAAGCCGAACACCAGCAGCGTGCCGAAGCCGCCGACCTCGCGCCAGATGGTCTCGATCTTCTCGGCCACGGTCGCCGGCGAACCGACGATCCAATTGTGCCTGGCGCAATAATCAACGGTCACGTCGCTGTCGGGCACGTCGGGCGCGTGCTTCAGATAGTCCTTGAAGCCGAAATGGCCGAGCAACGGCAGGAAATACTCGCCCATCATCCGGCCCATCATGTCGCCGGTCGAAAGCCGCCAGGCTTCCTCGTCGGTGTCGGCGACGAACACCTCGCGCACCAGCCGCCAGTCGGCGCGGTTCGGCTTGCGCCCGGTCTTGGCGGCGCCCGCCTCGACCGAATCCCAATGCGAGGATACATAGGCCGGGTTGAGGTTGAGGCTCATCGGGATGAAGCCGCGCTCGCCGGCAAGCTTTAAGGTGTCGGAGTTTTTCGAGAGGCCGGCGACGCCGATCGGCGGATGCGGCGCCTGCACCGGCTTGAGGTGAGGCTTGAGGAAATCGAACATCACCTCGGGCTTGGTCACCGTCCAATATTTGCCCTTGTAGGTGAACGGCGCGGGATCGCTCCACATCTTCAGGATGATCTCCAGCGCCTCGCGGGTCATGTCGCGGTTCTGGCCGCTCATGCCGTCGACATTGAACATCGCCCAATCGCTCGGCAGGCCGGAGGCGGCGACGCCGAAATTGAGCCTTCCGTCGGAGAGATGGTCGAGCACCGCGACGCGGTTCGCGAGCTCGGCAGGATGATGATACGGCAATAGGAAGCCGCCGGGACCGAGCCGGATATTCTTGGTTTCGCGGAACGCCTGCGCGAGGATGAGATCAGGCGCGGGATGCGGTTCCCAGGGCGCGGTGTGATGCTCGCCGATCCAGGCTTCCTGATAGCCGAGCTCATCGAGCCAGCGCAGCACCTGCAGGTCCCACTCCTGCCCCTCCTTCAGGCCGCACTCCGGCGGATGCGAGGGCATCGTAAAGTATCCGATTTCCATGGTCGCTTTCCTCTCGCGCATGTTGCGGCGCATCTTTGCGATGCGCTCATTGTCACGCGCGACGAGACACGACCAAACGAACCGGCATCGCCGCACGTGGTCCGCCAAGTCTAGCACTTCGCTGGACGACCACAATCATCGGGTGCAGCACTGGCGGAAGAGTGACGCGGCGGAAATGACAATCGCCGGATCACTGCGATGCCGCATCATGCGATGCCGGATCGTCAATCGAACACCGACGCCATCGGCGCCGGACCGATCTGCGACGGCGCGCCCCCCTGGCCGGCGCGGAGCACGCATGTGCCGGCAAAGCGATCATACCAGGCATCCTGGCGACGGGAGACGGCAAGCCATGCCTGCAACATGACGATCAGCGATCGGGCAATAGAATGCGATCGTAAGCCAAGCTATCCAGCCGGCATCGGTGACCGACTCGGGCCACACCATCACCGAGATCGAGGTGATCAGGAATGGCGAGAACACGACGGACAGGAAGCCATAACGGCGCCACGCTGCTGCCGCCATTGGCGGCGCTCGCCCGTCAGTGGAATCGGCTGCTGCTACAAGATGCCGCAACCAATTGCGCACGGAAGCGCGGAGCTTCCATGCGCATCGATCCAATTAGTTTCGTCTCAGCGCGCCCCAAAACTGGTCTTGCCGAACAGCTCCTTGAACTGGCTCGGCTGTGCCCGCCAATAGGGCGGCGGCGCGCTGACCTGGCCGCCGAGCGCGGCGGCGGCGTGCCAGCCCCAGCGCGGATCGTAGAGCATGCCGCGCGCGAGTGCGACCATGTCGGCCTTGCCGGAAGCAATGATATCTTCGGCCTGCCGCGCCTCGGTGATCAGTCCGACCGCGATGGTCGGCAGCCCCGTGGCCTGCTTGACGGCTTCGGCGAACGGCACCTGGTAACCCGGACCGAGCGTGATCTTCTGCAGCGGCGACACGCCACCAGAGGACACGTCGATCCAATCGGCGCCGCGCCGCTTCAGCTCTTGCGCGAAGGCGATGGTCTGGTCGAGATCCCAGCCACCTTCGACCCAATCAGTGGCGGAGACGCGCACGCCGACCGGCTTGTCGGCGGGAAACACGGCACGCACCGCGTCGAACACTTCGAGCGGAAAGCGCATGCGGTTCTCGAGGCTGCCGCCATATTCATCGGTGCGGTGGTTGGCGATTGGCGACAGGAACTGGTGCAGGAGGTAGCCGTGCGCGCCGTGGACTTCGAGCGCATCGATGCCGAGGCGTTCGGCACGCCCAGCCGCGTCGACGAATGCGCTGCGGATGCGTGTGAGCCCCGCGCCATCCAGCGCCAGCGGCGCCTGCTCGCTTTCCTTGTGCGGAACGGCCGAGGGCGCGACCGTCTGCCAACCGCCTTGTACGATCGGAATCTGTTGGCCGCCATCCCACGGCGTGTGGCTGGACCCCTTGCGGCCGGCATGCGCGAG
>NZ_JBARGP010000416.1:0-4468 GCF_049798375.1 Bradyrhizobium sp.
GCCGCCAGCACCTGATGCACGCCATGGCCGAGCTCATGGGCCAGCGTCATCACGTCGCGCGGCTTGCCCTGATAATTCATCAGCACATAGGGATGCGCCGAAGGCGTGGTCGGATGCGAGAACGCGCCCGGCGCCTTGCCGGGTCGCACCGGCGCATCGATCCAGCGGTCGTCGAAGAAGCGCTGGGCGATGTCGGCCATATCGGTGGAGAAGCCGCGATAGGCCGTCAGCACCATGTTCTTGGCGTCGGGCCAGGCGATGGTGCCGGTCGCAGCGAACGGCAACGGCGCGTTGCGGTCCCAATGCGCAAGCTTCTTCTTTCCGAACCAGCGCGCCTTCAGCTGATAATAGCGATGCGACAGTTTGGGATAGGCTGATCGCACCGAGGCGACCAGCGCATCCACCACCTCGCGCTCGACACGGTTGTTCAGGTGACGCGAATCCGCGACGTCCTGGAAGCCGCGCCAGCGGTCGGCGATGTCCTTGTCCTTGGCGAGCGTGTTGGTGATCAGCGCAAAAGTGCGCTCATTGGCCTTGAAGGTCTTGGCCAGCGCTTCGGCCGCAAGCTTGCGCTTGGCGCCGTCGCGGTCCTGCAGGAAGTTCAAGGTCGGCTCGATCGCGAGCTCTTTGCCCCCGATTTTGAAACGAAGTCCGGCGATGGTCTGGTCGAACAGCCGGTTCCAGGCGGAATAGCCAGTCTGCGACTTCTCGTGGAAGAGCTGCTCGACGCGATCCTCCAACTGGTACGGCTTGTCCTTGCGCAGATCCTCGATCCACGGCCGGTAGTAGCCGAGCGCAGGCACAGCCATCGCCTTCTCGATCACCTCGTCGTCGATCCGGTTGAGCTCGAGCGCAAAGAACAACAGATGCGTCGATGCGGCGGTCAGCCGCTCCGAGATGTCGCCATAGAATTTCGAGATCGACGGATCGACGCTGTCGCCGGCATGCGCGAGCCCGGCATAGGAGCCGAGCCGGCCGGCAAGATCGTCGATTGCCTCGTAACGTTTCACGGCCCCAGCGAGCCATTCGCCGCCGTCCTCGCGCGCGGTGTGCTCGGCCAGCTTGCCCTTGTAGTCGGTCTCGAACGCGACACAATCGGCGTCCATTTTCTGCAAATCATGCGCGATCTCCGGTGCGTCGATTCCCGAGTAGAGATCGCTCAGGTTCCATTCCGGCAACGCACCCGTTTTTGTCACAGACTTTGTCGGCGCCTTGGCCGGCACTTTGGCCGCAACCTTTTTGGCCGGCTTTGCCACGGCTTTCGCCTTGGCTGCAGGCTTGTTGACCGCAGGCTTGGCCGCGGACTTGGCGGCAGCAGATTTGGCAGAAGCGGATCTCGCAGCAGGTTTGCGGAGAGCGGAAGCGCGCAAGGTCATCGGATGGGGAACCTGTTGTTCAGACGGAAGATTGCGAATTCGCAGACCGGAAGGTGGGCGCGGCTAGCAAGGTTTAAGGTTGCGTTAATCGGCATCGGCGAGAGTGCCCCGATTCGAGACAGATAGTCGTAGCGTGCGGGGAAGACCATGGCTGCCAGCATTTTGATTGCCGACGATGATCCGGTCCAGCGCCGGCTGGTGGAAAACATGGTCCAGAAATGTGGCTATGAGGCCATCGTCGTCGACAATGGCGACGCCGTCATGGAACGGCTCGCCGGCCCTGACGCTGCGACCATCGATGCCATCGTGCTCGACCTCGTGATGCCCGGCCTAGACGGTATGGGCGTGCTCTCGAAGATGCGCGAGGCTGGCCTCTCGATCCCCGTGATCGTGCAGACCGCCCATGGCGGCATCGACAATGTCGTTTCCGCGATGCGCGCCGGCGCTCAGGATTTCGTGGTCAAGCCGGTTGGCATGGAGCGGCTGCAGGTCTCCCTGCGCAACGCGCTCAACACGCGGGCCTTGAAGGGCGAGCTGCAGCGCATCCGTCACAGCCGCGAGGGCCGGCTGACCTTCTCCGACATCGTCACCCGCAGCGAGGCGATGGCGCCGATCCTGCGCATCGCCGAGAAGGCCGCGGCTTCCGCGATCCCGGTGCTCATCGAGGGTGATTCCGGCGTCGGCAAGGAGCTGTTCGCCCGCGCGATTCACGGCAGCAGCGAGCGCAAGGCCAAGCCGTTCGTCGCGGTCAATTGCGGCGCGATCCCGGACAATCTGGTGGAATCGATCCTGTTCGGCCACGAGAAGGGCGCCTTCACCGGCGCGACCGAACGCCACATGGGCAAGTTCGTCGAAGCCCATGGCGGCACGCTGTTCCTGGACGAGGTTTCGGAACTGCCGCTCACCGCGCAAGTGAAACTGCTACGCGCGCTGCAGGAAGGCGCCGTCGAGGCGGTCGGCGGCCGCAAGCCGGTCAAGGTCGACGTCCGCATCATCTCCGCGACCAACCGCAGGCTCCTCGAGCGGGTCAAGGAAGGGCATTTCCGTGAGGATCTGTTCTATCGCCTGCACGTGCTGCCGCTGACCGTGCCGCCGTTGCGGGCGCGGCGTGACGACATCCCGCATCTGCTGCGACATTTCCTGGCGCGCTTTGCCGCCGAGGAGAACAGCACGGTGACGGGCATCAGCGGCGAGGCAGTGGCCTACCTCTCGCAGCTCGACTGGCCCGGCAACATCCGCCAGCTTGAGAACGCGGTCTATCGCGCCGTCGTCATGAGCGAGAGCGATCAGCTCGGCATTGCGGATTTCCCGTTGATCCCGGCGCACGCGCCGGCTCCGGTCGAGTACGCCCCTCCGCTCGTGGTGGAGCGGCCGTCGATGCCGGCGATGGTCTCAGGCAGCGAGATTCCGATCGCGCCGCTGCCCGCCCCGAGCCACCAGCCCGGCATGCTGTCGATGCTGGCAGCCAATGGCGAGATGCGGCCGCTGGAAGAGCTGGAGAACGAGATCATCCGCTTCGCGATCGCGCATTACCGCGGCCAGATGTCCGAGGTGGCGCGCCGGCTGAAGATCGGCCGCTCCACGCTGTACCGCAAACTCGACGAAGCCAATGCACAGGATCCGGCACCGACCGCTCCTTCGGTCGGATGAGGTGCGCCGCAGTTCGATCATGGCGTTTCAATGGCCGCTGAAAATTGCCGTAAGTGCTGACAACCATGGAACATATGAACCGTTGCCTTGAGGTGACAGACAAAGGAAAAGCCCCATGGCAGAAACGCTGCATTGGTGTGGCCAAGGGTCTGGCAAAGGGTCTGGCCAAGGGTCTCCCCCCGAGTCAGTTTGTCGTGAGTCGCCTCGTGCGGCACTGGCTGTCGAAGTGAGGCCTGGGTTATCGTTTGACGTGAATTGTTGCGCAACAAGGTGCCGCAACTCTCGACACCGGCACTCGACCTGAAGCTTGCGGACGAAACCGACGCTGTGTCCACGACGGAACAGATCATCCGAGGAAATGCGACGATGCGAGACTGTGTGAACTCCCGCGGCGGATTTGACCGCGTCCTGATGGCCGTCGCCGCGACCTTCCTCACGATATCGGCAACATCGGCGCTGGCGCAGAGTGACATGCCGCGCAGCACCGCTGCCCAGTCTGCCATCGACGCCGCGGTTCCGATGCCCGAGCCCGCCAACGTTCCGCCGCCGACCCCCAGCGATTTCAAGCTCGACACCACCGCGACCGTGTCGCCGGCTACCGATATCGCCAAGGTATCTGATAAGGGCACCGAGGCGCCGGCAACCGCAGCCGCGCCCACACAGGATCCGACCAAGGACAGCGCGACCAAGGACAGCACGAAGGACACCGCGACCGCTCCGACGGCCCCGGCCACCACGCCGCCGGCTACCGTCGCCACCGCACCGGCCGCAGAGCCTGCCAAAGATGCTGGGAAGAGCGCGGATGCGCCGGCCGCAGCATCCTCCGCTCCGGCGACCGCTGCAGCGCCTGCGACCGAACCGGCCAAGGCCGCGAGCAATGTGCCGGCAGCCGACCAGCCGGTCGCCGATCGCCTGCGCGATCTCATGGGCACCAAGAGCGCCCGCTATTTCGACCGCAAGGCCGAGCGCGCCGCGGTGGAGAAGTTCTACACCGCGCATGACTACGCCCCGATCTGGACCCAGGGCGGCAGCCTGACGTCCGCCGCCAAGGGCGTGATCGCGCGGCTCAAGGATGCTGCGTCCGACGGCCTCAATCCGGCCGATTATCCGACGCCGGATTTCGCTGCCGCCACCAGCCCGGACGCGCTGGCGGAAGCCGACCTGAAGCTGACCGCGAGCATGCTCGACTACGCGCGCCAAGCGCAGAGCGGCCGCATGCACTGGTCCCAGGTCTCGGCCGACATCCAATATCCGGAGCATCCGATCGATGCGAACGACGTGCTGGTCAAGATCACCGGCGCCACGGACGCCTCCACGGCGCTGGACAGCTACAACCCGCCGCAGAAGCTCTACAAGGAGCTGAAGGCCAAGCTGGCCGAGCTGCGCGGCGCGACCGGCACTGCCGCCATCAAGATCGATAACGGCGTGGCGCTGAAATACAC
>NZ_JBARGP010000417.1:0-5525 GCF_049798375.1 Bradyrhizobium sp.
TGATGGCGTGGCTGACCTGGCGGGGCTCGTTCGTGGTGCTCGGTCTCGTCAGCCTGGTCTGGGGCGTCGCCTGGGTCTGGTACTTCCGCAATGAGCCGAAGGAGCATCGCCATATCACCGAGGCGGAGCTTGCCATGCTGCCGCCGCGACCGACCGGCGCCAAGCCGCCGGTGCCGTGGGGGCCGCTGCTGCGCCGGATGTGGCCGGTGACGCTGACCTATTTCTGCTACGGCTGGGGACTCTGGCTTTACCTCAACTGGCTGCCGCTGTTCTTCAAGAACAATTACGGCCTCGATCTGAAGAAATCGGCGCTGTTCGCCTCGGGCGTGTTCTTCGCTGGCGTGATTGGCGACAGCGTCGGTGGCATCGTGTCGGACGCGCTGCTCAAGCGCACCGGCAATGTGCGCTTCGCCCGGCTGAGCGTCACGGTGACGGGCTTTGTCGGCGCGCTGGCCTCGCTGTTGCCGATCCTGTTCGTCCACGACATGACCATCGTCGCGCTGTGCCTCTCGGCCGGCTTCTTCTTCGCCGAGCTCGTGATCGGGCCGATGTGGTCGGTGCCAATGGACATTGCACCGCGATATTCGGGCACGGCGGCGGGAATCATGAACATGGGGTCGGCGGGCGCCGCGATCGCCTCGCCGCTGGTCGCAGGCGTGGTGATCGACGCCACCGGCAACTGGTACCTGCCGTTCATCATGCTGATGGCGGTGCTGCTGGTCGGTGCGATCTCGGCGTTCTGGATGCGGCCCGAACTGCCCTTCACCGATACCGTGGAACCGGTGCCGGCCGGCAATATCGTCGCAGCGGAATGACCAGGGTACAAGCCAATTCGGGGAATCGGATGGATTGACGCTGTCCCCGCACCTTGCCAAAGGCGAGGGGACAACGCGGTCGAATGGTGCTATTCGGGCCGCCAAACCAATCCGAAGACCGGGAAGGACGCTTATGACTTTGCATACGGGACGGCATTTTCTCCAGATTCCAGGCCCGACCAACGTGCCGGACCGGGTGCTGCGGGCCATGGACATGCCGGCCATGGACCATCGTGGTCCTGAATTCGCCGAGCTCGGCTTTGCGGTGCTTGAGGGCATGCAGCGGATGTTCCGCACCCGTCAGCCCGTTATCATTTATCCGTCGTCCGGCACCGGCGCCTGGGAAGCAGCGATCGTCAACACCTTGTCGCCGGGCGACAAGGTGTTGATGGCCGAAACCGGCCAGTTCGCGGTGCTATGGCGCGGCATCGCCGAAAAGTTCAAGCTCGATGTCGAGTTCGTCCCGGGCGACTGGCGCCATGGCGCCGATATCGCGGCGATCGAGCAGCGTCTCGCCGCCGACAAGGCGCACAGCATCAAGGCGGTCTGCGTGGTCCATAACGAGACCTCGACCGGCTGCCTCACCCAGCCGCACGAGGTGCGCAAGGCGATGGACCGTGCGGGCCATCCGGCGCTGCTAATGGTCGACACCATCTCCGGCCTCGGCTCGATGGAATATGAGCACGACGCCTGGGGCGTCGACGTCTCGGTCGCCGGCTCGCAGAAGGGCCTGATGCTGCCGCCGGGGCTCGGCTTCAACGCAGTGTCCGAAAAGGCGATGGCCGTCGCCAAGGCCAATCCGAACCTGCGCTCCTATTGGGAATGGCAGGAGATGCTGGTGTTCAACAAGCTCGGCACCTTCCCCTATACGCCAGCGATCAACCTGCTTTACGGCTTGCGCGAGGCGCTGAAGATGCTGGAGGAGGAGGGCCACGAGAACGTGTTCGCCCGCCACCGCCGCCACAGCGCCGCCACCCGCGCCGCGATGAAGGTCTGGGGGCTGGATACGCAGTGCCAGGATCCGCAGGCGCATTCGCCGGCGCTGACCGGCGCCGTCATGCCTGAGGGGCACGATTCCGATCACTTCCGCAAAGTGGTGCTGGAGAATTTCGACATGTCGCTCGGCACCGGCCTGAACAAGATCAAGGGCAAGGTGTTCCGCATCGGTCATATCGGCCATTTCAACGACCTGATGCTGATGGGCACCCTGTCCGGCATCGAGATGGGACTGGAGCTCGCAGCCGTGCCGCATCGCAGCGGTGGCGTGCTGGCGGCGATGGATGTGCTGAAGAAGCGCGACGTTGCGGCGATCTCGAAGGTCGCCTGATGAAGGTCGCCTGCGCGGCGCGTCCGCGCATCGCTGATATCAAAACAATGACGTGGAACGCGTGCGCAATCCGTCCTAAATCCGTTCCGCTCCACGTCTCACTTTGGAAAGCCCTGACATGAATGCTCCCGTGACTGGCACCGAGGACCTGATCTACACGATCGAGGGCGGCATCGCGAAGATCGTCTTCAACCGTCCGCAGGCGCGCAACGCCATGACGTTCGCGATGTACGACCAGATGGCCTCGATCTGCGAGGGCATCAATGGTGACCCGTCGGTCAAGGCGCTGATCATCACCGGCGCGGGCGACAAGGCGTTCGCCTCCGGCACCGACATCTCCCAGTTCCGTGCCTTCAAGACGGCGCAGGATGCGCTCGACTATGAGGGGCGGATCGACCGCGTGCTCGGCACGCTCGAAGGGTGCCGCGTCCCGGTGATTGCCGCGATCGCCGGCGCCTGCACCGGCGGCGGCGCCGGCATCGCCGCTTGTTGCGATATCCGCATCGGCACCGCGTCTGCCCGGATGGGCTTTCCGATCGCGCGCACGCTCGGCAACTGCCTGTCGATGTCGAACATCTCGCGCGTGGTGGCGCTGGTCGGTCCAGCCCGCACCAAGGACATGATCTTCAAGGCGCGCCTGGTTGAAGCGGAGGAAGCGCTGGCCATTGGCCTGTTGAGCGAGATCGTGCCCGACGTCGAGACCCTGCAGGTCCGCGCGCTCGAGACCGCGAAGCTGGTCGCCTCTCACGCGCCGATCACGCTCGAAGTGACCAAGGAGGCGGTGCGCCGCATCCGCCGCACGCTGTCACGCGACGAAGGCGAGGAATTGCTGCTGCGCGCCTATATGAGCGAGGATTTCCGCGAAGGCATGGATGCATTCCTCAACAAGCGCGCGCCGAACTGGAAGGGCAAGTAGCAGACAAGGAGGCGGAGGCCTCTTGATCCGGGACAACGACCATCGACAGCGATCTGCGACCTCATGCCAAAGTCGCGGAGGATCAGATCGCCGGCCAGCTTGAACTGAACGACATAAGCCAGCAGTATCGGCACGATACAAGCGGCGGAAGACCGGGGAGGGAGAGACGTGCGCGAGATCATCAAGGTGACGGCGGCGCTAGCGGCGATGGTTTGCAGTGCGCCTGCGCTGGCCGGCTGGGAGCCGACCAAGCCGGTCGAGATCGTGGTGGCAGCTGGTGCCGGCGGCGCCTCCGACCAGATGGCGCGGATGATGCAGGCCGCGATCCAGAAGAACAATCTGATGAAGGCACCGGTCGTGGTCTCGCTGAAGGGCGGCGCCTCCGGGGCCGAAGCCCTGATGTACATGAAGTCGAGCGAGGGCGATCCGAACAAGATCCTGATCGCCTATTCGCTGATCTACATGTTGCCGCTGTCGGCTAAGCTGCCGTTCGACTGGCATGAGCTGACGCCGGTCTCCGTCATCGCGCTCGACCAGTTCGTGCTGTGGGACAATGCGGCGGGGCCGAAGACGGTGAAGGAGTTCATCGAGGCGGCGAAGGCGTCGAGCTCGCCGTTCAAGATGGGCGGCACCGGCTCGAAGCGCGAGGACCACGTGCTCACCGTCTTCGTCGAGAAGAAGACCGGCGCGAAGTTCTCCTATCTGCCGTACAAGTCCGGCGGCGAGGCCGCGACCCAGCTGGTCGGCAATCACACCGAATCCAACGTCAACAATCCCAGCGAGAATCTCGAGGTCTGGCGCGCCGGCCAGGTGCGCCCGCTCTGCGTGTTCGACAAGGAACGCATCTCCTACACCGCCAAGGTCACCGACACGCAGTCATGGCACGATATCCCGACCTGCAGGGAGGAGGGACTCGACGTGCAGTACCTGATGCTGCGCGCGACGTTCCTGCCGGGCAAGGTGACGCCGGAGCAGCAGGCGTTCTATGTCGATCTGTTCCAGAAGCTGATCCAGACGCCGGAGTACAAGGACTACATGGAAAAGCAGGCGCTGAAGCCGATCTTCCTCACCGGCAAGGACATGCTGCAGTTCCTTGAGGATGACGACGCACTCAACAAGCAGCTGATGATGGAAGCGGGCTTTGTCGCGAAGTAGTGCGGCAACAACGAGGTGGCATGCCTCGCGAAGGCGGGGCATCCAGTACGCCGTGAAGCTCGACATCATCTTTACTGCCTCGGAATACTGGATCGTCCGCCTTCGCGGACGATGACTCTGGTGTGAAGCGAAAGATGTCCAATACCGATATCGAAATCGTCGTCGACGATCCGACCGCGCCGGAAGAGAACTCGCCGGCGGTGACCACGAATCGCACCGTCGACGTCCTGGCCTCGCTCGCGCTTCTCGCGCTCGCCATCGTGCTCGGCACCGACAATTGGCGCAGCGGCGCCTCCTGGGATTCGACCGGTCCGCAGCCCGGCTATTTCCCGTTCTATCTGTCGGTGATCCTCGGGGCCGCCAGCCTCTATGGCATCGGCGCGGCCTTGCTGTCGCGCAAGGAGGCGGGCGAGACCTTCGTTACCCGCGCGCAGCTGCGCCGGGTGATGGCGGTGTTCGTGCCGACGCTGCTGTTCTGCCTCGCCACCCAGTTCCTCGGCCTCTACGTCGCGAGCTTCCTCCTGATCGCAGGCTTCATGCGCTGGGTCGGAAAGATCGCGCTATGGAAGTCGCTGCTGACCGCCTTCCTGTTCAGCGCGCTGATGTTCGTGACCTTCGATATCGTATTCGACGTGATCATGCCGAAGGGACCGCTTGAAGCGGCGTTCGGATATTAGCCGTCAGAATGACTTTCACCGTCATTGCGAGGAGCGAAGCGACGAAGCAATCCACTGCTGTACTTCGCAAGTCTGGATTGCTTCGCTTTGCTCGCAATGACGGCAGCGAATTGGGTATGATGTAATGGAAGCGTTCGGTCTGTTGTTTCATGGGTTTGTCGTCCTCCTGACCTGGAAGACGCTGTTGCTGATGATGGTCGGGCTCGTGCTCGGCATCTTCGTCGGCGTGCTGCCTGGCCTCGGCGGCCCGAACGGCGTTGCGATCCTGCTGCCGCTGACCTTCACGATGGATCCGACCTCGGCGATCGTGATGCTGTCCTGCATCTATTGGGGTGCGCTGTTCGGCGGCGCCATCACCTCGATCCTGTTCAACATCCCCGGCGAAGCCTGGTCGGTCGCCACCACCTTCGACGGCTATCCGATGGCCCAGCAGGGCAGGGCGGCGGAAGCGCTCACCGCCGCCTTCACCTCGTCCTTCATCGGATCGCTGGTCGCGGTGCTGCTGATTACCTTCCTGGCGCCGATGATCTCGTCATTCGCGCTCAAATTCGGTCCGCCTGAATTCTTTGCGGTCTATCTGCTCACCTTCTGCTCCTTCGTCGGCCTGGGACGCGAGGACAAGCACAAGACGGTGA
>NZ_JBARGP010000418.1:0-5081 GCF_049798375.1 Bradyrhizobium sp.
TTCGAGCGGAAAGCGCATGCGGTTCTCGAGGCTGCCGCCATATTCATCGGTGCGGTGGTTGGCGATTGGCGACAGGAACTGGTGCAGGAGGTAGCCGTGCGCGCCGTGGACTTCGAGCGCATCGATACCGAGGCGTTCGGCACGCCCAGCCGCGTCGACGAATGCGCTGCGGATGCGTGTGAGCCCCGCGCCATTCAGCGCCAGCGGCGCCTGCTCGCTCTCCTTGTGCGGAACGGCCGAGGGCGCGACCGTCTGCCAACCGCCTTGTACGATCGGAATCTGTTGGCCGCCATCCCACGGCGTGTGGCTGGACCCCTTGCGGCCGGCATGCGCGAGTTGCATCGCGACGGCGGTCTTCGAGCGCTTGCGCACCGATGCCAGGATCGGCTTCAACGCGGCTTCGGTGGCGTCGTCCCACAGGCCAAGGCAGCCCGGCGTGATCCGGCCGATCGGCTCGACGTGGGTGGCCTCGATGCAGAACATCGCCGCGCCTGACAGCGCCAGCGTGTTGATGTGGGTGAAATGCCAATCATTCGCCGCACCATCGTCAGCAGAATACTGACACATCGGCGAGACCATGATGCGGTTGGCGAGTTCGAGCTTGCGCAGCTTGATCGGAGAAAACAGGGCGCTCATGCGGGGGATTTCCAGGCGGGACGAAGGATGATCCTATGTAGCGGCCCGGCCGATCTTTCTCAACCGCACGACTGTCTCTCGATGCCGGCGACCTCGGTCACTTCGCGGTTAGAACTGGCCTGCGCTTCATCAAGCATAGCGCGGTCGTCGGTGCGAAGCAGGGACCCATACCGCGTGATGCGAGAAATAGGCCCGCGACAGATAGCGCGCGCTACAACGAAGTCCTGTGGTTATGGTTCCCGGGTCGCGCCCACTTCGTTCGCTTGCCCGGGACGACATGACAATTATTGCATCAGCGTGAACTGCAGCAACAGCGTGCGCTGGATCATCGAGAAATTGTCGTCGGACACCAGCGTCAGCACGGTATCGCCTTCCGGCGTCACATGAGCGTCGATGCCTTCCATGTTGTCGATCTCCTGGCCGAGATCGGCATTGAAGATCGCAGGGCCATCGACCAGCGCGCCCGGCGCGATCGCGGCGAGCGCAATACGCCGGATGCGAATGCCGACGCCCGACAACAGCGAGAACTTCCGCTCCAGCACCAACAGATCACTTGAGGGCAGGATCACTGCGTCGCTGATATCGAAGTTATCAGTACGGCGGACGCTGAACTGCCCCGGCGACGGACCGCCGACCATGAACGCGATTAGATCGCCGTTGGCGTCAAGCCCGCGCTCGGACAGCGCGAGCAGCGTGCCCGCGAGCGGCAGGCCCTTCGGCACCACCACCAGCGCCTCCAGTCCCTTGTTGTTCGGCAGTCGCTTCACGGCCGGCGGCATCGGCACCACCTCGCCGCGGGCGCGCGTAAATCCCTTGGAGAAATCGAAGCGCATCACTTGGTTGACGCGTTCGAGCCCGACATAGGCGATGTCGCCATCCATCGCGAGCGACTCGGAATCGTACCAGCCGTGCTCGGTGATGGGGCGGCCATCCATGAATAGCAGCGGCGCCGCTTCGACATCGGCAAGCCCGACCATGGCTCGCCCCTCATAGACGATGCGGCCGGTGAACCAGGCGCCCTGATCGCTCAACGAGACGAAGCGCCCGCCCTTCGGATCGAGCCGAATGGCCGACAGGCCGCCGAAGCCAGGAAAGCCCGAGGTCAGCACCAGCCCGCTGCGATACTCCAACGCGTCGAAACGCGTGCGCGCGCGGTCGCGCAGATCGAACGACGGCAGAGCGCGTGCCTTGACGTCGATCGCCACCGGCGCTGCGACGGAGAACGCGTTGCGGATGGTTCGCCGGGCGGAGGCCTGAGGAGCGATCTGGGCGCGGGCTGCGTCCAGGCTTGCAAACGCCGACAATCCGCTTGCGGCAAGCGTCAGAAAACGTCGCCGGGCAAGATCAGGATATTGCGACATGACTTACAGGAACCCCTCCGCAGCCCTTCCTGTTGCCGGCTACGATGTGCAGAGTCTTGCGGCTCGCCAGCTTCAACCTCGCCCCGCTCCTGTCCGCCGTAGCTCGAAGAGCGAAGGCGGATGCGGGGAGAGGTTGGATTGTATGTGAGATGCAATCCGTGTGAGGGGTACAGGTCCAACAATTTACTTCGAGCGTGCGTCTGCCCCTCACCCCGCCCTCTCCCCGTAAAGAACGGGGAGAGGGAGTGCACCGCTTCCAGCGTGAGAGCTCGCGATCAACTATGAATGCAGCCGGCGCTTCGGGGCGCGCGACGGCTCGGGCGCGCCGTGGGTCTCGGTGAACAGCTCGGCCAGCTTCTCGGTGATGGCGCCACCGAGCTCCTCGGCATCGACGATGGTGACTGCGCGCTTGTAGTAGCGCGTCACGTCATGGCCGATGCCGATCGCGATCAGCTCGACCGGCGAGCGGTTCTCGATCTCGTCGATGATGTGCCGCAGATGCCGCTCCAGATAATTGCCGGGATTGACCGACAGCGTGGAATCGTCGACCGGCGCTCCGTCGGAGATCATCATCAGGATCTTGCGCTGCTCGGGCCGGCCGAGCAGACGCTTGTGCGCCCAGTCCAGCGCCTCGCCGTCGATGTTCTCCTTCAACAGGCCCTCGCGCATCATCAGGCCGAGATTCTTGCGCGCCCGCCGCCAGGGCGCGTCGGCCGATTTGTAGATGATGTGGCGCAGGTCGTTGAGGCGGCCCGGATTGGCCGGCTTGCCGGCCGCGAGCCACGCCTCGCGCGACTGGCCGCCCTTCCAGGCCCGCGTGGTGAAGCCGAGGATCTCGACCTTGACGCCGCAACGCTCCAAGGTGCGTGCCAGGATGTCGGCACAGGTCGCCGCCACCGTGATCGGACGCCCGCGCATCGAGCCGGAATTGTCGAGCAGCAAGGTCACCACGGTGTCGCGGAAGGTCGCGTCCTTCTCGCGCATGAAGGACAGTGGGTGATAGGGATCGGTGACGACGCGCGACAGCCGCGCCGGATCGAGGATACCTTCCTCGAGGTCGAACTCCCAGGCGCGGTTCTGCTGCGCCATCAACCGGCGCTGCAGCCGGTTGGCAAGGCGGGCGACGATGCCCTGCAGATGCGCGAGCTGCTTGTCGAGATAGGAGCGCAACCGCTCCAGCTCGTCATGGTCGCAGAGATCCTCGGCCGCGATGATCTCGTCGAATTTCGGCGCGAAGGCATGGTACTCGGGGCCGCGCGGCTCGTTGGCGCCGCCGCGGTTCGGCCGCGTCGCTTCGCCCGGCGTCTCGTCGTCGCCGAGTTCGCCATCGTCGAGCGTGTCGGATGCGGAGGCCTGTGCGGCCTCCATCGCGCTGTCCGACATCTCGTCCGAGGTTGTCTGCGCCTGGTCCGCACTCATCTCCTGCGCGGCGTCGGAATCGGGCGAGCCTTCGGCGCCGGACTGCTCATTGTCACCGTCGCGATTGTCGTCGTCGTTCTCGTCTTCTTCGGAGTCGGCATTGCGTTCGTCGCCGAGATCGAGCGCCGATAGCAAATCGTGAACCAGATCGCCGAACCTGGCCTGGTCCTCGGTGAAGCGGTTGAGCTCATCAAGCCGCGAGCCGATCTTGTCCTCCAGCGTCGGCCGCCAGAGGTCGACTAGCTTCTTCGCGGCTGCCGGCGGCGCCATGCCGGTCAGGCGCTCGCGCACCAGCATCGCCAGCGCATCCGACAGCGGCGCGTCGGCGCGGTCGGTGATCTCGTCGTACTTGCCGCGATGAAAGTGATCGTCGAGCATCGCAGTAAGGTTTTTCGCCACGCCAGCCATGCGGCGCGCGCCGATCGCCTCGACGCGGGCCTGCTCCACCGCCTCGAACACGCCCCGGGCCTGCGGATTGCCTGGGATCAGCTTGCGATGAACCTTCGGATCGTGGCAGGCGAGCTTAAGCGCGATCGAGTCGGCGTGGCCGCGCACGATCGCGGCATCGCGCTTGGTCATCTTGCGCGCCGGCTCCGGCAGCCGCGCCTTGCCCGGTGCGAGGCCCGGGCGCTCGGCAGCGAAAGAGACTTCGAGCTCCGGCGCCCTGGCGATGGCGCGCAGGCAGGCCGTCACCGAACGCTTGAACGGCTCGGTCGGCGCTTCCTTGGTCCCGGTACGGAATTTGTTGCTGGATGTCGTCATGTGATCCCTGGGGCCGTCGTCCCGGTCAGGCGCGCAATTCGCGCCGAGAACGCCGGGACCCATACCATCGGCGGTCGCTTGTTCGTGTTGAGGCCAACTCCAGCGCACGACTGAAACGTCACGGAGTATGGATCCCGGCACAAGGCCGGGACGACACCGGATGTTTGTTAGCTCAGCGCCACGTTGACGGCGGATTCCGGCAGCTCGGCGTTGAAGCAGCGCTGATAGAATTCCGCGACCAGCGGCCGCTCTAGCTCGTCGCACTTGTTGAGGAAGGTGACGCGGAAGGCGAAGCCGATGTCGCCGAAGATCTCGGCGTTCTCGGCCCAGGTGATCACCGTGCGTGGGCTCATCACCGTCGACAGATCGCCATTGGCGAACGCGTTGCGGGTGAGGTCCGCGAGCCGCACCATCTTGTTGACGATGTCGCGGCCCTGCTGGTTGCGATAGTGCCGCGCCTTGGCCAGCACGATCTCGACCTCCTCGTCATGGGCGAGGTAATTCAGCGTGGTGACGATCGACCAGCGGTCCATCTGGCCCTGGTTGATCTGCTGGGTGCCGTGATAGAGGCCCGAGGTGTCGCCGAGACCGATGGTGTTGGCGGTCGAGAATAGCCGGAACGCGGGATGCGGCTTGATCACCTTGTTCTGGTCGAGCAAGGTCAGCCGGCCGGAGACTTCCAGCACGCGCTGGATCACGAACATCACGTCCGGGCGGCCGGCGTCGTATTCGTCGAACACCAGCGCAATGTTGTGCTGCAGCGCCCAGGGCAGGATGCCGTCGCGGAACTCGGTGACCTGCTTGCCATCCTTGACCACGATCGAGTCCTTGCCGACCAGATCGATACGGCTGATGTGGCTGTCGAGGTTGACGCGCACGCAGGGCCAGTTCAGCCGTGCTGCG
>NZ_JBARGP010000419.1:0-2146 GCF_049798375.1 Bradyrhizobium sp.
GCGACATCGCAATGTCAGAGGTGATCTCGACCATGCCGCAGGCATGGATGATGCGCACCGCGATCTTCTCCTCCAGGCCGCGGAAGCGCGACAGGTCAGCCTCGGCACGGATGGTCGCGAACGAGCGTCGGTAGATCTCGGCGCCGTCACGGATATAGTCGCGCGCATTACGCATGAACGGCGGCCTGGTTCGTCAACAATTCGATCCCTTTCGTCCCGATCTCGGATGCGGCGAACGCGCCGGCGGGCTCGTCCCTTACCGTACCGTTGCGGACCACGCGATAGCTATCGCCGGTGCCGATAAGGACCAGATCCGCTGCTGCCGAGCGGGCGCAACCCTTCGGGCAACCCGAAACATGTACCGTGCCCGTAAAGCCGGCGCGAGCGGCAAGCTCGGCCAGCAGACGGCCATGGTCATGCGTCGGCAGCACCGTCGCATTGCAGCAACCGGCGCCCGAGCAGGCATCGATCCGCACCTGTGGATCGGCATCGTCGACGACAAGGCCGAGCGCGCGCCCCGCCGCGATCAGCGTTTCGCCATCGGCGCGGTTGCCGACTTTGGCATAGACCGTGCGCCACGGCGACAGTCTGATGTCGGTCACGCCAAGACGCGCGAGTTCCTCGGCGAATGAGGCCAGCGTTCCGCCCTCGATGCGCCCGAATGCGGCCCCGAGACCAACCACGTATCGCTTGTCTCCCAGCGCGAGCAGGCCCCGGCGCGGCCGGGCATCATCTGAACTTTCGACGTTGGGAAGTATTTTAGGCAAACCGAGTTCAGCTTTGATGGCCTCAACGGCCTGCAGCGACAATGCGTGCGCACGCGTGGCCCCGCCCCGCGCCAAAATGGCCCGCGCGATCTGAACGGCGATTTCGGCGGCTTCGGACGCTGCCGCAGCCGCCAGCCATGCGACGCCATGTGTGGTCGCGACGCCGACCGCAACGAAAATGTCCGCGCCCTCACGTCGCGCTTCGAGACGAACATCCGCCGCGAGCTCGGCCAGCGGCAACAGGCCGCCACCATCGATGACGAAGGCGAACTTGCCCGGCAGCGCCTGCAGGTCCGCGTTTGCGGCAAGCTGCGATGCGAGCGCCTGCGCCATCGGCCTGACGTCGATGATCTCGGTGGGATCGATCCCCGTCAGCGGATTGACCGCGACGTTTCTGATCGCCTCGGCTTCCGCGCTGTCGTCGAGCAGACCGAGCGACGCCAGCGCATCCCACAAAGGTTCGAGCGCCAACTCGGTGACGCCGCGGATCTGCAGATTGGCGCGGCGTGTGAGATCGATCTGACCATTGCCGAACCGCGATGCCGCACCAGCGAGTACACTCAAGCTCGCCACCGGCAGGCTGCCACCATACGGCCTGATCCGCACGATCAGCCCGTCGCCGCTCTGCATCGGCCGCCGCGCTCCCGGACACCAGCCTTTGACCGACGATGGCGTGCTCATGGCCTCGCCTCCGCCCGCGCCGCCGCAACAGCAAGCTCGTCAATGACGGCGTTGCGGCGCGGCAGCCATAGCCCGCGGCGGCATGCATCCTGCAGCCGCGCCACGATCGAGGCGACCGCCGCTGGGTTGCGATCCAGCATCGCGTTGTGCACCGACGCATCGCCAAGCAGCGCGGCATGGACCACGTCGAACAAATGCGAAGGCACCGCGTCCGAGGTCGCGGCAAAAGCATAGAGTGCATCGACGCCCTGCGCGACCTCGGCAACTCCGCGATAGCCATGCGCGAGCATGCCGGCGATCCACCGGGGATTAGTGAGGCGGCCGCGCACCACGCGCGCGATCTCCTCGGATAGAGCCCTCGCCTGCGGCGCCTCGGGACGACTTGTGTCGAGATGCAGCAGCGCCGGCGACGCGCCCAAAGCCGCAGCCGCCGCGGCAAAGCCCCCGGCAAAGTCGGCGACCTCCTCGCCGTCCAAGAGGTCGCGCTCGCGATCGTCCTGCGGATGGATCAACGCGTCGGCACTGCGGACACGATCTTGAAACGCTTGCGCATGCGTTCCTTCATGCCGGCCACCGAACGCATGCGAGGCGCCGGCGAGATAGGCCTCGCCGAGTTGCTGACGGCTCTCCCACTCGGTGCCGAGCGCGAGGTTTGCGGCGACAGCGCCATAGCTGCCGGGCGCCCCGCCGAACACGCG
>NZ_JBARGP010000420.1:0-11282 GCF_049798375.1 Bradyrhizobium sp.
GCCGGTCGCAAACAGCGCGGTGGCGGTCGCGACGCCCGGCCGCTCCTCGCGGCGCGTCAACGCTTCGGTCGCAGCGGCGAACGCCACAGCGAGCAGAACTGCGAGAATGGCGAACGGGATCGAGCGATCGAGATGGGCGATGCGCGCATACAGCGCGATCAGCAGCGCCAGCGGCGTGAACACGCCGGCCGCCGACCACACCACCGCGACGGTTGGATTGCGCGAACGTCCCTGCACCAGGAAGCCGGCGCCGCCGAACACTGCGGCGAACAGGCCGGCCATGATGAGGTGCGAGGACTCGGACTCGCCGATCGGGCTCGGGCCCATGTCGGGCAGCGGGCCCGGCAGCACCAGCATGTCGGGATTGCCGCGGATAGCCCATTCGCCGAACACCAGAAACACCATCGCTGCCGCGGCACCGACGCTGCCGGCGGCCGCCGGCGCGCGCCAGGAGACGCCGAGGCTCGCCGCCACCAGCGCGGTAAAGGCGATCAGCGCGATGTCGTCATGGCGGCTTGCCAGCACGATCAGCATCGCGCCCAGCAGATAGACCGACAGCGCAACCGAGGAGACCGGTTCGATACCATCGTCGGCGGCATCGGGGCCAAATAGGAAGCCGCAGACCACGATCAGCGCGGCGAGCGCAAAGCCTGTGACAACGTGGAAGGCATGCGGTGCCACCATCGACAGGCCGCAATCCAGGCACGGCAGCGTCCACAGCAAGGCCAGCACGATGGTGGTGATCGCAAGCCAGCGCCACAGCCGCACGCGCGCCAGCGCGAAGGCCGCGGCCGTCACGACCGCGAGATAGACATAGAGCGCCCAGTAGTTCGGCTCGCCGGATGAGACCAGCGCGGGGGTGACGAACGCGGCCGCGATGCCGAGCCCTGCGAGTGCCGGGCCATGAAGCAGCGCCGCGGCGAGCGTGCCAAGCGCGACCATGCCGAGCAGGATGAAGGCCGCGGGCGGCGGCAGGAAGTCGTACAGCGCATACGCCGCGTAGACGGTGGCGAAAGCCACCGCCGTGCCGGCCGCGGTCAGCATCGCCGGAATGTTGGCGATGGGCAGCGCTGCGATCTGCGCGATGCTTTCGCGGCGCCGGCTCCATTCGCCGACCGCGAGTAGCGCTGCCGCAAACAGCGCCCCCAGCGCGACGCGGACTTCGGGGCCGACCAGGCCCGCCTCGATCGAATAGCGCACCAGGAAAAAGCCGCCGAGCGCCAATGTCAGCCCGCCGATCCACACCACCCAGCGGGTGCCGATCTGCTCCTCGAAGCCGGGTCTGGCCGGCGGTGGCGGCAGCGGCGGTGGAGCGGCCGAAGCATCGGTCTCGTCGGATGGCGCCGTGACAAGCGGTGCATCCAGCGTCGCCAACTGGCTTTCGCTTGGATCGGGCGCAATCGTCGCCTCCGGCGCCAAGGGAGCCTCGCCCGGCAGCGGTGGCGGCGCCGCGACCGCGGCTGTGGTGCCGGCTGCCGCAGCATGGTCTGCCCGCGCAGCTTCCAGCCTGTCGAGGCGGTAGCGTAGTTGCGAGGCTTCCGTGGAGGTCTTACGCGCAAAGATCAACGCGGCGATGGCGATCACCAGCGCAAGCAGATCGAGCGGCAAATCGAACATGGGGAGGCCGGCTTTCGAGGTCGACGCCAACACCTCGGTGTTGGGTGCAGCCGGGGAGGCCGCTTCAGGTTCAATGGCTCAATGCCGCGCGCGGACGCGCAGGCCCGGCGCCGGCCGTTCCTGCAGCACCTCGCGACGGAAACGAAACAGCGCGGCCGGCCGTCCTCCGGTTTGTGTCGAGGTCAGCCCGGTCGGTTCGACCAGCGCGGTGTTTTCCACCAGCCGGCGGAAATTCTGCTTGTGCAGATGCCGTCCGGAGATCGCTTCCACAGTATGCTGCAGTTCAGTGAGTGTGAATTCGTCTCGTAGAAGTTCAAACACCACGGGGCGGTATTTCAGCTTGGCGCGCAGCCGCGCGATGGCGGTGGCGAGAATGCGGCGGTGGTCGAACCGCATGGAGACGCCGAGCGAAGGCTGCGATTTGCGCGCCAAAGCCGCGGGCCGGCTGTCGCGGCGGGCCTCCTCGACCAAGCCGGCTTCGTACATCAACTCATAACGGTCGAGCACGCGCTCCTCGTCCCAGGGCGCCCCGTCGGTGCCGAAATAGAGCCGCACGCGATCCCGGCGCGACAGCGGGCGCGGCGGCGCGTCGGTCTCGCTTTGCGCGGCCCATCTGGTCAACTCGGGCAGGATGTCGCGCGCTATGATCTCAGGCGGCTGCTTGCGCCAGTCTTCCCACGGGAAGAAGCGATACCACGGCGCGAAGCTAGCGCCGGGCGTACGGACCGCCTCGTCGGTCACACGTGTCAGCGCCAGATAGCCGATCGAAGCGACATGCACCTCGGTGTCGCCGGGCTGCGCATGCCGGCCACGGTCGCCGAACGTATAGAGCTGTTCGACATAGCCGAGCCGCAGTCCGGTCTGCTCCTGCACCCAGGCGCGCAGGCCGATCTCGAAGGTGCGATGGCGCAGCGCGTCGAACGGGCCGAACGGCAGCCCGGTGAGGCCGTCATCGCCGGCTGCGGTGAGGATCAGCGGCTCGTTGCTGGTGATCTGGCTGTTCGCCTGACCCTTTACTTGGCCGTTCATCGCGACGATCGCCGCGGTCAGGCCGATCTCGATCGGCGTCAGCGGCTGATCGCTCATTCCAAATCGATGCGGAAGGGCTGACCTTCGGTCAGCATGTTGCCGGGGCCGATGGCGTCAAGCGCGCGCAGCATGCGCCCGTCGCGCCCCAGCGCCTTGTCGGCGAGGCTGACGATCAGGCGGTTGGGAGATGCGATTGGCGAGGCCGCGCGGATGCTTTGCGCGATCGCAAGCTCGTCGCGCCGCGGGTTGAGCGCGCAGGCCGCGGCAAAGGCGCTCGCGGTGGAGCGGCTGATGCCGGCATAGCAATGCACCACCAGCGGCGCGCCGCGGTCCCAGCCGCGCACGAAGGCCAGCACCTGCGCGACGTGATGCGCGCCGGGCGCGACGAAACCTTCCAGCTCCTCGGTGATGTCGTCCATCGACACTTTGAGGTGGTTCTCGGCCAGGATGGTGTCAGGCCGCACCACCTGCTCGACATTGGCCATCACCGTCAGCACGTGGCTGGCGCCGGTGCGGCGAACGGTCTCTGGCAGAGCGGCGAGCGAGCAGACGTGAATCATCGAAAGATCCCTTGTGCGGCGATTATAGGCCAGCGGGCAGGGCGGTGAAAGCCGGTTGCGCGGCGGGTTTGATGAGGTCTGGTGACACGTTTCGGCAGCGGCAGTGCACCCTCTCCCCTTGCGGGAGAGGGTGGCGAAATCGAACGCAGTGAGATTGAGCCGGGTGAGGGGTCTCTATCCGCGGAGACAGACCCCTCACCCGCCTTCGATGCTTCGCATCTCCGGCACCTTCTTCCGCAAGGGGAGAGGGTGCAGCGGTGCTTGCCGCGACAGCTCGATCTAACTAACAGCCCTCACACTTGCAGCTTGTTGAACCGCTCCAGAAACCGCTTCTCCGCCTTGGCTGCGTTCCACGGTGTCAGATAGTCCTCGCGCACATCGTCCGGCAGGCCGGGATCGCGGCCGAACAGCCGCTTGGCTTCGCTTTCCGAGAAGCCGGCCAACAGCGTCGCTTCCAGATAGGCCGCGCCGCGGTCGGCGGCCTTGATCTGCTTCTCGATCTCTGCTGCGAGCACCGGCGGCAGCGAGAAGCGGATGTGGATCGCGGCCAACAGCCGCTTCTCGATCGCCTTGTAGCCGTCGCCGAGCGCGGCCTTGAACGGCGAGATCATGTCGCCGATGACATATTCCGGCGCGTCGTGCAGCATCGCCGCGAGCCGCAGCCGGTCGTCGTCATCAGTATCCTGCGTGCACAAGATAGCCTCGACCAGCAAGGTGTGCTGCGCCACCGAGAAGATGTGCGCACCCGAGGTCTGGCCGTTCCAGCGCGCCACGCGCGCCAGCCCATGGGCGATGTCGGCGATCTCGATGTCGAGCGGGGAGGGATCGAGCAGATCGAGCCTGCGGCCCGACAGCATGCGCTGCCAGACCCGGTTCTGGCCGGCGGGGGCCTTGCGCGTACTCATTTGGCCTTGAGGCCGCTCGTCTTGAGCCCTGGATTCTTGAGCCTCGGCGCGCGGCGCTTGCCGCTGCAGCTGTCGTGGCAGAAGCAGGTGACGAGATGGTCGTTGACGAGGCCAGTCGCCTCCATGAAAGCGTAGACGATGGTGGGCCCGACGAACTTGAAGCCGCGTGCCGAAAGCTCCTTGGAGACCTTGGTCGAGAGCGGCGTCGAAGCCGGCACGCGGGCCGTGCTCTTGAACTGATTGACCAAAGGCCTGCCGCCGACGAAATCCCACAGGAATTTCGAGAAGCCCGGACCTTCCTCCTGGATCTTCAGCCAGCCCTTGGCGCTCAGGATCGTGCCTTCGATCTTGGCGCGATTGCGCACGATCCCGACATCGTTCATCAGCGCATGGATCTTCTTGTCGGTGTAGCGCGCGATTGTCTCGGGCTGGAAGTCATCGAAGGCTTTCCGGAAATTGTCGCGCTTGCGCAGGATCGTGATCCACGAGAGGCCCGCCTGGAAGCCGTCGAGGATCAGCTTCTCAAAAAGCGCGCGGTCATCATATTCCGGCACGCCCCATTCGGTGTCGTGATAGGCGACATAGAGCGGATCCTCGCCGGGCCACGGACAGCGCGCTAGCCCGTCGGCATGCAGACGTGCGGTGCCGCTCATGCCACGGTCTGCTTGGCCGGGGGTTGCAGGATGGCGGGATCGGCAATGCGCAAATCGCGGCCGCCCGCCGTGAGCGTCTGGCCGGCCGCGAGCGCGTCAGCGACGCGATCGATCCGGATCAGCGCGATGGCTGTCTGTCCCGCTGCCGCGCCAAAAGTGCCGACGCTCTTGTCGCCCGCCATGACCGGCGTGCCTGGCTCAGGCGCCGGCCCGTCGAGAAGCACTTGTGCCGCGCGGGTGCGTGCGGTGCCACGATGATGCATGCGGCTGACGACTTCCTGGCCGACATAGCAGCCCTTGCCGAGATCGACGCCGTGCAGCAGGTCCATGTTGGTCTCGTGCGGGAAGGCATCGCCATAGGCGAAATCTAGCCCGCCGCGCGGCACCGCGTGGGCGATTCGGTGCGCGTCATAGGCACTGGCGTCGACGAACTCGGCGCCGAGCTGTTTAGCGATCGCAGGCGCTTCAGCCTCAGGGCTCAGAATACGCCAGCCGAGCGCCGCCTGCCGCGGATCGGCAAAGGCACGCTCCGGCAGGTCTGCGATGTCGCCGTCCCAGGCGGCGATCACACCCATACGATCCGAGAGATTCTCGATTCCGACCTTGGCACGGAGCTTGTAGAGTTTGAGCTTGTCGGCAAGCGGCTGCGCCAGCGCGCGCGGGCAATCGAGCAGAAAGCGCTCGGCTGCGTCTGAGCGCGCCTGCAGGATCAGGAAATCCACTATTATCTTGCCCTGCGGCGTCAGCAATGCGCCGAAGCGTGCGCGGCCCGGGGTGAGCTGCGTGACGTCGGTGGTGAAAAGCCCGTTCAGGAACTTGCGGGCATCCTCGCCTGAGACCTCGACCACGCCGCGGTCGGGCAGAAACGCGGCCTTCATTTGCGGAAAAACCTCTTGCCTCGTATGAGTCCGGAACGTATGCCGCCCCGGCACAAACGACAAGGTCCGCAGTTGCGGGTACGGAACACACCATGACCCAGCGTTTCGACGTCATTCTGAAATCCGGCACCGTGGTCAATCAGGACGGCGAAGGCATCAGGGACATCGGCATCAACGACGGCCGCATTGCCGAAATCGGCAATCTCGGCGACGCCTCGGCGGCCGAAGTGGTCGACTGCAAAGGCCTGCATGTGCTGCCCGGCGTGATCGACACCCAGGTGCATTTCCGCGAGCCTGGCCTCACCCACAAGGAGGACCTCGAAACCGGCTCGCGCAGCGCCGTGATGGGCGGCGTCACCGCGGTGTTCGAGATGCCGAACACCAATCCGCTGACGGTGACCGAGGAGGCCTTCACCGCCAAGGTCGCGGCCGGCCGTCATCGCATGCATTGCGATTTCGCCTTCTTCATCGGCGGCACCCGCGAGAATGTCGATCAGCTGCCCGTGCTGGAGCGCGCCGAAGGCTGCGCCGGCGTCAAGGTGTTCGTGGGCTCCTCGACCGGCTCGCTGCTGGTGGAGGATGACGACAGCCTGCGCCGCATTTTTCAGGTGATCCGGCGCCGCGCCGCTTTTCACGCCGAGGACGAGTATCGGCTCAATGCGCGCAAAGGCGAGCGCATCGAGAACGATCCGCGCTCGCACCCGGTATGGCGCGACGAGGCCGCGGCGCTGCTGGCGACCGAACGGCTGGTCAAGCTCGCGCATGAGACCGGCAAGCGCATCCACGTGCTGCACATCACGACCAAGCAGGAGATCGCGTTCCTGCGCGACCACAAGGATGTGGCGTCCGTCGAAGCCACACCGCATCACCTGACCATGGCCGCGCCCGAATGCTACGAGCGGCTCGGCTCGCTGGCACAGATGAATCCGCCGGTGCGATCGGCGGAGCATCGCGATGCGATCTGGCGCGGCATCGAGCAGGGCATCGTGGATATTTTGGGCTCCGACCATGCGCCTCATACGCTGGAGGAGAAGGCCAAGGCCTATCCCGGTTCGCCCTCCGGCATGACCGGCGTGCAGACCCTGGTGCCGGTCATGCTCGATCACGTCAATGCCGGGCGGCTGTCGCTGCAGCGCTTCGTCGATCTCACCAGCGCCGGCCCCGCGCGGCTCTACAACATCGCCTGCAAGGGCCGCATCGCCGCCGGCTACGACGCTGATTTCACGATCGTCGATCTCAAGCGCAGCGAAACCATCACCAATAAATGGGTGGCCTCGCGCGCCGGCTGGACGCCCTATGACGGCCTGCGTGTCACCGGCTGGCCGGTCGGCACGGTCGTCCGCGGCAAGCGCGTGATGTGGCAGGGCGAACTGATGACGGCCTCGCGTGGTGAGCCCGTGCGGTTCCTGGAGACGCTGAAGGCGTAAGTGCTCCCTCTTCGTAGGATGGGTTGAGCGAAGCGATACCCATCGTCAGCATCCGCAGCGAAAACCGTCGATGGGTTTCGCTGCGCTCTACCCATCCTACGCACCGGCGATTATTCCCCAGTACCCATAAAATATTCCCATCACCTGCTGTTGCCTGCCGCATTGCCGGCAACGTAGCCTGCGATGCATCGATGCGCGCGGATTCTCGCGCCAACAAAACAACAATCGACCGGGAGGCATCCAATGAAGAAGCTCGCAACCGGGCTGTGTGCGATAGCGCTGCTCGCCACCGCCGTGCAGGCGCAGACGGTGAAGGATTTTCTCGCGGCGGTGATGCCGAAATGGACCGCGCCGTTCGAACCGTTCCGCCTGATCGGCAACATCTATTACGTCGGCACCGACGGCATCGCGGTCTACGTCATCAAGACCTCCGACGGCCTGATCCTGATGGACACCGCGGTGCCGCAGGTGACCGGCATGATCAAGGACAACATCGCCAAGCTCGGCTTCAAGGTCGCCGATATCAAATATATCCTGAACAGCCACGCGCATTTCGATCACACCGGCGGCTTCGCCGAGCTCAAAAAGGAGACCGGCGCGCAGCTCATCGCCGGCGAGCGCGACAAGCCGTTGCTCGAAGGCGGCTACTATCCGGGCGACGAGAAGGACACCGACATCAGCTTCACGCCGGTCAAGGTCGATCGTGCCGTGAAGGAGGGCGACAAGGTCACGCTCGGCGACACCACGTTGATCGCGCACGACACGCCAGGCCACACCCCCGGCTGCACCAGTTGGGAGATGACGGCCAAGGAGGGCGACAAGGACCGTGACGTCCTGTTCTTCTGCTCGGGAACAGTGGCGCTGAACCGGCTGGTGGGCGAGCCGACCTATCCCGGCATCGTCGACGACTACCGCGCGACCTTTGCCAAGGCCAAGGCGATGAAGATCGACGTGCTGCTCGGGCCGCATCCGGAAGTCTATGGCATGCAGGCGAAGCGCGCGCAGATGAAGGACGGCGCGCCGAACCCGTTCGTCAAGCCCGGCGAACTCGCCACCTACGTCTCGGGCCTCGAGCAGGATTTCGACAAGCAGCTCGCCAAGCAAACCGCGGCGATGACGAAGTAGCCGGCGACTTCGCATCAGGAGCCGGAACGGCTCTTCTTCATGCGGTCGTCTCCAAACCACTGCTGTCATCCTCCGCGAAGGCGGAGGATCCAGTATTCCAGAGACAGCCATGTCGATCGAGAAGCCGCGGCGTACTGGGTCATCCGCTTGCGCGGACAATGACAGGGGAATGCAAATCTGATTGCCGAATGCGCGGTTAGGCTGATGACGGTCGAACAGTGAGCTGCGTTACTGCGTCGAGCGCATCAGCGAGAACTCGCCGTTGCGCACGCGCGTCGCCAAGCCCTCGGTGAACTTGCCGACCGCGTCCTCGCCATAGGTGCCGACCAGCTCGGCCAATGCGGCGAACAGGCTGGCCTGGGCCAGGCAATCGCCGTCGACGCCGTCGTGACGCGCCTCCGCCCAGGCCTCGTTGAGATAGCTGAGGGCGGCCTGCTTCTGCTCGTGATCGGGCAGGGCGTCGCGGGCGAGGCTGTGATGCACGGGATGGCTCATGGATGCGGGCGAGGAACGGTGATGCGTCGGGTCCGGGGCGGATGCGCCGGATCGCTGCAAGGTTTACCACGCGGAATGCCGACGCCTAGACGGTTCTTTAGGAAAGGTTAACGAGCTCGAACAACATCGCTCGCGACTGTGGATGTCTGCTCTGCGCCCATCAATTGGCGTAGCGCGCGGTGAGGTCGCGCGAGATCTTCGCGCCCTCGTCGACGTAGCGGCGGATCGCGACCAGCGCCGCCGGCGTGCAGGTCCGGTAGGTCTGCTGGAAACCGTTATAGCCGCGGTTGAAGCCGGCGATCATGCGCGCGCGGCGCTCGCCCGAGGGCGTCTCGGCATCGACCAGCGCCTGCATCTCGTTGCGCCATTTGTTGCCGTCGTTGTTGCCGCAGATGCCGCGGAGGTAGTGCAGGGTGCCGAGGATCTCGGCCAGCCGCTGCAAATCGCCGTCGAATGGCGCAGCCGCGTCCTCGGCGCGCGCGGGAGCGAGCGCGCAGGCTGCGACGAGGAGAACGACAGCTGGAAGGCGTTTGAACATGAGGGGAACCACAGCCCGTCATATGCCCTTCCCGTGAGCAGGACGCAAGACGGAGCTAGACCAGCCTGCGGGCGGCCGCGATGATCTCGGGCAGGCCATCGGTCAGCGGCAGGCCGTCGAGCGCATCCGGCGCACGCCACTGGAAATCATCGAGCTCGTCATTGAGCCTGACCTCGCCGGCGCGCCAGCGCGCCGCAAACGACATGATCACGAAATGACCGCCGCGGCCGGAACCGCCGGTTTGGGCCGGCAGCACCTCACGCCAGCCCGCAAGGCCGATGATATCGACTGCAAGGCTAGTCTCCTCGTCGATCTCACGTGCCAGCGCCGCATGCAGCGTCTCGCCGAATTCGACCCGGCCGCCCGGCAGGCTATAGACGCCCAGCGCCGGCATGCGGGCACGGCGCACCAGCAGGATGTCGCCGTCGCGGAAGATCGAGGCGCTGACCGCAAGCTGGGGGCGGATGAGGGGGGCGTCAGTCATCACGATGCTCCGGTTGCGAGGCGCCGGAACAGTAGCAGGTCAGAGGCCGCCCGACATGATGACGTCGACGGTGTCGACCGCATCGACCTCGGTCGCGTCAGGAACCGGCGCGATCTCGACCTCGCCATTGATAACGCCGCCGACCTGCGTCACCAGCGGCTTGATCCATCCGGCGGCCTGCTCGGCGAGCTTGGCGCGGGTATTGTCCTGCGTGGCCTGCTGCATGGCGGCGCCGACCGCGAGCAGGATCTCGGTCATGGTCTTGGTGAGGTGGTCGAAGCGGCCGCGGATCTCCGGATCTGCCTGTGCGTAAGCGTCGATGACGAGATCGCGGGCCTTGAAATTGGTGGCTGTGAAGTGCTCGGCATAGGAGAGCGGTTTCCAGGTCAGGAAATCCTCGGCGCATTCCGGAATATCGGGAATCATTTCGAGCAGCATGATCGCTTCGTTGAAATGATTCAGGTAGTCGGTAGCGAGCCCGGTGCGCGGATTGATGTTGGCCGCGCGCAGCAGGGCAGCACGGGCCGGATCAACGGCACCACCTGGTCGCGAGAGCGTGCGATCGGATTGCACAAGTTGTGAAGCCGCGGTCATCCGCCGCAGTGTTGGCATTTGGGGTTAAAACAGGCTGAACATCAGACAGATCGAGCGACATTATGTGCGGCCGTTTCGTCATCACGTCACCACCCGAGGCTCTACGGCAGATATTCGGCTATGAGGAGCAGCCAAATTTCCCGCCGCGGCACAACATCGCACCGACCCAGCCGATTCCGGTGGTCATTCTGGACCAAGGCAGGCGGCATTTCCGGTTGATGCGCTGGGGCCTGGTTCCAGCCTGGGTCAAGGATCCTCGTCATTTCAGCCTGCTCATCAACGCGCGCGCCGAGACTGTGCGCGAGAAGCCGGCGTTCAAGAATGCCATCAGGCGGCGGCGCGTCCTGGTTCCCGCCGACGGCTATTACGAATGGCAGGAGACGGGGGGTCAAAAGCGGCCGTTCTTCATCCATCGCGGCGACCGCGCGCCGCTCGGATTCGCTGGCAAGGCCGAGACCTGGGCGGGCCCGAACGGCGAGGAGGTCGACACGGTCGCGCTCGTCACCACCACGGCGAGTCCGGATCTGGCAGGCCTGCATCACCGCGTGCCGGTGACGATCGCGCCTGACGATTTCGAGCGCTGGCTCGATTGCAGCGCTGATGATGCCAACGAGGTGATGCGCCTGCTCGGATCGCCGGAGGAAGGCATCTTCGTCTGGCATGAGGTGTCGCGGCGGGTGAATGCGGTCGCCAATGACGACGCGCAGCTCGTGCTTGCAATCACAGACGCAGAACGCGCGGCGGAGCAGGTGAGCATGTCGGCGAAGAAAGCCGCAAGGCCAGCCGCGCCGCGAAAGCCGCAGGTCGATGACGGGCAAGGAAGTTTGTTTTGATAGGAAAGTTGCAACAGCAAAAGGTGTCATCCTCCGCGTATGCGGGGGATGGATTCACGGTTGAAGTGCAACGGTTGATTTGAGTTCAGAGAATGCCTCGGCGGGTGTTCTGAAGTCCAGGCATTTGCGTGGGGTATTATTGAG
>NZ_JBARGP010000421.1:0-9438 GCF_049798375.1 Bradyrhizobium sp.
ATAGCGATCGGGCCTTTCGATTCGGAAGGGACGGCAAGCCGGTTCTGATCAGCGATCCGTTCGATTCTGACGCCGATCTGCTGTTGGACGACGAGGCATTGCAGACGGCTCTCGTGGATCAGAGCGATGCAAAGGACCACGACGATGCGGGCTGAGCGCGAACCAGTGCAGCCTACGACTGCAGCAGGGTGATAAGAAAAAGCCGTATCCCAAGAGGGAACCGACTGTGTGCGGCACAGTCGTGCCGAACGAGCCATCTAGGAGCTTTCGTTCCGCAGGCGTTGGAGCCATTCCGCTCTGGCACGACAGAGGCGCTTGCTCGCTCGCAAGTTGCGCGATAGCATCATTCGGGGAGGGGCCCGCTATGAAATTGCGTTATATCATAGCTATTATGGCGGCAGCTCTTGCTGTTTCCTATCATCATCAAGACACGAGGCTCGCGGTTCTTGTAATTTTCTGTACCTGTATTCTGTACTCGTTGCGATGTATCGATTATCAATTGGGCGACATGAAGGGGCGCATTCACGCGCTCTCAAATCCTTCACACGTCTCCTCGCGCGATATCCTTCTGCATGCGGCGCTTTCCCCAAGTCGACAGCTGATCGAAGCCAGCTCTCATTTGCTGGACGCCGGGCCTCCGTGGGAATTCTATCAGGAAGGAGCGTTGGTCATGAAACGAGAGATCAACGGCTCTTTGCAATATCGCGACGCCACGCCTGAGGAACGGCAGGAGTTCCTCAGGCGCGAGCTTTGGTCCTTGCAAGCAAATCGACGGAGGTTTTGAAGAGCGCGTCGGGCTCCGAGCTATACGTTGTGTCCTCATACAAGGTTTTCGGACCTCCGTGATTCACGCGCGCTGGATAGCAAATTCCATTGCTAGCTATGGCCGATCGTCAAGATCTGCTGCGCAAGACAAGAGCATCGTAGCCGTGTTCCTCAGGTCCAGCAGGATAGTTCGGAACTGTGGCATTCTCGGACTAAGCAAACCGTCGGCGGAGAGATGGGAAACTGGTCAGTTATACATGCGAGTGCGTCCCGAATACGCCGGAATTTCGTTCCGGCGCGTCTGGCGCAGAGACGAGTCGCTTTCCAGGCACGTCTTCTCGAGAAGATGCTGGACGAGGCAAACCGCATCGGAGGCCTTCGCGCTAAAGAATCCTTGCAAACTCTTCTGTTCGCAGTGCTGCCGTTCAGACAGGCTTTCAGGCTCACTCTCGCGTCGCCGCCACACGAGGCGAGGCGATCTGGATCATCACTTTCGCTTCTTTTGCGGCTCGAAGATCGGCACTGATCTGGAATGGGTGCTATCGGGCCCGCATACGGACCGTTACGTCAACGAGCTGATCGTCTACCTCCTTTTCTGCGGCTATGAAAAACCTGTGCTGAGCCTCTTTCCGAGCATCGATTGGACGCGGGGCGACGATTATTTCGCCCTTCCGATGGAAGACTGGATCAAGAGACTTTCATCCGGCTACTTCATGGATCTGCTGGCGCAGTACCACACGATCCGCTGGACGGAGCTGCCAAGGCGGCTACGTTTCGCTTTCGAGCCAGCTGCAAGACTTATGATGGAGCACCGCACGTTTGCCTATGAACAACGTAGTTACGAACATCATCAGCGTCTCGAGGCGCCGACAGAGATGTATATCCAGAGCTATTTTGTCAGCTTGGAGCTGATCGTAAGGCTCCTCGACGAGCTTGAGATGACGAGGGACGACGTCATCCTCGCTAAGCGAGAAGAGGACGGCCAATATTGGGAGCATTTCCCCGCCCGTCATCCGCAACGGAATGTCTTGTTCGATGTCAACCTTTTCTATGCCTATCGCCACCTTTTGCTTACGACTTATCACAGCGGGGAAGGTTTCTACGTTCCAAAGATCTACACTCGGATGAACGACGTGCAGCGCCGACTGAGGCGTTCGATGCCGAGTCAAAGTCAGCCACTGAAGGCGTTTCTGCGTCGGTTTGACATCGATGACGTGTCAGAGGTCAGCCTTCTCTCGCCGGATTGGAGCGTACTTATCGGGCATAATGGACACCTCAATGTTCACCTGATGATGCGCGAGATGGGGTGGTGGCACGGCAAGCCGCTGTTGTTGACAGTCAAGGATCGAATCGCAAACAGACCATTCCTCTCTCTCTTCTCAGAGATTTGTCCGACTGCTGTCATGAATGAAAACGTCTCGGCCGAGGTATGGCACGAACTCTTGAGCCTGACACCCTTCATCGGCACGTCACATCAGGCCTTCGCTTTCGACGATGGCCGTACGATGTACTGGAACGACGCCGGATCGTTCGCGCTCAAACAGTGGGAGAGCGAAGGGCGGGGGTTTCCGCTGCGTGACATCTACGATCGGCGTGTGCTTGCGGACGATCGGGTCGAGCAGCTTTACACGTCTATGCGCCGCAAATGGGGCATGAGTGATCAAGACTGGTATGTCTGCTTGCCCGTGCGCGATGCCGACACGCGCAACGATACCGAGGGAACCGGCGAGTCTATTCGCAACGCTTCGCTTGGAAACTACCTGAGGCGGTCCGTCATATTACCGCGCTGGGCGGATGGGTCGTGCGCATGGGCGGACGCCGTGCCCCGCCGCTTCCCGAGATGGAACGCGTCATCGACTACGCCCGCAGCGTAGATCAGGCATCTGAGATGGACATCCACCTGATGCGGCGCGCGCGGATGTTTATTGGCACGACTTCGGGGTTTGCCTATGTGGCGACCAGCTTTGGCATCCCGACGGCAATGGTCAACGCGTTGAGTTCGGTGGGTCTGCTATGGTCGACTGACACCCGCTTTGCATGGAAGCCCGTCCATACGAGGGATGGGCGTATGCTGTCGCTCAGCGAGATCACGTCGGAGCGTTACCGCTGGGCCTATCCGACGTATGAGTCCATGAAGCGCGCCGGCCTCACGGTACAGGAGAGCAGCTCGGATGAAATCCTTGGGACCGTGCAGGAGGTCCTGGACATCTCCGATCCCTCGCGGACCGGCCCCCCACCGGGCGTTGACGAAAGTTGGGAGCGCCACGTCAAAGTACCGGGATTCTTCGGTAGCTCACGGCCGAGCAAGTATTTTCTCGAAAAATACGCGAGCAACTTGCTCGCTGCGGAGTAAGTGAGCGCGCCGGCAGCCCTTTGCAGGCAAGCGTCAGTGGAGGCCATTCGGCTGTCTCGGGTCGATCACGCTGACGCTGATCCGCGTTACGAGCTGCCATCCAGCGAGACGGGAATGACCCGGCGCTATTGCTGTCAGCGCTGAACGCCATATGGACCCGCCCTCGCGAAGTGTGGAACACACGGCAGCTCTTTCTTGCATTTCGGGCTTCAATACGTTTTAAGCCAGTGATTCACGGCCACAGGCGTGACGACGAGCCGCGCCGCGCGGCATGACCGCGTCCAAGACAAGTTATGCGTCCCGCGTAGCTCTGGCGCTGAAAAGGATTTCAAAAATGGCGAAAATGACCAAGAATCAGCTGATCGATGCAATTGCCGAAGGTACGCAGGTCTCGAAGAGCGAGGTGAAGGCGGTGATCGAGCAGATGGCGATCGTGGGATACAAGGAGCTCAATGAATCCGGCGAATTCGTCATCCCCGGCTTTGTCAAAATGTCGGTCGTGAACAAACCTGCTACCGAGGCCCGCAGCGGTATCAATCCGTTTACGAAAGAGCCGATGGAATTTGCGGCAAAGCCTGCGAGCAAGTCCGTCAAGGCTTCTCCGCTCAAGGTGGCCAAAGACGCCGTGTGATCGGCGGCCGATCCGAAATTCGCGACGTGTTGACGACAGGTGTAGGGCGGATCAGCAGGAGCTGATCCGCCCTTTCGATTGTCTGGATGGCTAGCGCTCCGTCTGAGCTGGACAGGCATGGAAGCCGCTGTTCGCGATCCCTGTCGTACTTGGCGGACTTCGCTGAGGCTAAACTGCGCTCACGATCCTGCGTCACGACAGCCGCCGTTCCGGGGCAAGGCCGCAGGCCTTGAACCCGGAAGCTCGAGATTGGTTTGCGTCATTCCTGATCATTTCGGGATTCCGGGTTCAGCCCTGGCGGGCTGCCCCGGAATGACGGCGTGTCGTCGTCATGCAGAAGGCTTCAATAAACAGCTCGCAATCAACGCGCCTCACCGGAAAACGCCTGCTGCAACGATGACAGCCGCTCCAGCGCCGCTGACGGCAGCGTTCCTTTTTGAACGGCAGCGAGCGCGTCCTCGAATTGCTGCGGCGTTGCCATGCCGACCAGGATGGTGCCCATCGCCGGATGCGAAATCGCAAAGCGTGTGGCGGCTTCGGCGAGGCTGGCGGCAAATCCATCTGTCAGCAGCGGAAGCAGGCGGCGCGCTCGTTCGAGATCGGCATCGTAACTCAGGGCCGAGCCGATCGGCGCGGGCGCCGGGCCTGCGATCGGGTGGCGCTTTGCCGAACCCGAGAGCGCCCCGCCGGCCAGCACGCGGATGCCCACGACGCCGACACCGGCAGCCGCGGTGGCATCGAACAATCGTCCATAGTCCTGCGCCGGATAGTTCGGCGGCAAGTCCTCACCGGCGGATGGATTGAGCATGTTGTAGACGATCTGCGCGCTGTCGAAGGCGCGCGCGTCGATCACCTGCCGCAGCGCGTCGGTGTCGCCGACGGCGGTGATGCCGAGATAACGCGTCTTGCCCTGCGCGCGCACGCGCTCGAACGCCGGCACCACATCTTCGAGCACCTGGCGCGCCGACAGCGTCGTCCCGCCGCCGCTCGTGGTGATCGGATTATGCAGATGAAAGATGTCGACGCGGTCGCGTTGGAGACGCGACAGGCTGCCTACGATCGATGCTGTGACGGCGTCGGAGATCCCGCCGAAGTCGCCGGGCTGCAACCGGACCTTGGTGCCGACGGCAACATCGGCCGGCCTGAGTTTTTGCAGAATGCGACCGAGGTTCTTTTCCGACTCGCCATCGCCGTATTGCACGGCGGTGTCGAAATAGTTCACGCCGGCATCGATCGCGCGAGCGATGGTTCGCTCCTGCTCGGCAGGATCTCCGCGCACCATGAAGCCGCCGACCGCGCCGCAACCGAAGCCGAGCACGGAGAGCTGAAGTCCCGTACGCCCAAAATTCCGCAACTGCATCGTGATGTCTCCGACTGCGTCGTCATGTCACCCGGATGGAACGACGGCGCTCTACGCTATTCCGATCCGCGCGCCGATCACAATCTGGCGACGGTCGGGCGCGCGCTTCCGCCACAGCGCATGTCTGGGAGGACAACCCATCCGATTGACCGCTCGAAGGCCGCCGGACATACTATCGATCAAGGCTCGCACATAAGATCGCCAGAACGGGAAGAAACATGAAGACAGCCCTGACTGTCCTTGCGGGGACCTGCATCACCGCCGCGTCGCTCACCACAGCCAGCCAGGCGCAACAGGGGCAGGCGCCACAAGCCCCATCGGCCTGCGTGACCCAGAACATGGCGGTGCCGCCGGGCGCCAACACCACTGATAAGACCAAGCCGTTCTTCATCGATACGACCGGGCTCGATCTCTCGACGCAGCCGCCGCGCCGCGACCCGAAAAATCCGAACTATCCGCAGGCGACCGAGCTGCCCGATGGCAGCTTGCCGCCGGCGGGTGCGGAGGGGAATTTCATCATCGGCGCGACCCATGCGCCGGCGGCTGATACGATCGCGAAGGATGGCGTGCCGAAAGGGACAATCATCTCGTTTACGATGTCGTCGACCGAGAGCGTAATCTACAACCCCGGGCTGATTCGCGACGATGTAGCCGGCTGCACCAACTCCTCGATCATGATCACGACGACGGTGCCGAACGACAAGTCGAACATGATCGTGACATCAAGCCATCCGGGCACCTGGACCCGCAAGATCGAGGTTTATGTGCCGCCGAACTATGTGAAAGGCACGGAAGTGCCCTTCATGGTGCTGGGCGACGGCGGGTCGGCGGCCTGGAAGGACATGAACGTCGTTCTCGACAACCTGATCCACGCGCGGCGCGTGCCGCCGATGGTATCGATCCAGATTGGCAATGGCGGGCAGGATGCGCAGGGCGCGCAGCGCGGCCGGGAATACGACACGGTTTCCGATGCCTATTCGCTGTTCGTACAGCGCGAGGTGTTGCCGCTGGTCGAGAGCCACGCCGGCGTCAAGCTGACCGGCGATCCCGACGGACGCGCGACCATGGGGCTGAGCTCCAGCGGCGCCGCGGCGTTCATCATGGCGTGGTTCAACCCGGACCTCTATCATCGCGTGCTGGCCTATTCGCCGACCATGGTGAACCAGCAATGGCCGCAGAATCCCGCCTTACGCGGCGGCGCCTGGGAGTTCCATTCACCATGGACCGGCCCGGCCACGCCGAATCTCGCCGTCAAGGACGGCGCGCTGGTGCCATCTGAAGCGCCGGGCAGCCCGCTGATCCCGAGCGCCCAGGTCAAGCCGCTCCGCTACTGGTACGAGATGGGCGACCAGGACCTGTTCTATCCCAATCCGACCATTCCCGACGGCATGCACGATTGGACGCTGTCGGCCGAGCTGATGGCACGGGTGCTGGCGGCCAAGGGCTATCACTATCAGTTCGTATTCGCGCGCAACGCCAAGCATGTCGACCGGCCGACCATCGCGCAAACGCTGCCATATGCGCTGGAATGGCTGTGGAAGGGATATCCGATTCCGTAACGGTCGCGTTGCATTCGCGCGCCGGCGCATGCGGTGCGTCGGGCGCATCAGCGTCGCGTGATCCGCCGTTTCAACGATACGGCATGTGGCGGACCGTCCGGCGGTTCGCGTATCGGGTAGTCCGCGCTTGTGAATTGGCGGATGACGCCGACGTTAATCCGCCTTACGGGCTGGTCCCGGTGACAGGGCTACCGGTTTCCGTCGTGCCGCGCGGAGACCGCGGATCAATCGGTCGCGGAGAGCCGCGCGAAATCGTCCAACACCCCGGCAATCAGGTCGCGGTGCCGGCTATCCTGGGCGCTCAAGGATGCGGCATAGAGATTGAGAAGATAGCGCGCCTTGGCTGCAGCTTCCGTCCAGGTGGCCGCCGGCGTGCTGAGGAGCTGCTCCTCCAACTCGTGCTGGCGGTCGCGCATCGCCTTGGCGTTGGACTCGATCTCGGCGAGAGCGCGTCTGATATCTGTAGCCTTCTGCGCGGCCATGCCGCGGCGGCTGTCAAGTTCGACCGGCTCGTCCGTCATGGTGTGCTCGCATCAATGCGCTGTGCGTCCGCCAGTTCGAGCGAGCCGATCGAGATCATCTGCATGGCTGTCGCATGTGGCGGCGCTGCCGGGACGATGATCATGGTCGCCGTGCGCCGATAGCTTGCAAAGGAGAGACCCTCGATCATTTCTTCGTCGGTCACGACCTCGTAGGATCCGGCCGGGATCAACCGATCAAGGTTCTTCAACTTGAAAGGATGCTTGAAGGTGACCGTCTCGCGGCGCGATCTGGTCGTCACGCGCTGATGTCGCTGCTGAGATCTGGCATGCCGTGAGCATGCGCCTGTTTCGCGGCATTAGCCATCGAATTCTCGGTGCCGGTCCGAATCAGGCCTGTTCTCGATAGGCTACGCCTTGTTTGCAGAGGCTTTCGTGGCCATTTCGGGATTGGTGCTCGGCATCATGATCTTCCAGCCGGCGGGGCTGCTCCTGCTTGTGCCCGCGGGCTATTTTGGAGCCGCTATTCGAACTGATCCAGCTGGCAGCACGGGAGGTGTCTTGCATGAAGATCCGCGTCGGCTACGAGATGATTTACGACTTTCCGCAGCCGACGCCCATGATGATCGTGATGGGCACGCACTTCACACGAGCCTCGGACGTGGTGGTGCCGGACTATCTGACCACCAGCCCCGCCGTCCCGATCACGCCCTATCGCGATGGGTTCGGCAATTGGTGCAGCCGCATCGTCGCGCCCGCGGGCCGCCTTCGTCTCGCGGCGGACGGCATCGTCAACGATAGCGGCAGGCCTGATATCATCGTGCCGTCGGCGATGCAGCATGCCGTGGAGGATCTGCCGGCGGAGACCATCGTCTATCTGCTCGGCAGCCGTTACTGCGAGACGGACCGGCTCTCGGAAATTGCCTGGCAATTGTTCGAGGCCACGACGCCAGGCTGGACGCGGGTGCAGGCGATCTGCGATTTCGTGCACCATCATATCCGGTTCGGCTACGAGCACGCCCGCGCCACCAAGACCGCGCTTGACGCCTACAACGAGGGCAGGGGCGTTTGCCGCGACTATGCGCATCTGGCGATTACGTTTTGTCGCTGCATGAATATCCCGGCGCGCTACTGCACCGGCTACCTCGGCGACATCGGCATGCCGAAGCCCTGGGCGGATGGCGACTTTGCCGGATGGTTCGAGGCCTATATCGGCGGACGCTGGTACACGTTTGACGCGCGCAACAACATCCCGCGCATCGGCCGCGTGCTGATCGCCCAGGGACGAGACGCCGCCGATGTGCCCATCACGCAGACCTTCGGCCCGAATACACTGGTGAGCTTCAAGGTCTGGACAGACGAATTGGCCGACTGAGTCGCGGATCCGCCCAGCAAGCCGGGCCTCCGACTTGCTGGAGAGCGTTGCCAATCGACTGGATTGGGAGCACGCTGGCTGCGAGGCGCACAGACGCACGCAGGGAGAGGCAACATGAAGGAACCAGGTCTGGATGGCCGTCACCGTGACAAGGATGGCGAGATCAGCAAGAAACACGGCAATACGCTGGTCGGCACCTTGCGCAAGATCTATGGCAAGCCGTTCGCGGCCGGCTATCCGGACGCGACAACACTTGGCGAGGTGCTGACTCATTTGAATGAGACATCGCTGAGCCAGTTGCGCCGCGATCACGCCACCGGGCATCTCGAGCACAAGATCGACCACGCCTCGAAATGATGGACCGAGGTCCGCAGCCGGATCGGTACGTCGGGCGGATCAGCGCAGCGTGATCGGCCGCCTGAGTTGTGCGGTTTTTGTCAGATTAGCTGATATCGATCCGCCTGGTAGGCTCTTTGGCCCGGCCTTTGAAGTACACCACATAGCTGATGGTTTGACGGCTCGGCCCCGGGTTAGAAAGCCGGCGTGCCAAATGATGATGCAGCCGCTCGGCTCGCGCTGTCAGGGGCGGGCTGGCAATGAGGTGCTCTGATGAACACGGCGCGCCTGAACCTGCTTGCATTCGCTGCGATCGCCTAGGTGCTCGCGGTCAGTCCGTCAGACGCCATCACCGTCGACGTTGCCAGGACATGCGATGCGCTGGTCGCGCAGCGCTCCCGCCGCGGCTGCCCGGCAATCCCGCGGCGGGCAGCGCCAAGGGCTCGGCCACCGATCAGCGAGCGCTGTTCCAGCGCTGCGTTGCTAGAGCATGATCCGGAAAAGTGGAAACCGGTTTTCCGAAAAGATCATGCTCAAACAAAGAGATGAGATCACGATGCGATTCTGTGTAATCGCATCG
>NZ_JBARGP010000422.1:0-14453 GCF_049798375.1 Bradyrhizobium sp.
TCCTCAGCGCCAATGGTACTATGGCTCAAGCCCTGGGAGAGTAGGTCGCTGCCAGGCCTGCAAAGGACAGATCAAAACCTCTTCACATCCAACACAAAATACGCCGCTCCCGCCCACAAGCCGGAGCGGCGTTTTTGCGTTGGGCAGCGACGGTCATCGCGATCGCCGTCAGAACCGGTCAAGCCAGAATACAACGCCGCGCGCCGCAATCGCGACCGTCATCACCAGCGTCAGCAAGAACCCGAAGCCGGCGAGGCCAATTGCTTCATGCGTGAGATATCGCGCGGCTTCACTGGCACCGCCATCACTTGACCATGCGAGCTGCGAGGCAGGCGCTCCAAACGCCGACGAATCGACATCTCGGTATCCGTTGTCCACATCAATGCGGTCGCAGCGCAGGCTGAATCGCAGCACAGCCATCGCGGCCGAAAAACGGGCGATTTGAAAGTAAGGCCTGCCGATCAAAAAGATCGCAACGATCGAACCGAGCGAGGGTCAGTCATTCGCAACAGATCAAGCGATTGAGAAATGACCGATCACAGCAATCTCCTTCTCGAGCCCGATCGTGGACCGGAGAAACTGTCCCGCAGGAATTTCATCGCAGCCTCCACCGGCCTTGCGGGAAGTCTCGTCGCAGGACAGGCGGTCGCCGGTTCGCTCGCCGACGTGCCGCCGCGCGAGCCCGGCGCCGATCTCGGCGGTCACAGCGAGCGGTCGCAATATGTCAAGATCTCCCGCATTCCAGAAGCCGGTCCCGGAAAGCGTAATGTCGATCCGAGCGACGCGATCAACTCGAAGACGCCGCTCGACAAGTTGTTCGGAAACATCACGCCGTCGGACCTGCACTACGAGCGCAGCCATTCCGGCGTGCCGGATCTCGATCCTGCCAAGCACCGGTTGCTAATGCATGGTATGGTGGGAAAGCCGCTGGTCTTCAGCGTCGACGATCTCAAGACGATGCCGTCGGTCACGCGCGTGGTCTTCATTGAATGCACCGGCAATGGCTGGGAGAACTGGAAGAAGGCCGACGAAAACCTCACGGTGCAGAATACGCATGGTCTGGTCAGCACCAATGAATGGACCGGCGTGCCGCTCAAATTCCTGGTCGATCTGGTCGGCAAGGATCGCGGCTCCAACTGGATGCTCGCCGAAGGCGGCGACGCCGCCGGCGTTGCCCGCAGCATTCCGCTGACCGACGAAATTCTCAACGAGGCGTTCGTAGCCTATGGGCAGAACGGCGAGCCGCTGCGGCCGGCGCACGGCTTTCCGATGCGGCTGGTGATGCCGGGCTTCGAGGGCAACCTCAACATCAAATGGCTGCGCCGCTTGAAGTTTGGCGATCAGCCGTGGATGACGCGCTGGGAGACGGCGCGCTACACCCAGCTTCAGGCCAATGGCAAGGCCACCCAGTTTCAGCTTCGGATGGACACCAACTCGGTGATCACCGCGCCATCCGGAACGATGGTGATCAAGCCGGGCTATCAGCGGATCACGGGATTGGCCTGGAGCGGGCATGGCAAGATCATCCGCGTCGAGGTCTCGACCGATGGCGCGAAGACCTGGCAGGACGCGCAGCTTAGTCTCCCGGCACTGCCGAAGGCACAGAGCAGGTTCGAGACGGATTGGAACTGGGACGGCACGCCGACCAAGATCGTCAGCCGCTCGACCGATGACAAGGGCAACGTTCAGCCGGACCGGAAGTCTTTTATCGACGCGCAGGGAAGCAACGCGCTGTTTCACTACCACGCGCAACAGACCTGGAGCATCGACGGCACCGGGAGGGTTCGCAATGTCCTCGACTAGCAAAACACTGTTCGCCGGCGCCGTTGTTCTCGCGCTGATCTCTCCCGTCCTCGCCTATGATTTCGGCCGCCCGGCGACGCCTGCCGAGATCGCGCTGTGGGACATCGATGTCAGGGCCGACGGCAAGGGCTTGCCGCCAGGCAGCGGCACGGTGGCGAAAGGCGAGCAGGTCTTCGCCGAAAACTGTGCGGCATGCCACGGCGACAAGGGCGTCGGCGGGATGAAGGACCGCTTGGCGGGCGGGCAGGGCACCCTGGCCTCGAACGCGCCGGTGAAGACCGTCGGCAGCTTCTGGCCCTATGCCACCACGCTGTTCGATTACATTCACAGGGCGATGCCCTACCAGGCGCCGGGCTCGCTGAGCAATGACGATACCTACGCCGTCGCCGCCTATATCCTAAGTCTGAATGGCATCCTGCCGGTCGACGGCAAGCTCGACCGAGACAGCCTGCCGAAGATCAAAATGCCCAACCGCGACGGCTTCGTGCCGGAGCCGAAGTTCGACCCGGCCAAACTGTTCAAGAGGAAGTGAGGATGAGGTTCGCAAGGACGATCATCTTCGCATGGATCGCAATGACGTCGTTGTTAGGAGAGACCGCCATGTCCGCCGACGGATTGATCACGATGCGCAGCAGCTTTGGACCTGAAGAAACCATGAAGCGACTGGAGGCCGAAGTCACTGCCAAGGGCATGACGGTGTTTGCCCATGTCGACCACGCCGCCGGCGCCGCGGCGGCCGGCCTGCCGCTGCGGCCGACCGATCTTCTGATCTTCGGTGCCGCCAAGGGCGGCACGCCGTTGATGCAGGCGGCGCAGACCATCGGCATCGACCTGCCGCTGAAGGCGCTGATCTGGCAGGACGAGGCCGGCACCACGTTTCTATCCTACAACGATCCGGCCTATCTCGCGCATCGGCATGGCGTCGGCGATGCCGGCAAGCCCGTTGTCCATGCGATGTCGGGTGCGTTGAAGGCGGTCGCAGCCAAAGCAACCACGGCGCCATGAGGGCGAACGAAGTGAACGGCGGGATCCGGCTGTGGCCACAATCCGTCGTCGCTTCGACAAAGCGATCTGCTGTTTGGCCATTGAGCCGCGTCAACGCATCTGTGCCGGGGACACGACGAACGCTACAGCCAGCCGCGCTCGCCAAATGCCGAGAGATCAGTGCCCGGAGGCGCATACCATCCGCCCGAGCCGTAACGGGCGCCGAGCTTAAAGGCGACCTCCTTGTTGCCGTAGGGAATTCGAAGTGGTGTTCCTGTTATCAGGCATGGCTGAGCGGGAGCCGGTGGAACGGCGACGGCGTCGTCCTTTCGTTTCCGAGACCTCATCCGCGGCGACGTCAATTGAGGGGCGATTGATTTCGCGGGCCTCAAAGTGGCGTCGCGGCCGCTCTTGCGGCGTTTCGTTCGTTTGCGTGAGTCAATCCACGCGGCCATTGCAGCCGAGCTGGACTTGGCCTCGTCCGGGATGACGATGCCTTGGGCGGATGCGATCTTGCTGGCGTATGACAACTGCGCCGGACTGGCCGATTTTGGTTCGCGCTTTCCTGCGGTTTCACGATCGGCTTTCTTTGGCGCGTGCTGTCTGAGAAACGCGCTACAGATTGACATCGACGTCTTGTAGCCGGGCGGCGGCTTGATGCCGTTTTGCCGCGCGAGACTGTCGGCATAGCGCTTCATCGCGGGCGTGGGAGGATATGCTGTATCGTTGTTGCCGAATGCGGCACCCGGCAAGGACGGCCCTCCGGTGGCAGCGCCTTCGACGAGCTTGCCGATGATGCGTTCGGCGACATGACACACGGCGTCGATTGCGCCGACCATCTCCTGCTTGCCGACGACGACATCGTCGAGCAGGCATTCGAGTTGCGCCGTCGCGCCCGGATCGACCAACGCCGGATCTGCCTGTTTGAGAATGCCAAACAGCGACAGCCCGGCTTCGGTCGGCACGATGTGCTTTCCCTGGGCAATCAGAAAACTCTGTTTCTTCAACCCGCCGATGATCTCGGCCCGGGTTGCCGGCGTGCCGATGCCCTTGGCTTCCTTCAGGCGGTCGCGCAGAACTTCATCCTCGACGAAGCGCCAAGCATTTTGCATCGCCTCGATCAGGGTACCTTCGTTATAGCGCGGGGGCGGCCGGGTCTCCTTGTCCTCGATTTTGGGATTCCGCAGTTGCGCGGTCTCGCCGTTTCGCAATAATGGCAGCAATTGCACCTCGCCCTTTTCGTCGGCGGGCTGCCAGTCCGGGAATGCGGCGCGCCAGCCGAGATCGATGGGCTGACGGCCGGCGGCGCGGAATTCGAAGCCTCGCACATCGAGCATTGCGGTCGTCTGCCGGTAGCGGAAGTCAGGCATCAGCATGGACAGATAGGCGCGTGCGATGACGTCGAACAGCTTCTGTTCGTCTGACGACAGACGCGGCCAGATTTCGCGCAGTTTGTCGATCGTATTGACGTTGGGAATAACGGCATGATGGCTCGCGCCCTCGATCCCCTTGTCGTAGAAGGCGCCGCTTGCGCCCTTGCGGATGACCGGCGGCTCGGGGGCGGGGATCGCACTGAACGATGGGTTAACCTGCAGTCCGGCCAACATCCGCGGCACGTCCGAAATCAGGCTCTGCGGCAAATAGCGCACCTCGGCGCGAGGGTAGGTGATGATCTTCTTGCCCTGGCCGTCATAGAGCTGCTGCGCCACCTCGAGCGTTTTGCTGGCCAGCCAGCCGAAGCGGGAACTGCATAGTTTCTGCAGCGATGGCAAATCATGCAGTTTGGGTGGTCCTTGACGCTTGTCCTCGACGCGCACGGCAAGCGCGCCCGCGAAGCCTTCGGCTGCTCTGACGACGTCCTCCGCGATCTCGCGTCGAACGATCCGGTCCTGCGGCGCGTGCCGCATCTGGAATTGGCCTCCCGCCACCTCGGCCGTGGCGACAATTTCGAAATAGGATAGTGGAACGAAGTTCCGGATTTCCAACTCGCGCTTGCATACGATTGCGAGCGTTGGCGTCTTCACACGTCCAACCCCGATCACGCGTCGCGTACCCCGACCCAGGGTGACGGTTGCAGTCCGCGTGAGCGACAGGTTGTAGATCTGATCGGCCTGCCGGCGCGCGACGGCGGCGGCGTAAAGGCGTCCATATTCGGTATTGGGCCTTGCCCGACTGAAGGCGTCCCGGATGGTCTGCGAGTCCTGTGCCGTAAACAGGACCCGCATGACTTCGCCGCGATATTTGTAATGTTCGAGAATCTCCTGACCGATCAGCTGACCTTCGCGGTCGCAATCGGTGGCAAGCCAAACCCGCTCGGCCGTACGAAGAGCCTCGCGAATGGCCTTGAGCTTGGACGCTTTATTGCCGCCCTGTGCCGGGCGCGTGGCGTAAAGACCGTCCGGTCGCAGCAGGATCGGCGACCAGCGCTTCCAGGCCGGTACGACATCCTCGGGTTCGAGCAGGTCAAACAGATGGCCTTCGGCCGGAAGGATATCTCCATAGCGTGGGCCAACAGCGGCACGGACGTCCTTTGCCTGGCTGGTCTTCTCCGTGATGACGATTTGATGAGGCATGAGATTCGGTGGGAAAAGATCGATTCAGCGTGCACGCCATCTCGAACATATAGTGAACATGGCAGATCCGCAAGCTATCGAGCGGGAGGCCGGGATCCTCTTGATCGCGCTTTCCGCCTCCGAAATCCCGTGCTTGCCCGAGCCTCATGCAGCTTCGGAATCGCCATGCGTGCGCCGCGAGATCGAATGCATTACAAGCGGGCACGATTTGGCTAAGTGGGGGCGCCCACCCGGGTGAGTGTTCGTCTTCCGGTGCTTGTAGGGTACCTTATTGAAAGCTCTCGATTACCGATTTTCCGTCGCACCCATGATGGACTGGACCGATCGGCATTGCCGGGTGTTCCATCGGCTGCTGACGCGCCGGGCGTTGCTTTATACCGAGATGGTGACGACGGGGGCCGTCATCCATGGCGATCGCGCCCGGCTGCTCGGCTTCGATGCGAGCGAGCATCCGGTGGCGCTGCAGCTCGGCGGCTCCAATCCAGCCGATCTCGCGACCTCGGCCGGGATCGGCGAGGATTTCGGCTACGACGAAATCAATCTCAATGTCGGCTGCCCCTCCGATCGGGTGAAGGACGGCCGGTTTGGCGCCTGCCTGATGGCGGAGCCGGACCTCGTTGCCGCCTGTGTCGCGGCGATGAAACAGGCGGTGCGGATTCCGGTGACGGTGAAATGCCGGATCGGCATCGACGACCAGGATCCGGAGGTCGCGCTCGACCGGCTGGCGCGCGCGGTGGTCGCGGCCGGCGCCGATGCGCTGATCGTGCATGCGCGCAAGGCTTGGCTGAATGGATTGTCGCCGAAGCAAAACCGCCACATCCCGCCGCTCGACTATGAGCGCGTCTACCGGCTGAAGGCAGCAATGCTTGGTGTGCCCATCATCATCAACGGCGGTATCCCCGATATCGACGCGGCCAGGCGGCATCTTGCGCATGTCGACGGCGTGATGCTCGGGCGCGCCGCCTATCAGGATCCGTGGCGGCTCCTGGCCGTCGATGCCGAGATCTTCGGCGAGGCGCCGGTGTACACGACCATGCAAGCGGCGCTGGCCGCATACGAGCCCTACATCGAGCGCGAGCTTGCGAAGGGCACGCGCCTGCATGCTATCACCCGCCATCTCGTCGGCGCCTATCACGCGGTGCCCGGCGCGCGCGCATTTCGCCGCCACCTCGCCGAGCACGGCGTCAGCCCGGATGCCGGCATCACGGTGTTGCGCGACGCGGTCGCGATGATCGAGGACCGCACCATCCCGGCGCCGGCGGAGGACCTCGCTTTCACCTGGCAGTGATACCGGCTGACCAGGCCGGCGGCGACATCCCTGCGAACTGACGTGGAAGTGATGGGGTGTGAGCTGATTCCAACCGGCCACCCGGCAGGTTTGAAAGCGCGGAGGAGAACCTTGTCGTAAGAGAACCGGAAGGGTGGTTTCGTTCGCGACATCGCTTCATTAAAATCGGTTCCGGACGTGGTTGAATATCCGAATCATAACCCGAGAAGGCGCAGGGTGCGATGATGGCGACAATGACGATCAGCCGGACCATCTGCGTCGCGGCGTTGGCTTGCGCCGTTTCCGCTGTTGGCGGTCAGGCGCGGGCGCAGCAGCAGGGAGGGCCGGCGCCGGCCGTCGGCGTCATCGAGGCTACCAAACGGCCATTTACCGAATCCAACGAGTTTCTGGGACGCATCGAGGCGACCAACCGCGTTAACGTGGTGGCGCGCGTGACCGCCTTCCTCGAGAAGCGCGACTTTGTCGACGGCGCCGAGGTCAAGGCCGGCGACATGCTCTATCAGCTCGAGCGCGGCCCGTTCGAGGCCGATCTCGCGGCGAAGCAGGCGCAAGTTGCGCAACTGCAGGCGACACTGGTCAATGCCAAGCTGACCACCGACCGCGCCAAGACGCTGCTCAGTGGCCCGGCCGGTCAGCAATCCACCTATGATGCGGCGGTCGCCAACCAGCAAAGCCTGGAGGCCCAGGTCAAGGCGGCCGAGGCGCAAGTCGATCTCTCCAGGATCAATCTCGACTACACCCAGATCCGCTCGCCGATCAACGGCCAGATCGGCCGCACCGCGGTCACCGAAGGCAACGTCGTCAGCCCGAGCTCGGGCGTGCTCACGACCATCGTGAGCCAGGATCCGATGTATGTCACGTTCCCGGTCTCGGTGCGCGAAGCGCTGGCGCTGCGCAGCCGCTACGTTCCGCGCGGCGGCTTCAAGGCCGTCGTGATCCGGATCCACTTGCCTGACGGGCGCCTGTACGACCAGGTCGGCGAGCTGAATTTCGTCAACAACACCATCGTGCAGAACACCGACACCATCACGTTGCGCGGCACGATCCCCAATCCACCGCTGAAGGACCAAACCAGCGCGCAAGGCGCGATCCGCGAGCTTACCGACAACGAGTTCGTCACGGTCTCGCTCGAAGGCGTCGAGCCGGTGCAGTTTTTGGCTATCCCGCGCGCGGCCGTGCTGTCGGACCAGCAGGGCGAATATGTCTTCGTCGTCGGCGCCGACAACAAGGCGGAGCAGCGCCGGATCACGCTCGGACAATCGACGCCGACCGTGGCCGCGGTGACCAAGGGTCTTTCCGAAGGCGACAAGGTCATCGTCGAGGGCCTGCAGCGGGTACGGCAGGGCCAGCCGGTCTCACCCGGGCCGGCCAGCGCGCTGATCCAGTCCGTCATGGCCAACAGCAGCGATACCGCCGCGTCGAAATCCGGCGGCGGACTTGGTCCGAACCCTGCGGGCGCCACGCCATGATTTCCTCCGTCTTCGTCGATCGTCCGCGGCTTGCCATCGTCATCGCGTTCGTCATCACGATCGCGGGCGCGCTCGCGCTGCTGCAGATTCCGGTGGCACAATTCCCCGATATCGTGCCGCCGCAGGTCACCGTCACGGCCAACTTCCCCGGCGCGTCTGCGGAGGTGGTGGAATCCAGCGTTGCCCAACCGCTGGAGGCGCAGGTCGTCGGCGTCGACAAGATGCTTTATATGAAGTCGACCAGCGGCAATGACGGCAGCTATACGCTGACCGTCTCGTTCGCACTCGGCACCAATCCCGATATCAACACCGTGAACGTCAACAACCGGGTGCAGACCGCGCTGTCGCAGCTGCCGACCGAGGTGCAGGCGCAGGGCCTGGTGGTCCAGAAGAAATCCTCGGCCGTCCTGCAGTTCGTCGTGCTCTACAGCAAGAACGGCCAGCAAGACCCGCTGTTCATCACCAACTACGCCATCATCAACGTGCTCGACGCGATCTCCCGCACACCTGGCGTCGGCCAGGCCTCGCTGTTCGCGAAGCTGAATTATTCGATGCGGATCTGGTTCGACACGCAGCGGCTGACCAGCCTCAATCTGGCGCCGTCGGACGTGATCGCCGCGATCAGGGCCCAGAGCGTGCAGGCGCCGGTGGGCCGCATCGGCGCGCGGCCGATCTCGAACGATCAGCAGTTCCAGTTCAACGTGCAGACACAGGGGCGGCTGACGACGTCGGCCCAGTTCGGCGACATCGTGCTGCGCGCCAATCCGGACGGCTCGGTGCTGCGGATCAAGGACGTCGCGCGGGTCGAGATCGGCGCGCAGAACCTGGACAGCGAGTCGCGCATCGACGGACAGCCCGGCGTGCCCATGGGCATCTATCTCGCCCCCGGCGCCAATGCGGTGACGACCGCCAAGGCGGTGCAGGCGACGCTCGCCAACCTGTCGCACCGGTTTCCGCCCGGGCTGACCTACGAGGTGCAATACGATTCCACCATCTTCGTCACCGATACGATCCAGGAGGTGCTGAAGACGCTGGGCGAAGCCTTTGTGCTGGTCGTGATCGTGGTGTTCCTGTTCCTCGGCAATCTCCGGGCCACCGTGATTCCCGCGGTCGCGGTGCCGGTCAGCCTGATCGGCGCTTTCGCGGTCCTGCTGGCACTGGGCTATTCGGCCAATACGGTCTCGCTGCTCGCCATGGTGCTTGCGATCGGCATCGTGGTCGATGACGCCATCGTCGTGGTCGAGAATGTCGAGCGCGTGATGGAGGAGGAGCCGGAGCTGTCGCCGGCCGAGGCCACCAAGAAAGCGATGACGCAGATCACCGCGCCGATCATCGCGATCTCCCTGGTGCTGCTCTCGGTGTTCGTGCCGATCGCGTTCATTCCGGGCATCTCCGGCACGCTGTTCCGGCAATTCGCCGTGACGATCAGCGCGGCGATGGTGATCTCGGCGTTGAATGCATTGACACTGTCGCCGGCACTCTGCGCCGTGTTCCTGCGGCATGGTGGTCCGCGGCGCGGCATCATGGGGCGTGTGCTCGGCAGCATCGACTGGGTGCGCGATCGCTACGCCAGCATGGTCCGGCGCCTGGTGCGGTTCGCCGTGGTGGCCGTGGTGGCCGTGCTGGTATTCGCAGCCGGCGTGTTCGGCATTTCGCGGATCACGCCCACCGGCTTCCTGCCGGAAGAGGACCAGGGCGCCTTCTTCATCGCGGTGCAGCTGCCTGATGGCGCATCGGTGGAGCGCACCAGCGAGGTGACCAAGCAGGTCGAAGCCGTGCTCAAGAAGATGCCGCAGATCGACCACGTGCTCTCGATCATCGGCTTCTCGCTGCTCGACGGCGGCAACGAGCCGAATTCAGCCTTCATGGTCGCGCGCATGAAGCCATTCGAGGACCGGCGCGCGGTCACCGACTCGGTACAGGCGACGATCAAGCAGACATTCGGTGCCGGATCGCAGATCCGGCAGGCCAACGTCCTGCCGTTCAACCTGCCGCCGATCATCGGCCTGTCGACGTCGGGCGGCTTCGAATACCAGCTCGACGCGCTGGAAGGGCAGGACCCCGTTGCGCTCGGCAGCGTCGTGCAGGGGCTGGTCGCCGCCGCCAACCGCGATCCGCGGCTGACACGCGTGTTCTCGACCTTCACCGCGACCAATCCGTCTGTTTATCTCGACATCGATCGTGCCAAGGCGCAGGCGCTGGGGCTCGGCATCAGCGATGTCTTCACAGCGCTGCAGGCAACGCTCGGCGGAGTCTATGTCAACAACTTCAATTTGTTTGGCCGCACCTGGCAGGTGAACGTGCAAGGCGAGGCGAGGGATCGCAACGACATCTCGGATATCTGGCAGATCTACGTACGCAACAGCGCCGGCGCGATGGTGCCGCTGCGCTCGATCGCAAGCTTGCGCATCGTCACCGGCCCGCAGGTCATCACGCGTTACAACAACTATCGCTCGGTGACCGTCAATGGCGGCCCGGCGCCGGGCGTGTCGTCCGGTGCGGCGATCGCGGCGATGGCGCAATTGTCGGCCTCGACATTGCCGGCGGGCTATTCCTATGAATGGACCGGCACGGCCTATCAGGAGCAGGCGGCCTCCGGCCAGACCGGCATCATTCTCGCGCTGGCCATATTGTTCGCTTATCTGTTCCTGGTCGCGCTCTATGAGAGCTGGACGATACCGATCCCCGTGCTGCTGTCGGTCGTGGTCGGTGTGCTTGGCTCCTACGTCGCCATCAAGGTTACCGGCTTGGATCTCAATCTCTACGGCCAGATCGGCTTGGTTGTGCTGATCGCGCTCGCCGCCAAGAACGGCATTTTGATCGTCGAGTTTGCCAAGGAACAGCGGGAAGCCGGGCTATCCATCACCGAGGCCGCAGCGCTCGGGTCGCAGATGCGGTTCCGCGCCGTGATGATGACCTCGATCGCCTTCATTCTCGGCCTGCTGCCATTGGTGTTTGCCTCAGGTGCGGCGGAAATCAGCCGCCGCGCCGTCGGCACCGCCGTGTTTGGCGGCATGCTGGCGGCGAGCTCGATCGGCATCTTCCTGGTGCCGATGCTCTACGTGATTTTCCAGCGCTGGCGCGAAGGTGCAAAGAACCGTTTCGGCCGGTCCGGAAGAAAGGCCCATCCGGCGACCGGAAGCACTGAGACATAGGATCGGAGCAGCGTATCGCGGCGATTAGGCCGGCGGGAGCAACTCCGCGACCGCCTTGCGCGCGATCACATTCTCCTCGGGTAGCCCGATCGAGATGCGCACCCAATTGTCGAGCGGCGGCTGCGCGCGGCCGATCTCGATGTTCTGCGCAGCGAGCGCGGCTGCGATGGTCTGCTGCGGCCGGCCGGCATCGAAGAAGACGAAATTGGCGACCGAGTTGGAGAAGCGAACCTTGCGCTCGCGGAACAGCGTGTGCCAGGCCTCGCGCTCGGTGGCTACCTTGTCACGCGTCGAGGCAACGTAGCCCGCATCGTTAAGGCTCGCGGTGGCGGCCACGAGACTCAGTCGGTTGAGCCCGAAGAAGGCACCGATGCCGCTCCGCTTCAACGAGGCGGCGAGGGGCTTCGGTGCCAACGTGTAGCCGATCGCGAGGCTTTTGAGCCCATAGATCTTCGAGAAGGTCCTGAACACTGCAACCTGTGCGCCCTCGCGTACCAGGGCAGCAGCGGTGCGCTGCGCGCAATCCGCTGCGAATTCGAGATAGGCCTCGTCGACGATGACCAGCGTGCGCCGCGACAGCTCGCGCACGAAATCGATGAAGCGCACAGCGTCGCTGACGGTGCCGGAGGGATTATGCGGGTTGACCAGGTAGACCGCGCGGGTCTTGTCGTTGACCTTGGCGGCGAGGGCAGGGAGATCGTTCTCGAGCTTATCGTTCAGGGGAACGCCGATTACCACGCCGCCGGCCGGTGCGACGGCATCGACCAGCGCCGTGTAACCTGGCTCGGAATAGATGAACTCGCCGCCCGGCCCATCATGCGCCGACAGATAAAGGCCGAGCGTATCGAGGATCTCGCCGAGCACGATATGTCCGGGACTGATGCCCTCGTGTTTCGCGATCGCGTTGGTCAGCACGTCGAGCTCCTGGCCGGTGTAGCGGCTGAGGCCTATGAGATCGGCCTTGATTGCGTCGACCGCAAGCTGCGAGGGACCGAACGGGTTCTCGTTCAGCGAAAGACGGATGGGACGCTGCGTGGGTGTAATGGCCATTGCGGGATGCAGGATGTTGAGGGCGGTTGCCGTGCCGAGCAGCAGCCATTCGCGTCGGTTGAGATCAGCCACGGTCCTGCTCTCTTGTTGGGAATGCGGACCGGTTGGATGGACCTCGCAGTCTGTGACCAGCCGTTTCGTCGAGCAAATCAACAAAGCTCAACTTGCGGCATCTGTCACGATTGCGATGGCTACGACCGTAACCGGTGTCGCTAGCCTCGCTCAGGATAGCCATGCAGCATCAGCCGGTCGGAACGAACCTCCCAGCGTTCCAGCCGGTCGAGGAAGCTCATGCCGAGCAGGTTGGTCTTCATCTGGCCGTGTGGCACAACCAGCGCCGGCACCGAGCGTTCCACCAGCTTGCCGATCGCCAGCCGATCGAGCGTCAGCCGTGCCGCCTTGGTGCGGCCACCGGCGGTGTCGACGTCGACATCGTAGTCCAGCAGCTCAATCGGCAGGCCAAGGGCCTTCGCAGTCTCATAGGTCAGCACCACCGACGTCGCGCCGGTGTCGATCACCATCGGCGCGGCGACGCCGTTGATTTTGGCCTTGAGCGCGAACTCGCCGCCCTGGCTGCGCGGCACTTCGACCTCGCTCGCCGCCTTGGCGGCGGCACGATGGCGCAGCAGTTCCGAGACGGTGTCGGAGGCGCGCGCCGCCTGTTCGGGGTCCTTGTAGGCGATCACGGCACCGGCGGTGAGCACCATCGTCAGAAGAACGAGCATCAGCCGGCTCATGATGCACCTCCGGCGACAACGACGGTGCACTCCCTCTCCCCGTTCTTACGGGGAGAGGGTCGGGGTGAGGGGCAGACGCACGAGTGGTGCAAGTGACGAGACCTGTACCCCCTCACCCGATCGCTTCGCGATCGACCTCTCCCCGCAAGCGGGGCGAGGTTGAAACGCGTGCGTGGTGGTACCGCGAGTATGTCAGATAAGTGTATTAGTCGCGCCTCTTGCCCCCCGACATCGGCGGCAGCCCGGCCGCGTGCATGCGCTTCGGCAGCTCCCTCATCAGCGCGCGCCGCTCGTCGCTTGTGATTTTGCCCCAGCGCGCGATCTCCGGCAGCGTGCGGCCGCAGCCGAAGCAGAGATTGGTCCTGGGGTCGATCATGCAGACGGCGATGCACGGCGTATCTTGACTCATGGATATGGTGTTGAGGGTCTTCCGGCGGCGGCGCAAGGACAATCACGTCATAGCCCCGTTCCGGCATTCATGATCGGCTTCAGGCGCAAGCGATGCTTCTCATGGGTGACGGGGATTTCCGGCCCCGGCTGCAGCGGGGCCTCGTCGCGCACCGGGGCCAAGGCCGACATCACGCGTTCCGGCGGGAAGGTGACGATCACCTCGGTGCCGATCCGGATCTTCGATTTCAGCGTGAAGGTGCCGCCATGCATCTCGATCAGGTTCTTGGCGATCGGGAGACCGAGGCCGGCGCCTTGCTCGGCGGATTTGATCGAGTTGGAGCCCTGGCCGAACGAGGCCAGCACGATCGGGATTTCGTCCTCGGGGATGCCTGAGCCAGTGTCGCGCACGCTCAGATACTGGCCGCCGGATGCGGTCCATCCTGCCTTCAGCCAGATTTTGCCGCCTTGCGGCGTGAACTTGATGGCGTTGGACAACAGGTTCAGCACCACCTGACGAATCGCGCGCTCGTCGGCCCAGAGCCGCGGCATGCTCTGCTCGAACACCTCCTGGATGGTGATGCCGCGGCTCGAGGCGCGCAGCTTGAGCAGGTGGTGGCAGTCGGCCACCACGTGCACCAGCGACACGGGTTCCTCGTTGAGCTCGTAGCGGCCGGCCTCGATGCGCGAGAGGTCGAGGATCTCGTTGATCAGATTGAGCAGGTGGACGCCGGAATTGTGGATATCGGCGGAGTATTCCTTGTAGACCGGCACCGCGTGGGGGCCGAAGATCTCGCTCTTCATCACCTCGGAGAAGCCGAGGATGGCATTCAGCGGCGTGCGCAGCTCATGGCTCATCTGGGCCAGGAAGCGCGACTTCGCCACATTGGCAGCCTCGGCCCGGTAGCGCGCCTCGTCGGAGATCGCCTTGGCCTGCTCGAGCTCGCCGATCAGCGCGTCCTTCTCGGCGCGCGCCTCCAGTGTCGCCAGCGTCGTCGAATGCAGCC
>NZ_JBARGP010000423.1:0-4325 GCF_049798375.1 Bradyrhizobium sp.
ACGCCCCACAGCTTGGCGGCTGACAGCGCGACATGCTGCTCGAGCTGGGTGACGAACGGGTTCGGCGCGCGCTTCAGCAGCGCCATCAATTGATGGCATGAGGTCGGCGGCGAACTGGCCGGCATCTTGCCGCCCTTGCCTGCGTCCTTCCAGTCCTCGACGGTCGCCCCCGTAATCACCGAGACATAGTTGCGCGTCTGCCAGGGCATCTGCCCTTTGCCATCGAGCCAGTCCTGCACCCGGCGCGGGCCGGCATTGTAGGCAGCCACCGCGAGGCCAAGATTGCCGAACTGGCTGCGCAGCTCGGCGAGAAACTCGGCCGATTTCGGCAGCGCCTGCACCGGATCAAACGGATCAAGCAATCGCCGCTCGTCGGCCGTGCCCGGCATGAACTGCGCGATCCCCTGCGCGCGCTGGCCATTGCGCGTCACCGGTCCCTCCGCATCGGGCTGGAAGCGGCTCTCCTGCCAGATCACGCGGGCGAAAAATTCCAGCGGCAGATCGTTGGCCTTCGCCGCGGATTCGATCATCAGGCAGATCGCCTCGCGGGTATTGCTCTCTTTGGCGTCGGGCTTGTCCGCGCTGGTCTTGTCGGCATCCGGCTTGGTGTCCGCAGGCTTGGCATCCGCAGGCTTCGCGTCCTGAGGCTTGGCGTCCTGAGGCTTGGCGTCTTCAGGCTTGGCCCGATCGGCGGCGGGCTTCGGCGGCGCGCCCTGCTGTGGCGGCGCCTTGTCAGGCTCTGCGGGTTTCGTCGGCTCTGCGGATTTCGCCGGCTCGGTCGGGGCGGCGGGCGACTGTGCGGCGGGCGGCGGATTGGGGACGTCTTCGGCATCAGCCGCGCGCACCATCGCCAGCGCGAGGCAGAAGCCGAGACTCAAGATGGCACGCATTGCCGCGACACTCTGCAAAGCCATTCCCCGTCTCGACATCCTTTCACCCTGTCAAAACCCTACAGCGGATCTGGTTCCTGTTCATGCCGGCTTGACACATGAGGCACGCAGTCTAGCTATCCGGTTCAAATGGATTGGAGCGCCAGAGATGACCGCCACCTCCGACGACAAGCTGGGCTTCGCGTCCGACGAGGATGTGCCGTTGCCCTATATGGCACGCACGCGCGACTACTATCTCGCGATCGGCTATGACACGCCCTATCGTTGGGCGCACTACACCTCGGCGCCATTCCAGCCGCTGAAGAAGCCGCTCGATCAATCCCGCGTGACCATCATTACCACGGCCGCACCTTACGATCCCACCAAGGGCGATCAGGGACCAGGCGCGAAGTATAATGGCGGTGCCAAGTTCTATTCGGTCTATGCCGGCGACACGGGCGAGACGCACGACCTGCGCATCTCCCACATCGCCTATGATCGCGTGCATACGTCGGCCGAGGACTCCGGCACCTGGTTTCCGTTACCGCAGGTGCTGCGCCTCGCGCGCGAGGGCCGCATCGGCGAGGTCGCGCCGCGCTTCTTCGGCGCGCCGACCAATCGCAGCCATCGCGTCACCATCGAGTCCGACGCGCCCGAGATCCTGGCGCGCTGCCGCGCCGACGGCGTCGATGCCGCGGTGCTGGTGCCGAACTGTCCGGTCTGTCACCAGACCGTCAGCCTGGTGGCGCGTCACCTCGAGGCCAACGGCATCGCGACCGTGGTGATGGGTTGTGCCAAGGATATCGTCGAGCACGTCGCAGTGCCGCGCTTCTTGTTCTCGGACTTCCCGCTCGGCAATTCTGCCGGCAAGCCCCATGATATCCCCTCGCAAGCCCTGACGCTCGAGCTCGCGCTGCGCGTGTTGGAAAGCGCGCCCGGTCCGCAGACCACGGTGCGATCGCCGCTGCGCTGGAGCGACGATCCCATTTGGAAGCGCGACTACAGCAACCCGGCGCTGCTCCCCCCGGAAGAGCTGGCGCGACGCCGTGCTGAGTTCGACGCTCAGAAGGTCATCGCCAAGGGCAACCGCGAAGGCGCGGCGTAGCTGCTGTCACAGTGGGGAAAACCGCCCCCACCGCCGCCTCCCCTTGCACTCCCGCTGCGGTTGCGCTTGAGTGCGCTGGGGTTTGAAGGGGGCTTCTGATTTTCATGCGTATTTTAGGTTGCGTGGCGTTGTGCGCCATATTGGGCGGCTGCGCGTCGGTGACGCGTGGCACGACCGAAACAATCAGCGTGGCATCGACGCCATCGGGCGCGGAGGCGACCATCTCCGGGCTGGAGGCGCCAACAATCTGCACCACGCCTTGCGCGTTCGTCGCCAAGCGCAATGCGGACATCACGGTCACGGTCGCCAAGGAAGGCTATGAGACCCAAATCGTGCCGCTGACGAAGGACATTCCCGCAGCCGGCGCCGCCGGCTTCGCCGGCAACGTCCTGGCGGGCGGCCTGATCGGCATGGGCGTCGACGCCGCCACCGGCGCGGCGACCGACCACAAGCCGAACCCGGTGATCGTGACGCTGCAACCGCATAACGTGGCACCCGCTCCGCATCCAGTGCGTCGACGCAAGCCAGCCCCGGCGCCCGAGGCCGGGACCTGATCGGACGGAAGCCGTGTTCAGGCTTGATCTGAGGCAAGCCGAACGGTGGTGCCGGATGCAATATTTGCGGCCAGCCCCCGGGAAGTCCGATGCGCAAGATGCCTCTCAAGGCTCTGGTCTCGCTGCTCGCCTTGCACGAGGGCCGCAACGCACGTCGGCGCCGGGACCGCATGGTCCTGGTCGGCTCGACCCTTGTGCCGGTCGGCCTGATAGCGCTCTATGCCTATGGCAAGGCGAGCGGACGCTGGTAGACCGCACTTGCCACGCGCGTGATGATTGACGAGGCCGTGCTGATGAAGAGCTTCCGCCTTGCGCTTCTCGTACTTTGCCTGTCGGGCTCGGCCAGCCATGCGCTGGACAGCGAGCAGCAGCGTGGAAAAGCGCTCTTGCAAAGGCTTTGCAGCAGATGCCATGCGATTGGCACCATAGGCGCGAGTCCCCATGCTGATGCGCCCCCCTTCCGGACCTTTGGCGACCAGAAATTATACGACGAAGACTTTGCCCAGCGACTGCAGACCGGCCTCTTCACCATTCACAAGGACATGCCGACATTCCGCTTCGGAGCATCCGATGCTGAGGCAGTGGCTCGCTACCTCCGATCCATCCAGGCGCACCAAAAGCCGAAATGAGGCGCCTGGTCGTCGGTTTCAGGAACGCCGCACCGTAGCTGCCGTTGCCCGACCGCCTTCCCGCTTCGCAGCACGCCGGCATCCTCGTCTTCCGGAGCCCGTTCATTGACCCCAGCCAGCCAGACCGAGCACCCCGACGGCCTGCCGCTGCCGCAACGCAACTGGGCCATCGTCACGATTGCGCTCGGCATCATCATGGCGGTGGTCGACGGCGCCATCGCCAATGTCGCGCTGCCGACGATCGCGCATGACCTGAATGCCAGCCCGGCCTTCTCGATCTGGATCGTCAACGGCTATCAGCTCGCCGTCACCATCTCGCTGCTGCCACTGGCCTCGCTCGGCGAGATCATCGGCTATCGCCGCGTCTATCTCGCCGGCCTCGTGCTGTTCACCTTTGCTTCGGCCTTCTGCGCACTGTCGCACACGCTGTTGCTGCTGACGGTCGCCCGCATCCTGCAGGGCTTTGGCGCCGCCGGAATCCTGAGCGTGAATTCGGCGCTGGTGCGCTATACCTACCCGCACGCGCTGCTCGGTCGCGGCATCGGCATCAATGCGCTGGTGGTCGCTATCTCCGCCGCGGTCGGTCCGACGATCGCAGCCGGCATCCTCTCCTTCGGCACCTGGCCCTGGCTGTTCGCCATCAACGTGCCGCTCGGGTTCGTCACATTCGCCCTCGGCGCGCGCAGCCTGCCCTACACCAATCCTGCTGCGCACACGTTCGACTGGCAGAGCGCAGCGCTGAGCGCCGTGACCTTCGGCGTCGGTGTCTCCGCCATCGACAGCCTCGGCCATGGCGAGGCGATCCTGACCTGCGTGATCGAGCTCGCCGTCGCCGTGGTCGCCGGCGTCACGCTGGTCTACCGGCAGACCCATATGACATCGCCGCTGCTGCCGCTCGACCTGCTGCGCATCCCGGTGTTCGCGTTGTCGATCGCGACCTCGATTTCCTCGTTCTGCGGCCAGATGCTCGCCTTCGTCGCGATCCCGTTCTACCTCGAAGGCCATTTCGGCTACTCGCCCGTGCAGATGGGCCTGTTGATCACGCCGTGGCCGCTTGCGGTCGCGGTTACCGCGCCGCTTGCCGGCCGGCTGGTCGAGCGGGTACCGGCCGGGCTGTTGGGCGGCATCGGGCTTGCGATCTTCGCCGGCGGTCTCGCCTCGCTGGCGC
>NZ_JBARGP010000424.1:0-5450 GCF_049798375.1 Bradyrhizobium sp.
CGGCGCGCTGATCGGCTGCGCGGCGGGCTTCGTCAATGTGCCGCGTATCAAGGGCGTGCACAATGCGATGGGCACCGGCATGCTGGCGGCCGAGCACGCCCATGCCGCGCTGGCGGCGGGCCGCGCCAATGACGAGCTCGCCGAATATGAGAGCGCCTGGCGCTCCTCGCCGGTCGGCCAGGACCTTTATAAGGTCCGCAACGTCAAGCCGCTGTGGTCGAAGTTCGGCACCGTGGTGGGCGTGGTGCTCGGCGGCTTCGACATGTGGTGCAACACGCTCGGCTTCTCGCTGTTCGGCACCCAGTCCCATGCCAAGCCCGACCGTTCAACGCTCGATCCGGCTAAGGCGCACAAGCCCAACCCGGCTGTGAAACCCGACGGCAAGCTGACTTTCGACCGGTTGTCCTCGGTCTTTCTCTCCAATACCAACCATGAGGAAGACCAGCCGGTGCACCTGAAGGTTGCCGACATGGCGCTGCAGAAGAGCTCCGAGCACGACGTCTTTGCCGGCCCGTCGAACCGCTATTGCCCGGCCGGGGTCTATGAATGGGTCGAGGAGGGCACGGGCCCGCGCTTCGTCATCAACGCGCAGAACTGCGTCCACTGCAAAACCTGCGACGTGAAGGACCCGAACGGCAATATCACCTGGGTTCCGCCGGAGGGCGGTGGCGGCCCGAATTACGAAGCGATGTAATGCACGATTCCGTGAGCCGGCCGCTGCCTGCCGTGCGATCGGCCACGATAAGGCCATAGTAAATCGCTTACAGGCGGGATAGATGACCGAAAGGGCGCCCGTCTGGCCGAATCGCCTGCAATCCTTGCGATTGGCCGCCAAACTCGGCATGGTCGGCGCCTTAAGGTGCCGACTGGACGCTGCCGACAGGTTCGTGTTCGAGACGATTCCCGCCATTTCCAACAGCCAGAGCGAACCGTGATGTTCTCAATTCGTTGCAATCGTTGGACTGCCGTAGCTTTCGCCGCGATGCTCCTGCCCGGCACGGTCCTCGCGCAAACGCCCGATCATCCAACTGACACCGCCGCTCAATTCCCGAACATGCACGACCTCAAGGCGCTGACGACCTCAGGCAGCTATCTTGCCGCGCGGCACGCCAGCGTCGAGCGCGACGCCGCCTCCGCGGCGGCGTTCTACCGTTCGGCGCTGCGCACCGATCCGAAGAACAGCGAACTGCTCGACCGCGCCTTCATCTCCTCGGTTGCCGACGGCGATGTCGACGAGGCGGTCAAGCTCGCCGAGCGCATTCTCACGGTCGACAAGAACAACCGCATCGCCCGTCTGGTGGTCGGTGTTCAGAACATCAAGCTGAAGAAATACGCCGCCGCGCAAACCAACATCAACCAGTCGGTGCGCGGCCCGATCACCGATCTCGTCGCGACCTTGCTGTCGGCTTGGTCGAGCTACGGCGCCGGCGACGTCAAGACGGCGGTCGCCAGCATCGACAAGCTGGCCGGCCCGGAATGGTATCCGATCTTCAAGGATCTGCATGCCGGCATGATCTATGATCTCGCCGGCAAGGAGAAGGACGCCGGCGCCCGCTTCGAACGTGCCTACAAGCTCGACGATTCGATGCTGCGCATCACCGAGGCCTACGCGCACTGGCTGACCCGCAACAAGGATGAGGCCTCGGCGACCGCAATCTACGAGGCGTTCGACAAGAAGCTGGCGCGCCATCCTTTGATCCAGGAGGGGCTGCGCGACACCAAGGAAGGCAAGAAGCTGCCGCCCTTGATCGAGTCCCCGCAGGCCGGTGCGGCCGAAGCGCTGTACGGCATCGGCGCCACGCTGACCCGCCGCGGCGGCGAAGACCTTGCGCTGATCTATCTGCAGCTTGCGCTTTATCTGCAGCCGAACCATCCGCTGGCGCTGCTGTCGCTCGCCGATCTCTACGAGACCGTGAAGAAGCCGCAGATGGCGATCAAGATCTATGAGCGGGTGCCGGCGAGCTCGCCGCTGAAGCGCAATGCGCAGATCCAGCTTGCCACCGACCTCGACAGCGCCGACCGCAGCGACGAAGCGATCAAGATCCTGAAGGACGTGATCGCGCAGGATTCGAAGGATCTGGAAGCCATCATGGCGCTCGGCAACATCGAGCGTGGCCGCAAGAAGTTCGCCGATTGCGCCGTGACCTATTCGCAGGGCATCGATTCGCTGCCACCTGATAACGACAAGGCCAACAGCGTTTACTATTACTATCGCGGTATCTGCGAGGAGCGCTCCAAGCAGTGGCCGAAGGCCGAGGCCGACATGCGCAAGGCGCTCGCGTTGAACCCCGAGCAGCCGCACGTCCTGAACTATCTCGGCTATTCCTGGATCGACCAGGGCACCAATCTCGACGAAGGCATGAAGATGATCAAGCGTGCCGTCGATCAGCGCCCTGACGACGGCTATATCGTGGATTCGCTTGGTTGGGCCTATTTCCGCATCGGCAACTACGAGGAGGCGGTGAAGAATCTCGAGCGCGCGATCGACCTGAAGCCCGAGGATCCGACGATCAACGATCACCTTGGCGATGCCTATTGGCGCGTCGGGCGCAAGCTCGAAGCCAAGTTCCAGTGGGCGCATGCACGGGACCTGAAGCCGGAACCGGACGAACTGCCGAAGATCGAAGCCAAGATCCAGAATGGCCTGCCGGATGATCCGGGCGCCGCTGCCGCAGCCTCCGCCGACCGCGATACGTCGGCCGACAAGAAGAAGGACGACGTGAAGGACAGCGGCAAAGAGGAAGGCAAGGGCGGCTGATCGGCGGCTTTGCTTCAAGGGGGCACGGCGTCAATGTCGACGTCTCACATCAGCACGCGCGAGGAGATCGGGCGTGCAAAGGTCAATCTGACCTTGCGCGTCGTCGGCCGCCGCGCCGACGGCTATCATGATCTCGAAAGCATCGTCGCCTTTGCCGACTGTGCCGACCGCCTGACGCTTACACCGGGCGGAGAGCTCGGCCTGCGCGCGACCGGGCCGCTCGCCGACGCCTGCGGCGAAACCTCAGACAATCTGGTGCTCAAGGCGGCGCGGCTGCTCGCTGAGGCGGTGCCCGGACTGAAGGTCGGTGCGTTCACCTTGGAGAAGGTGCTTCCCGTCGCCGCCGGCATTGGCGGCGGCTCGGCCGATGCCGCAGCCGCATTGCGATTGCTCGCCCGGTTGAACGATCTGGCGCTCGACGATCCTGCCCTGGTCGCGGTCGCGCTCAACACCGGTGCCGACGTCCCGGTCTGCCTGGCCTCGCAGGCCTGCGACATGACCGGTGTTGGCGACAAACTGCTGCCGCTGGCCTTGCCGGCGCTGCCGTGCGTGATGGTCAACCCACGCGTACCGGTGGCGACCAAGGATGTGTTTCAGGCGCTGGGGCTGCGTCCCGGCCAGCTGCGGGTGGGTGTCAGCGATGTGCTGCGGTCGCCGGCCTGGCCGGCGGCTGGCGCTGCGATCGCCGACTGGATCAAGGCGCTCGCACGCGTGCCCAATGATCTCGAGCCGCCTGCGCTGAAGGTACAGCCCGTGATCGGCGACGTGCTGGCTGCGCTGGGCGCTTGCGCCGGCGTGCAGCTCGCGCGCATGTCCGGTTCGGGCGCGACCTGCTTTGCGATCTTCGGCAACGACGCGGAGGCGCAAGCCGCGGGGCGGAAGGTGACGGCCGCTCACCCGGAATGGTGGGTGCACGCGGGGACGCTGAGCTAGTCTAGTAGTTACGAACTCGCTATTCCGGCGCAGCTGCGTAGGGTGGGCAAAGCGAAGCGTGCCCACCGTTGAGGGCGTCACGCGCAGTGACGTGGTGGGCACGGCGCGCGCAAGAACTTCTCTGTCGAGGTAGCGCCGCAAGCGCGCCTTTGCCCACCCTACGGCCTTTCAATCACCGTCATTGCGAGGAGCGTCAGCGACGAAGCAATCCAGGCTTTCTTCTCGGCTCTGGATTGCTTCGCTTCGCTCGCAATGACGGAAAGGGTTAGTACGACCGCGCCAGGCAAAACGCGACGACCTGCTCGAGGGCCGTCTTCATCGGCGAGGCCGGAAACAGCGCCAGCGCATCGACCGCCATCGCGCCGTAATGATGGGCGCGGCTGATCGTGTCCTCCAGCGCGCGGTGCTTGTTCATCAGCCCGATGGCGTGATCGAGATCGGCATCGCCGATCTCGCCGCGCTCCAGCGCCTTGACCCAGAACGCGCGCTCGCTGTCGGAGCCGCGCCGGAAGGCCAGCACCACCGGCAGCGTGATCTTGCCCTCGCGGAAATCGTCGCCGATGTTCTTGCCGAGCTTGGCGGACTTGCCGCCATAGTCGAGCACGTCGTCGACCAGCTGAAAGGCGATGCCGAGATTCATGCCGACCGAGCGGCAGGCGGTCTGCTCCGCCTTCGGCCGGTTGGCGAGCACCGGCCCGACCTCGCAGGCGGCGGCGAACAATTCAGCCGTCTTGCCGCGGATCACAGCGAGATATTCGTCCTCGGTGGTTGCGGTATTCTTGGCGGCCGCGAGTTGCATCACCTCGCCTTCGGCGATGGTGGCGGCCGCCGCGGAGAGGATGTCGAGCGCGCGCAGCGAGCCGACCTCGACCATCATCCGGAACGCCTGGCCGAGCAGGAAGTCGCCGACCAGCACGCTGGCCTCGTTGCCCCACAGCATACGAGCGGACAATTTGCCGCGGCGCATCTCGCTCTCGTCGACGACATCGTCGTGGAGCAGGGTGGCGGTATGCATGAATTCGACCGCGGCGGCGAGCTTGATATGGCCATCGCCGGTATAGCCGGTGAGATTGGCCATCGCGAGCGTCAGCATCGGCCGCAGCCGCTTGCCGCCCGACGAGATCAGATGGTTGGCGACTTCCGGGATCATCGTCACTTCGGAGCCGGTCCGCGACAGGATCGTGGCGTTGACCCGTTCCATGTCGGCTGTAACAAGCGCGACCAGCCCGTCGATCGAAGCGCCCGATGGGCTCTCGAAAGGTACAATAACCGCCACGCTGGTCTCCGCTTTTGCTATGGTCCGGCCGGACAATAGAAACTGTGGCGCACTGCGGCAAGGGTCGAGGCAGGGGTTGAGGGAAGGGTCGAGCAGACCTTGACATTGGCTTCGCGCGACAGGCCAACACGGAGTAATGACGTTTGCGGGAATTGGTTCGAACCAACGACATCGTGCTGGTCTCGGCGATCGAAGCCCTGCTCGACGGCGCCAACATTCATCATCTCGTGCTCGACCAGAACATGAGCATCATCGAGGGCTCGCTCGGCATTCTGCCGCGGCGGATCCTGGTGCACGAGGACGACAATCAACAGGCGCGCCGGTTGCTTGCCGAGGCCGGCCTTGCCCATGAGTTGCGTTTCGATGAATGACACCGCGGCCGCCGTTTCCGAGGATGCGTTTCTCGGCGGACGGCTGCTTTTGCGCCAGCCGCGATCGGGCCACCGCGCCGGTCATGACGCGATGTTGCTGGCGGCCGCGACC
>NZ_JBARGP010000425.1:0-4674 GCF_049798375.1 Bradyrhizobium sp.
TGTTCGCATGATGATGCTCATCCCATAAGCAGGCGGATGGCACATGTGGCAGCTTTCACACAGCCGGAATCAGAAAACACGGATAGGCTGTCGCAGTACAGTCATTCACGTTTTCTAAAATCGGGCGCGGGGGTGGCTGCTTGGCGCCTGCAATGGGGAGCTTAAGATTATGATGGTGCGAACGGCGACAATCGTGGCCGTGATGGGGATCGTCACGGCTTCGGCGGCACAGGCGCAGTCGGCGGGGGGAAACGACGCTGAGATCGCGCTGTTAAAGCAGCAGCTCAAGATGATGGAGCAGAAGCTCGACAAGCTGCAGAGGCAGACCACGGCAAATACGCAAGCCGCCGCGACGGCCAGCGCCAAGGCAGAGAATGCCAAGGCCGAAGTCAAGACGGCCGTCATGAACGCCAATGCGGCCTACCCGGTGAAAGGTACGGCGCCGATCGCTGGCGTGTTGGTGACGATGCCGAACAACCGGCCGACCATCTGCACCGCCGATGGCGAGAATTGCATCTCGCTGACCAGCCGGATTCATTTCGACGTCGGCGGCTATGATTATCGGCCGAACGGCGCCGCAACCTCGCCGCAGAAACTCGACAGCGGCGAAAACCTCCGCCGCGCGCGCATCGGTATCCTGGGCAAATTTTTCGGCGACTGGAACTACGCGCTCATCTACGATTTCGGCGGTTCGTCTGACGGGTTCGGCGGCACCGCGGCCGGATCGCTTCCGGGCGGCGGCGTCTCGGGCGTCGAGAACGCCTACCTGAGCTACACCGGCTTCAAGCCGTTCGGCGGCAAGATGGCGATCGAGGGCGGCATCATGGATCTGCCCTGGACGCTCGACGAATCCACGAGCTCGAACGACATCCCGTTCATGGAGCGCGCCTCGGTGGGCGTCATTGCCCAGAATATTGCCGCCGGCGATTTCCGATCGGCCTTTGGCTCGCGCTGGTGGAACGACCAATTCTGGGTGGGTGGTTATGTCACCGGTCCGACAACCGGCGCGATCCACTCGGCTTCCAGCGTCACGCCCCCCGGCACCAGCGAGCAATATGGTGCGGTGGCGCGCGTCGCCGGCCAGGTCGTGAGCGGCCCCGGCTATTCGGTCCATCTCGGCGCCGACGCGGAGTGGCTGATCCAGCCGCCGCGTAACCTCGTCACCCAGGCGCAGACGCTGACCCTGAGCGATCGTCCGGAGTTGCGCATCGATCCGACCTCGCTGATCTCGACCGGCGCAATCGCCAACGTCTCCGGCGCCCAGGTTTACGGCGTCGAGGCGGCCGGGACCTATGGCTCGTTCTTCGCGCAGGCCGAATATTACTGGTTCAACATCGACCGCACTGCCAACACCGGCCTGCCGCCGACCGGCGCGCCGAGCCTGAACTTCCAGGGCGGCTATGTCGAAGCGACCTACATCCTGACCGGCGAAAGCCGCAAGTACAACGCCTCGAGCGCTTCCTATGGCGGCGTCAAGCCATCGCAGCCGTTCTCGTGGCAGGCCGGCGGCTGGGGTGCCTGGGAAATCGCCGGGCGTTTCAGCACGGTGGACCTGAACGATCGGCTCGCGACCGCTGCCGGCATCGCCGGCGGCCGGCAGAATATCTACACCGCTGGCCTGAACTGGTACGTCAACGGCAACGTCCGCTTCATGTTCAACTACCTGCATGGCGATATCGCCAAGCAGGCCAGCTCCACCAGCACCGTCAATGCAGGCTCGACCTTCGATGCGTTCGCGATGCGCACGCAGGTCGCGTTCTGATCTGATTGCAGCCTGACGGCTCGACATCCAAAGCCCGGCGCTTGCGCCGGGCTTTAACGTTTCGAGGCGCGCGAAACAGCCTGCGAGATCAGATCTCGCGGCTCAATATGCGTACCGCGCCGGCGAGGCCCGACATCTAGCCGTGAACAGGTTGCGTACCCAGCCTCGCCAGCGATTCGGATATGCTTCGTTCCGAGCGCGTTCAGGAAGTTAAGAGGGACACCACGGCCGTCGCATTCTGGAACAGCCGCGCGTTTACGTTTTCAACCATCAATCCATCGGCCGTCCGGACCATCAGACTGGATATGGGCGTGCCGCGCTGCTCGCGCGCGATATCTAGCCATGAACACATCACGTACCGGGCAGCACCACCGATTCGGACGCGCTTCGTTCCGAGCGCGTTCTACAAATTAACAGCAACGCCATGCCCGTCGCGTTTTGAGACAGCGGCTCGGGTCACGCCTTCGGCAGTTGGTCCAGAGGCCACTTCGGGCGCTGGATCTTCTTGTACGGCAACAGCGAGAGATCGCGCGCAACCACGCCGGGCGCCTCGACCATGATGATCGCTGTCGCGATCGGCGCGAAGGCGGCGCGAAAATGCTGCGCGGACTTGACGCCGACCAGCTTGCGCGCGCGCGGATCGCAGCCGAGCTGGGTGAAGACGTCGACCCCAAAAGTCTGGCAGCGGAAGGTCGTGATCACGACCGCGACGCCGCCGCTTTCGATCAGAGCGCTGTCACCGAGCTTGGCCGGCGTGCCGGCAAGCCCGGTCATCACCATGTTCTCTTGCAGCGCCTTGATCTCCCAGATCGCATCGATCGGATCGCCGGACAACGGCCCGATCTTGCCGCCGATCCGTAAGGGAAGTTTGGCGCCGACGCCGGCATCGAAGGCGATGCGCACCGCGATCGGTTCCCAGAGCGGACCGAGGCAGGCATTGCCGACCTTGCGCTCCAGCAGCCGGCGCAGGATGTAGGTGGAATCGCCGGGCGCGCCACCGCCCGGATTATCGCTGGCATCGCCGAGCACGACGGTGCCGTCGATCGCCAGCGCCTGGTCGATCGCCGCGTCGATGCCGGGCGTCAGCTCGGTCAGTGCGTCGCGCATCGCGACCAGCTCGTCGGCGAGACGTCGCGCCAGCGCCTTGGCTTTGGCGCCGTCGCGATCAATAGCCGCTTCGCTGTAGACCAGCACCTTGGTGCCCATCGCGGGCGTGTCGCCCCAGGCGAAGCCGTGCACGACCGAGACCGAGACGATGCCGTCCTTACCTTCAAGCGCGCTGATGCGGTCGACGAAGCCGCGCACCGGCTCGCGCGTGGTGTGCAGTGTGATGATCATGGATGTGTCGACGAGGGCATGGCGAAGTGTCAGCCGCTTCTCGACCAGCGCTGCGCAACGTTCGACCAGCTCTTGCCCGCGCTCAAAGATGTCGGTGTGCGGATATTCCTTCCAGCAGATCAACAGATCGGCATTGTCGATCATCGCCGCGCTCATGTGGCAGTGCGGATCGAGCGTGCCGCCGATCACGACATCAGGGCCGACGATCTCGCGGACCCCTGTGATCAGCTCGCCCTCGCAGTCGTCATAGCCATCGGCGATCATGGCGCCGTGCAGGCCGAGCAGCACCATGTCAACCGGCAGCGCGGCGCGCAGATCTGCCAGGATCTGGTCACGCATGGTCTCGAACGCAGCGCGGGTGACGACGCCGTTCGGCACGGCCGCGGCGACCAGCCCCTCGATCAACGTCCAGCCGCGCGACGGGCCGACCTGCCGTGCCGCCCAGAGTGGCCCGCCATGCATCTGCATCTTGTCCGGATGCTGGCCGGCGGGAAAGAAGGCGCGTTCGTGGAAGGTCGCGATGCCCGTCGGCATCGGCGCGAAGGTGTTGGTCTCGGTGGCGAGGGCGGCGGAGAAGACACGCATGGAGGCTGTACCCGGTTGGCCGCGAGGAAAGGCAGGCGCGCATCGTCCCGGCCGGCGATGCCGCGAACAGAAGAACGGAGCGCGTCAAGAAGCGCAAGAGATCAGCGCGAACAATGACCGCCGTGCAGCGCATGGGTCACCCGCGACACCTTACGCCGGCCTCGCCATGATGAAGACGATACCGGGCGGGCGCGATGCCACCGATGTGACCAATCGTGAACCGCTAGATGTTGGGATGGCACGAGCTTCGCCTTACTTCAGCAGGCGCAGCCGTCGATTGGAGAACGAGCGATGCGTTCTATTTTGGCATTGAGCCTTTTGATCACCCTGTGTGGATCTGCGACCGCGGCACCGGTGCATCACGCGCACCGGCCGCACGCGATTGCTCGTCCTGATCGGGACATGCGCGCAGACCCCGCATCGGGTTTTGCCTACGTACCACCGAGAGCGCCGACCCGCTACCAGCCGGCACCCTACGATGGTGGCGCTGAATTCTATCCGGGAGCGTCCCAGGGCTATGCGCCTGGCGAACGCGAGCAATTTCTCGATAGTGTAAGACAAGGTGGCTAGACCGCCGGCGAACGCGACATTGCATTCAGGTGCGGCGGTCGTCGACGATTCGCGGCTCATCGGCATGTCGCCTGCGGCTCGACCGTCGCTTCGCCTTTGATAGCTCAGGTCCGGATCACAAAACCCTTGGCCAAATGGTTTTGCGCAAAATAGATCGTCGCAATTCCGGGGACGATCGCGAGCACGGTCATCGCCATGACCAGCCCGACGTCGGTCCGGAAGCCAAACAGCGCATTAATGGCCATCGTGATCGGCTTGCCGCCGGTGGTCGTCAAGATGCGGGCGAGCACCACCTCCACCCAGGAAAAGACGAAGCAGAAGAACGCGGCCACGCCGATGCCGGGCGCAATGGCCGGAACGAGATGACGGACGAAAAAGCCGGCAAGCGAATGACCGTCGAGGAATGCCGTCTCATCCAG
>NZ_JBARGP010000426.1:0-9631 GCF_049798375.1 Bradyrhizobium sp.
GGGTAATGTTTGACGAGGTCCTTGACCTCCAGCAGGGCGGGCTGCGCGTCGTTCACGAGGCCTCCGCAACCGTGCCGGCGCGCCAGCAGGCGGCCTGATGATCATGTCCAAAGCTCTGCAGCGGCGGGCTCTCGCTGCGGCAGCGATCGATCGCGAGCGGACAACGCGGCGCGAAGGCGCAGCCGGGCGGCAGCCGCACCAGCGACGGCACGGTGCCCGAAATCTCGGTCAGCCGCGCCTGCGTTTCGCCGGCCTGCGGCAGCCTGGGCATCGAGGCCATCAGGCCGCGCGTGTAGGGATGCAGCGGCTGTTCGAACAGCGTTTCCACGTCTGCTTCCTCGACCTTGCGGCCGGCATACATCACCACGACGCGCTGCGCGGTCTGCGCCACCACGCCGAGATCATGCGTGATCAGGATCAGCCCCATGCCGAGCTCCTGCTGCAGCTCCAGCATCAGATTGAGGATCTGCGCCTGGATGGTGACGTCGAGTGCCGTGGTCGGCTCGTCGGCGACGAGGAGCCCCGGACGGCAGGCCAGCGCCATCGCGATCATCGCGCGCTGGCGCATGCCGCCGGAGAGCTGATGCGGATAGTCCCGCGCGCGCCGTGCGGGCTCGGAGATGCGCACCAGCTTCAGCATCTCGACCGCGCGATCCCGGGCTTCGCGCGCCTGAACGTTGCGATGCAGTCGCACGGCTTCCGCGATCTGGTCGCCGATCCGGATCACCGGGTTGAGCGAGGTCATCGGCTCCTGGAAGATCATCGAGATCCGGTTGCCCCTGATGTCGCGCATCTCCGCTTCGCTGAGCGCGAGCAAATCGGTGCCGTCGAGCAACACCTGGCCGCCGATGATGCGCCCCGGCGGATCGGGTATGAGGCGCATGATCGACAGCGCGCTGACGCTCTTGCCGCAGCCGGATTCGCCAACGATCGCCAATGTCTCGCCGCGGCGAAGGCTGAACGAGACGTGGTCAACAGCCTTGAACAGGCCGGAGTTGGTGAAGAAGACCGTCTGCAGGTCTTTCACCTCGAGGACCGGCGTCTCGATGCGGGCTCCGTGCATCAGCCGCGCTGCCTTGGATCGAGAATGTCGCGCAACGCATCGCCGAACAGATTGGTGCCGAACACCGCGAGGCTGATGGCTACGCCTGGAAAGATCACCAGCCACGGCGCAACGCGGACGTATTCGGCGGCTGATTCGGAGAGCATGCGACCCCAGGACGGATAGGGCTCGGGAATGCCGAGGCCGAGGAAGGACAGCGCAGCTTCGGTCAGGATGGTCGAGCCAAGCTGTGCGGTGGCGAGCACGATCAGCGGCGCCAGCGTGTTCGGCAGGACATGGCGCAGCGCGATGCGCGTGTCGCTCATGCCGATCGATTTCGCGGCCTCGACGAAGGGCTGCTCGCGCAGCGCCAGCGTGTTGGCGCGCACCACGCGCGACACCACCGGGACCAGCGGGATTGCGATCGCGATGATCACGTTCGGCAGCGACGGCCCGAGCGCGGCGGTCATCACCAGCGCCAGAACCAGCAGCGGCAGCGCCTGCAGGATGTCGGTGATGCGCTGGAACACCAGATCGACCCAGCCGGAGAGATAGCCCGAAGCCAGGCCGATCATGATGCCGAAGATGCCGCCGAGCGTGGTCGAGCCGATCCCGACCGCCAGCGATATGCGCGCGCCATGGATGATCCGGCTCCAGACGTCGCGGCCGAAGGAATCGGTGCCCATCCAGTGCTTGAAATCGGGTCGCGCCAGCGCATGCGCGGAATCCACAGTCAGCGGATCGTAGCGGCAGATCAAATTGGCGAAAACAGCCGACAGCACGAACACCAGCATGATGCAAAGCCCGATCGTGCCGAGCAGATGCCGCCGCGCCATGAAGGACAGGAAGCGCAAGCCCTGGGCGCCGGCTCCGGCGCGTCTCAGCTCGCGATCGAGATTGATGGCGGTCATGCGGGCCTCATTCCGAATAGCGGACACGCGGGTCGAATACCGCGTAGAGCATGTCGACAATGAAATTCGCTGATACGACGACGACCGCGATGATCATCACCAGGTTTTGCACGATCGGATAGTCGCGCCAGCGGATCGCCTCGACCAGGAAGCGGGCGATGCCGGGAATGTTGAACACGGTCTCGGTGACGATGAGGCCGCCGATCAGGAACGCGGCCTCGATGCCGACCACGGTGATGACGGGCAGGATCGCGTTCTTCAGTGCGTGATGGAAGTTCACCGACGCATTGGAGGCCCCCTTGGCGCGCGCGGTGCGGATGTAGTCCTGGCGCAGCACCTCCAGCATCGAGGAGCGGGTGATTCGCATGGTCAGCGCCGAAGAGCGAAAGCCGACCGCCATCGACGGCAGGCAATAGGTCGAAAACATCTCGCCGAAGGTCTTCGGATCCGGATTGAAGATCGGAATGCTGTCGAACATCGCCACCGACGCCATGAGGATCAAAAGCCCGAGCCAGAACGACGGCAGCGACAGGCCACTCAGGCTGATCACGCGCAAGGCATAGTCGAGCCGCGTGCCCTGGTAGACGGCGCTCAGTACGCCGAGCGGAATCCCGATCGACGCGGAGAACAGCAGCGCGAAGGCGGCGAGCCGTGCCGTGATCGGAATCCGCGGCAGGATCTCCTGCAGCGCAGGCTTCTCCGAGACAAAGGAATAGCCGAGGTCGCCATGCAGCAGCCCGGCGATCCAATGCAGATATTGCACTACTATCGGCTGGTCGAGCCCGAGCTGGCGCTGCAGATCGGCCTTATCGGCGGGATCGACCATGCCGGCGGCGTCGAACAGGATATCGACGATGTTGCCGGGCACGACGCGCAGCAACACGAAGATGACGATCGAGATCCCGATCAGGGTCAGAAGCATCAGGGCGAGGCGGCGCACGATATAGGCAAACACCGGCTGCTCCCGATTCCTTCAGTTCAACGCCTGCTGCTCAACGCCTGCTGCTCATTTGTCGAGCCACACGTTCTCGTAACGGTAGCCATTGTAGGAGCTGTTCGTCATGATGGTGATGCCCTTCACGTAAGGCTGCCAGCACGTCCCCATGCGACTGTGGAAGATGATCGGGCGAGCGACATCCTCCTGCAGCTTCTTGTCGATCTCCCACACCAGCTTCTTGCGCTTCTCGGTGTCGGTCTCGGCGGACTGCTGGTCGAACAGCTTCTCGATGTCCTTGTTGCAGTAGTTGGTGTAATTGCGCTCCGACCCGCAGGCATAGTTCTCGTAGAACGACTGATCGGGATCATCGACCGCATTTCCGGTCAAATTGAGCCCGAGTGCATAATCCTTGCGGGCGATCTTGGCGAACCAGTTGGCGGTCTCGACCACCTCGAGTTCGGCGTCGATATAGATGCTCTTGAGCTGGTCGATCAGGATCACGGCGGGATCGCGATAAACCGGAATATTGCGGGTCGAGACCTTGACCGCGAGATGCTTGTCGGGGCCGTAGCCCGCCTTTTGCATCAGCTTGCGCGCCTCCTCGCGGTTGGCGTTGACGTCAGGCCCGTAGCCGGGAATCTGCTCCAGCATCTCCTTCGGCATCGCCCACAACCCGGCCGGCGCCGGCTCCATGGTGCCGCCGATATCGGCTTGTCCCTCGAACATGATCGAGATGAACGCCTTGCGGTCGAGCGAGAGCGCCATGGCGCGGCGGATGTCGAGATTATCGAATGGCGGCGAGGAGGAGTTGACGATGATGTTGGTGTTGACGTTGGTCGGCTCGACCACGCAGACCGCGTTCGGCGCCTGCGATTTGACGTCCTTCAGCAGCGGGATCGACACTTCGGTCGGAAACGTCATGTCGAACTTGCCGGCGACGAACGCGAGGATGGCGGTCGAGCGGTTCGGAATGATGGTGAACTCGATGCCGTCCAGATGCGGCAGGCCCTTCTTCCAATAGTCGGGATTGCGCGTCAGCTTGATCGATTCGTTGGCCTTGAATTCCACGAATTTGAACGGACCGGTACCGATCGGATGCGTGCGCATCTCGGCCGGCGAGACGTGACAGGGGTAGATCGGCGTGTAACCGGAGGCGAGCAGCGCCAGCAGCGACGGCTGCGGCCGCTTTAGCTTGAAGGAGGCCTCGAAGTCGCCATTGGTCGTGACCTCGTTGACCTGCTCATACCAGGTCTTGCGCGGGTTCTGGCGCAACTTCTGCGGCGAATTGCCCATCAGCATGTCGAAGGTGCATTTGACATCGGCCGAGGTGAAGGGCTTGCCATCGTGCCATTTAACGCCCTGCCGCAGCTTGAAGGTCAGCGTGGTCTTGTCGTCGCTCCAGGCCCAGCTCTCCGCGAGCTCCGGGACGATGTCGCTCATGCTGTTCTGCGGGATATTCTGGTCGTAGATCACGAGGTTGTTGAAGACCGGCATGAACGGGATGTTGACCGAATAGGTCGCGCCTTCATGGATCGAGGCATTCGCAGGACTGTCGCGATGATAGATTCGGAAGATGCCGCCTTGCTTGGGTTCTTGCTTCGGTTCATCCGCGCGTGCGACCGCCGCGATCACGAGCAGCGACAGGACGGCAGCGGCGAACGCGCGTGCGTTCCGCATGGTTTCCTCCCCTCAAGCCGTCTCGCCTTGAATGGCTGATTGCTTCGGCTTGCATGCCAGGACGATACCCAGCGCATCGCGCGCAGGCAACCCGGTCGCCACCGGGAAATCTCGGCAATTGGGATGATGCCGGCTGTGTGCGCTGCAATCGCGGCAGTCGCGCGGCCCGGCTTTCCATGCGGTGGATGCGGTGTTGCAGCGCACGGCATGACCGGATGCGACTAAATGCCCGACTGCGCGACGCCACCGATCGCTTCGTGTTTCACGGATTGCTGTTCGCCTGCAGGTTGGCACTCGGCTCCTGCCAGCATTGTCGAAAGCGGCCAGATGAGCGAAACTGATTTATGGCGTAAAGCTCGTCAGAAACAAAAAGGCTGGGAGAGGCATATGAAATCGGGCTTGTTGGCTGTTGTCGCGGTCGGGGCGCTTGTGATGGCCGCGCCAGCGTCGGCTCAGGTCAAGATCGGCATTCTCAACGATCAATCCGGCGTCTACGCCGATTACGGCGGCAAATATTCGGTCGAGGCCGCCAAGATGGCGATCGAGGATTTCGGCGGCGAAGCGCTGGGCCAGAAGGTCGAGCTGGTCACGGCCGACCACCAGAACAAGCCCGACCTTGCGGTCTCGATCGCGCGGCGCTGGTATGACACTGAAAACGTCGACATGATCACCGAGCTGACGACGTCCTCGGTCGCGCTCGCCGTGCAGCAGCTGTCGGCCGAAAAGAAGAAGATCGACATCGTGGTCGGCGCTGCGAGCTCGCGCATTACCGGCGATGCCTGCACGCCCTACGGCTTCCACTGGGCGTTCGACACCCATGCGCTCGCGGTCGGCACTGGCGGCGCGCTGGTCAAGGCGGGCGGCGACAGCTGGTTCTTCCTGACCGCCGATTACGCCTTCGGCTATTCGCTGGAAAAGGATACCAGCGACATCGTCACCGCCAATGGCGGCAAGGTGGTCGGCTCGGTGCGGATTCCACTGAACTCGTCGGACTTCTCGTCATTCCTGCTGCAGGCGCAGAGCTCGAAAGCTAAGATCATCGGCCTCGCCAATGCCGGCCTCGACACCACAAATTCGATCAAGCAGGCGGCCGAATTCGGCATCGTCAAGGGCGGCCAGAAGCTCGCCGGTCTCTTGATGACGCTCGCCGAGGTCAATGGCCTTGGCCTAGAGGCGGCGCAAGGGCTGGTCCTCACCGAGGGCTTCTACTGGGATCACGATGACAAGGCGCGCGCCTTCTCCGAGCGTTTCTTCAAGCGGACCGGCCGGATGCCGAGCATGATCCATGCCGGCACCTATTCGGCGACGCTGTCCTATCTGAAGGCGGTGAAGGCCGCCGGCACCAAGGATTCGGACGCCGTGGCGAAGAAGCTCAAGGAGCTGCCGGTCGACGACGCGTTCGCGAAAGGTAAGGTGCTGGAGAATGGCCGCATGGTCCACGACATGTATCTGTTCGAGGTCAAGTCGCCAGCCGAGTCGAAGAAGCCGTGGGACTACTACAAGCTGCTCGCAACCGTCCCCGGCGACAAGGCCTTCTTCACCGCCAAGGAAAGCGGCTGCCCGCTGACGAAGTGAGGGTGGTTGCTTCCGCGCAGCAATCCGCTGGTTGCTAACAGCAATGTCATCGCCCGCGCAAGCGGCGATCCAGTATTCCGAGAGAGCAGTGATCGGTCGAGAAGCCGCGTCGTACTGGGTCCCCCGCATGGGCGGGGGACGACGGTGGTGGTGGTTGGCTCCTATCGTCTCATCAGCACTTACGACTTCACCAGGCGCTGCAAAAATCTCGTCAGGTCGTCCGTGACGTGATCGACATGGGGCTCGCCGCGGCCCTCGAGCTCCCAATCCTCGCGTACCACCTCCTTGGTGCCGTCGGGCGCCACCAGCACGGTGGTCATGCCGAGCTCATGCGGCACCACGAGATTGCGGGCGAGATCCTCGAACATCGCCGCGCGCATCGGATCGACCGCATGCAGCGCGAGAAACTTTTGGTAGGTCTCCGGAGCCGGTTTCGGCGTCAGCTCGGCGGCGATGATGTCGAACACGCCGTGGAAATGGCCGGCAATGCCGAGCCGCGCCAGCACCGCGTCGACATGGTCGACCGAGCCATTGGTCAGGATCAGCTTGCGCCCGGGTAGGCGCGCGATTGCGGCGCCCATCGCCGGATTCGGCTCCAGCGGCGAATGATCGATCTTGTGCACGTAGGCCAGGAAATCGTCGGCGCGCACGCCGTGCTCGGTCATCATGCCGCGCATGGTGGTGCCGTAGCGGCGGTAATAATCCTTCTGGATCTTGCGCGCTTCGTCCGGAGACACCTTCAGCCAGTTGGCGACGAACTCGCCGATCCGTTGATCAACCTGCTGCCACAGATTGACGTGATGCGGATACAGCGTGTTGTCGAGATCGAACACCCAGGTGTCGACGTGGTCGAAGGTGCGCGTTGCTGTCATCGTTCTCTCGATTTCTTAGTTCGGCGCACGCCGCATCTTCATTTTCCGCCGTCGTCCCGGCGAACGCCGGGACCCATACGCCGCGGCCGCTATGAGTGCACGCGATAGGCGTTGCCTTCTTTTAGAGTTGGCACCGCGTTTCGAAAACGCAGGCCGGTGGCTTTGGATCCCGGCGTTCGCCGGGACGACAGTCTCGTATGGAGCACCATCCTGCCAGCTCACGGCAACCCAAACCGCAGCGTCTTGCCGCTGCCGGCGATGTCGACGGTGGTGAAGCCGGACACAACGAAGCCGCGGCTGCCGCAATCGCCTTGATCCGTGGTCTCGAACTTGCTGTCGCGGGTGCAGAGCTGCTTCAGGCCGCCCCAGTTCAGCGGCTTGTCCTTGAGCTTGATGGTGCGGTTGTCGGCATCGACCGCTTCCGCGAAGCTGTAGACCCGCTTCGGCTGTCCCGTGATGTCCGGATGCAGGCACTTGCCGGGATCGATGTGGTACCAGCCGCGGCTCGTCACGCTCTTGCCGTCGTCGGTCGCGATCGCGGCCATCACCTTGTAGGTCGTGTCGTTGCACCAGGTCAGCCCGGTCGGCGAGGGCGCCTGCACCGCGTCGATCATCGTCGTGAAGAAATTCGGTTGCGAGACGATGTCGGCCGACAAGCCGCGGCTTTTCAGGAACGCCGCCAGCGCGCCTTGCGTCTTCGGCCCGTCGACGCCGTCGATCGGCGAGATGTCATAGCCCGCGATGCCGAGCAGCCGCTGAATGCCGGCGAGCCGCGCCTGCTCGTCGTCATATTCGGCGCCCTCGGCGAGATAGGCGATGAGATTGCCGTCATCGGTCTTGGTGGGCGTCACCTGCGTGAATGGCACCGCAGTCTGTCCTGCGCGGCACTCGCGCGCTGCCGCAATGACGAAATTATCCGATGCCGCGACGCAGAGCGCGTCGTTGCCGTTCTGCGCGATCGGCGAGGCGCCGTAGAGACTGAGCGCGCGGGCGTGCAGCAGAATGCGATCGGCGGTCAATTGCCCCTGCAGCACCACGCGGCAGGCGGCGGGATCGATCTTGAACCAGCCGCGCGTCGCGGTGGTCGCCTTGTCGTCGACGCCGATCGCGGCCTCGACGACATAGCTCATGCGGTTGCAGATTTTCAGGTCGGCCACGGCCGGCGCGGCGGAGGCCAGCAATGCGATGAGCGCGGCCATGACGGCGACGGCCGGAACGAGTCCGACCCTGACATGTCCCGTGTGCCGCGTCATGCCCATCACTTGTGGATCAGCGTGCCCGTGCCCTGGTTGGTGAACAGCTCCAGCAGCACCGCATGCGGCACCTTGCCGTCGAGAATGACGACACCCTGCACGCCCTGTTCGAGCGCATAGATGCAGGTCTCGACCTTCGGGATCATGCCGCCGGAGATGGTGCCGTCGGCGATCAGCTTGCGCGCGTCCTTCACCGACAATTGCGGGATCAGCTTCTTCGATTTGTCGAGCACGCCCGGCACGTCGGTCAGCAGCAAGAGCCGCTTGGCCTTCAGTGCGCCGGCGACAGCGCCCGCGAAGGTATCGGCGTTGACGTTCAGCGTCTGGCCGTCATGCGATGTGGCAAGCGGCGCCAGCACCGGAATCAGCTCATAGCCGATCAATTGGTTGAGCAGCGTGAGGTCGACCTTGTCGGGATCGCCGACGAAGCCGAGATCGATCGCCTTCTCGATGTTGGAATCGGGATCGATCATGGTGCGCGTCGTCTTGGACGCCTTCACCATGTTGCCGTCTTTGCCGGAGAGCCCCACGGCTTTGCCGCCGGCCGCGTTGATGTAGCCGACGATCTGCTTGTTGACCGAGCCGGCCAGCACCATCTCGACGATCTCGATGGTGGCGGCGTCGGTGATGCGCAGGCCGGCGGCGAATTCCGAGACGATGCCGAGGCGCTTGAGCATGGTCGCGATCTGCGGCCCGCCGCCGTGCACGACCACCGGATTGATCGCGGTCTGCTCCAAGAGCACGATGTCGCGGGCGAAGGCTTTTGCGGTGTCCTCGGCGCCCATGGCATGGCCGCCATATTTGATGACGATGGTTTCGTCATCATATTCCTGCATGTGCGGCAGCGCTTCGGACAGGATTCGGGCCTGATCGAGCGGGCTGATCTCGGTCGCGTCGGTCATGGATTACGGATCTCGGCTGGGACAATCGCGCGGGGTTCTAGCCGATTGCGACGGAGCCGGAAAGCGCGCTCTTGCTCCGAGCACTCTGCCGACCCTCTCCCCTTGCGGGGGAGGGTGGCGTGCATCGTCAGATGCGCGGCGGGTGGGGGTCTGTCTCCGCAGATGCAGACCCCTCATCCGGCGCTTCGCGCCACCTTCTCCCACAAGGGGAGAAGGAAGCAGGCGAGCCCTATCGTTGCCGCGGCCAGAGCGCTGAGAGCGTCAGCACCAGCCAGCTCGCGATCAGGAGCGTGCCGCCGAGTGGGGCGGCGAACGGAAACAGCCGCGCGCCGGTGACATGTCGCATCAGGAGGTCGCCAGCGAACAGGGCGGCCGCGAGAACGAAGCCGCATACCGCGACCAGCCCGATGCGGGGATTGATCAGGCCGCGCTCGGCCAGCGCCACGCTGCCCAACACCGCAC
>NZ_JBARGP010000427.1:0-5223 GCF_049798375.1 Bradyrhizobium sp.
TATGCGCCAGCAGGGCGTCGGCAGCGGCGAAATCCTCCAACGACAGATTGGTGGTGTAGCCGTCATAGGAATGCAGCACGACGAAATCGGCTTGGTCGCGCGGGCGGCAGGCGGCGAGCAGGTCGCGCGTCGCCAGCCCCTCCCATTGGTTGTCGTAACGCGACCAAGTGGTGACGCAATGGATGTCGGAGACGAACTGGCGCTGCTCCTGCGCGAGATAGGCGTTGAAATCCCAGTACAGCGGATTTTCCACGGCGCCATAGACGTCGAGCCGCCAGCGCTCGCGGGTGATCTCAGGCGTCAGCCCGAGATCGAGCACGGGCCAATCTTTTGTCAGATGCTGCCCTGGCGGCAACCGCTGCTCCTCGGGTCGCACCACGGTGCCGGTGAGAAACTTGCCCTCGCGCGCCCAGCGCGCCTTGCTGCGCGTCAGCTTGCTCTCAGGCGGCGGCTGGTCCTCATCGGCCATCTCATCTCTCCGTCACTGGTGCCGATGCATCGCGGATGCATGCTTGGTGTCTCGCATGGTCGCGTAGATCAGGAGCGACAGGAAGATCATGCCCGAGAGATAGTAATAGAACCAGCTCTCGTGCCCGTTATTCTTCAGGAACAGGGCGATCATCGGTGCGGTGCCGCCGAAGATCGACACCGTGAGCGCATAGGGCACGCCGACGCCGAGCGCGCGGACATTGGTCGGGAACAATTCAGCCTTTACCACCGCGTTGATCGAGGTATAGCCGGCGACGAAGATCCAGGCCGCGCAGATCAGCAGGAAGGCGATGAAAGGCGACTTGGTGTCCTTCAGCAAGGTGAGGATCGGAATCGTCGCCAGGGTGCCGGCGACGCCGAAGAAGATCAGCAGCGGCTTGCGGCCGATGCGGTCCGACAGCGCGCCATAGAGCGGCTGCAGGATGGTCGCGAACACCAGCGAGGCGAAGATCACCATGGTGGTCTGGTCCGCGCTCAGACCGACCGAGAGCTTGACGAAGGTCTGCATGTAGGTGGTGAAGGTGTAGAACGCCGCGGTGCCGCCGGCGGTAAGGCCGACGACCAGCAAAAGCTCCCGCGGATAGTTCAACAGTTCGAGGATCGAGCCGCTCGGCTTGACCACCTTCCTGGCCTGTTCGAACGCCTCGGTCTCGTGCAGGCCGCGCCGCATCACGGCGGTGAAGATCGCAAGCAGTGCGCCGATCACGAACGGGATCCGCCAGCCCCAGGCCTTCAGTTGATCTTGCGTCAGGAACACCTTCTGCAGCAGCAGCAGCACGATGATCGCGGTGAGCTGGCCGCCGATCAAGGTCACATATTGGAAGCTGGAGTAGAAGCCGCGATGCTTGTCATCGGCTACCTCGGTGAGATAGGTGGCGCTGGCGCCGTATTCGCCGCCGAGGCTGAGGCCTTCGATCACGCGCGCCAATGCCAGGATCGCGGGCGCAGCGACGCCGATCGTGGCATAGGTCGGCGTTACTGCGATGATCAGCGAGCCGAAGCACATGCAGAGCACGGAGACAGTGAGCGACAGCTTGCGGCCGAAATGGTCGGCGAGATAGCCGAACAGCCAGCCGCCCAGGGGGCGCATCAGGAAGGTGGCCGCAAACAATACCGCTGCGTCGAGCTGCTGGACGACCGGATCTGAGTGCGGGAAAAACGCCGGCGCGAAATACAGCGCAAAGGCGGTATAGGCGTAGAAATCGTACCACTCGACCAGATTGCCGGCCGAGCCGATCAGGATCGCCTTGATGCGCCGTTCGACGTCGGCGAGGTTCGTGGCTGCTTCAACAGGCCTGATCGCCTGGTCGGTCATGTCCGGTCTCCGAAGGGAATTTCATTGCTAATTCCCTTCTACGGCAGGAGACCGGAATGTCAAAACCTCAGAACAGCCGAGCCTTCAGAACAACATCGGCAATTGCCGCGGTCCGCGTACCGTGCCCTGCGACCAGGTGACCTCGCCGTCCGGATCGAGCCGGAACTCCGGGATTCGCTTCAACCACTCCTCGATCGCGACAGTCATCTCCATCCGCGCAAGGTTGGAACCGACGCAGCGATGGATGCCGAGCCCGAACGCCGCATGGCGGTTTTCCTTGCGGTCGAGCACGACCTTCTCGGCGTCCGGGAATACCGCGGGATCGCGGTTCGCGGTCGGGAACGACAGCAGCACCATGTTGCCCGGCTTGACCGGGCAGCCGCTGACCACCGTCTCCTTCATCACCTCGCGCGCCATCGTCACCGGCGAATAGGCTCGCAGCAGCTCCTCGATCGCGGTCGGCATCAGCGACGGATCGGCGGCGAGGCGCTTGCGATCCTCGGGCGTCTTGGCCAGGTGCCAGAGCGAGGCGCCGATCGCGCTCCAGGTGGTGTCGATGCCGGCGATCAGCAGCAGCCGCAGCGAGCCGGTGACATGGGCGTCTTCCAACGGCGCGCCGTTCGGCAGCTTGGCGTTCATCAGATAAGAGATCAGATCGTCGGTCGGATGGGTCCTGCGCTTCTCGATCTCGGCGGCGAAATATTCGGTCATTTCGTCGACGGCCTGCAGCAGGGCGCTTTCGTTCTTGATGCCGAGCTCGAGGATTGCGTGGATCCATTTGATGAAGAGATCGCCGTCCTTCTCGGGAATGCCGAGCATATGCGCGATGGTGCGCACCGGGACATGCTTGGTATAGCGCGCCGCCGCGTCGCAGCGTCCCTCAGTGATGAACTCGTCGATCAGCTCGTTGCAGATCGCGCGCATGCGCGGCTCGAGCTTTTCAACCGCGGCCGGCGTGAACGGCGGCAGCAGCAGCTGCTTGGCCGGCTTGTGCACCGGCGGATCGGAGGTGATCGGCGGAGCGGCGTTGGCGTTCTTGATTTCCGGCCGCTCGTCGCGGACCAGCACCCGGCGAGACGAGAAGTGCTCGGTGTCGTTGGCGATCGCGCGCACGGCCTCATAGGTCGTCGGCATGTAGCAGCCAAGGAAGCGGTCGGTATGGACCACGGGACTTGCGTTGCGCATCTCGTCCCAGATCGGGAACGGATTTTCAGTCCATTTCGGATCGGTGTGGTCGAAATCGTTGATCCAGTCGGTGACCGGCGGGTGCTGCGGCAGGGGGCTCGTGTCTTCGGACATAACGGCTTCCTTTGGCGGCTTCTTCAGCTGATTGCGCTCAGGGTTCGACAGGCGGACGGTCACGTCGCTTCTATTCCTCGATGACCTCGATTGCGAATTCCGGGCAGTTGGCCCGCGCCAGGTAGGCCTTGTCCTCGAGGCCTGATGGCACGACGCCGTCGCCGATCTCATGCGCGTTGCCGTAAGCATCGAACTCGAATAGCTCGGGCGCCACGGCCTTGCAGCGGGCGTGCCCCTGGCATTTGTCCGGATCGACGTGGACCTTGAGCTGCGGCATGGATCAGGCCTCCCTCACACTCGCACCAACCGGCACGCGCGCGGATATCGTTTCCCCAAAATCAATCGTTGAAGCGCGGCGTACCACACTGTAAGTTATACGATATTACATTGCGGGAAGCTGGTATTGTCAAGCCAGAAACCTCGCGTGTCCGATCACATGTCGCATCCCATCCGCAAACCGCGTCACTCCTATCATCACGGCGATCTCCGCGAGGCGCTGATCGAGGCGGCCTTGCGCGAAGCGGAGCAGGGCGGCCCGGAGGCGATCAGCATCAAGGCCTTGGCGAAGACGCTCGGCGTGTCGCAACCCGCGCCGTACCGGCATTTTGCCGATCGCGAGGCGTTGCTTGTTGCGGTGACAGCGGAAGCCTTTCGGCAGTTCAACGCGGTGTTGCGGCAGGCGGTGGCGGCGTCGTCGCGCCGCTCGAAGCTGTCGCGGCTGGCGCAGGCCGCGCTGGTGTTCGGACTCGAGCGCAGCGGCATTTATCGGCTGATGTTCGCGTCGCAAACCATGGCCTGCGCGGCCGAGGACAGCGAGTTGCACGTCGCCGCGCAGGAGACCTTTGCGCTGCTGCTCGATGCACTCGACGGGCCGCGCGACCTGTTGCGCGAACGTTATGCCCTGCAGGTCTGGGCGTCGCTGCACGGCGTCGTCATGCTGGCGCAGCAGGGCCTGCTGACGGGTAAGAGCATCAACGTCAGCCGCGAAGAGCTGGTCGAGGACATGGTCGCGCAGACGCTGAAGAGTTTGCAGAGTGCGAATGACGGGGCCCGCGATTGAGGCAAGGCTGCGCGGCTTGCTCAGTATAACCTCGCCCCGCTTGCGGGGAGAGGTCGGATCGCGAAGCGATCCGGGTGAGGGGGTACAAGTCTAACAAATTCACATCGTCCGAGCGTCTGCCCCTCACCCCAACCCTCTCCCCGTAAGAACGGGGAGAGGGAGCGCACCGCGCTCTGCGTGATAGCTCGTTTATTAGGCCTTCGGCGGCCGCGGATCGATCGGACCGGTCGGCACGCCCAGAATCTCCTCCAGCACCCTGGCGCCGGCGAGCAGCCGGGCTTCGGCGCGGGGCGGGGCTACGATCTGTAATCCCACCGGCAGGCCTGATGCGGTGAAGCCGCAGGGCAGCGACAGCGCCGGCGTGCAGGTCAGGGTGGCGGCGTAGGCGATCGCCAGCCATTCGATGTAGTTGCCAAAGGTCTTGCCGCCGCATTCCGCCACATAGCGGTTCTCCACCGGGAACGGCGCCACGATGGTCGCGGGCGACAGCAGAAGATCATAGGTCTCGAAGAAGGTCAGCATGCGCTCGGTCATGGCGAGCCGCTGCGCCTGCGCGCGCGCAATCTGGTCGACCGTGAGCTTCAACCCCGCCTCGATGTTCCAGATCACCTCGGGCTTGAGCAAATCGCGCTTGGTGCGGAGCAGCTCGGTCTTCGACATGGCAAAGGACAGCGCGCGCAGCACGTGGAAGCATTCATGGGCTTCGTTGAGATCCGGATGCGCTTCCTCGACAATAGCGCCGGCCTCGGCGAAGCGCTGCGCCGCCTTGCGGGTGATGGCTGCGACCTCAGGATCGACCGGCGTGATGCCGAAATCCGGTGAATAGGCGACGCGCTTCGGCCTGGCGCCGGAGCGCGCTGCCGACAGGAACGAGGTGGCTGGCGCCGGCAGCGAGCGCGGATCGGCCGCATGCTCGCCGCTCATGGCGTCCAGCATCAGCGCGAGGTCGGCGACATTGCGCGCCATCGGGCCCTGCACGCTCGTGGTGTTGTCGACCGCAAAAGCCGGCGTGTGCGCCACCCGACCGACGCTCGGACGCAGGCCGACGATGCCGCAGAAG
>NZ_JBARGP010000428.1:0-2082 GCF_049798375.1 Bradyrhizobium sp.
TTCAAGGCCGGCACCCAGGGCTCGAAGATCTCGAGCCGACACACCGGCCCCTCGGGACTGCCCTGCCGTGGCGTATCCAGCCGCGAGGTCCAGGGCGTGCGGATGCGGCCGATGAAATACAACGCCGCATCGTGCGGCGGTGGCACGTCGACGGTGATTTCACCCGGGCGGAGGTCGGTATCTGTGCTCATCAATCCGGTCCGATCAGTTGGCGAAGTCTACCAGATTGCAGATCAGCCGCGCAAATCAGCCGAGCCACCATTTGCCGGCGAGCATCACGACCTCGCCGCAGACGACGCCGGCGAAGATCGAGCGGCGCGTCACCATGAAGGCGGCGAAGCCGGCTGCCAGCGCACCATAGCGCAGGAACCAGGGCACGCTGGCCAGCGCGCCCGGCGGCTGCACCAGGATCTGGGCGATGACCCCGGCAAGGATCGCGGTCGCCACCGCCTTCACCCACATCAGGAGATCGGAGCCTTCGTCGATGCCGCCACCGAGCCACAGCCCGAGCATGCGCCAGATCTGGTTCGGAATGACGCCCGCCACCAGCAGCACCACGAGCGCGTGCCAGTCGCCGATGAAGCCGCTCATGCGAACTCCCGCCGCTCGCGCCATTTGTGGACGCCAAACGCAATGGTGCCGGCGGCGACGCCGCTGACCAGGATGTCGACGCCGCTATTGAGCAACGCGGCCAGCGGATAGAACACGAGCCCGAGGCCAAGCGACAACCCGTCGGCAATGCCCTTGGAATTGCGCGCGGTGGAGAACAGGAACGCCAGCGGCGTCAGCAGCAGCACCGCCGCGCCGAAGGTCTGCGACAGGTTCGCGGCGAGCAGATAGCCGATGATGGTGGCGACGAACCCGATCGAGACCAGGCCGGTGCCGAGCCCGTGCACGAAGGCGATGCGGCCCTCGCGCGGCACATGCGGCAGGAAGCGGTAGCATTCGACCCACAAGGTCACCGCGGTGAAATGCGCCACCAGCACCAGGTCCCGCCGCCTGGTCTCCGGCCTGCGCACCAGGGGCAGCACCGAGACCACCATCGGAAACAGCCTGATCGCGCTCATCGTCACCGCGATCGCCGCCTGCACGATGGTCACGCCGGAGCCGAGCGTCGAGACCAGGATGATCTGCGCCGGCCCGGCCCAGACCAGCACCGTGCTCAGGATCGCCCAGAGCATGCTGAAGCCGCTATCGTGCGCCAGCGCGCCGATGCCGATGAAGGTGACGAACAGCACCGGCGACAGGATGGTGGCAGATGTCGCGCGCAGGCCCCAGCCGAAGGCACGCATCGCGCCATGCCATCGCGGGGAATCGAGCGGAGGGAGCGTCACGGGCGCAGTGGAATGAGTTGCATCGTGCGGCCATAGAGCGGGCGGCCGATCGCGCCGTCAACCGCTTCGCAGCGCCTGCGGCTCTGCGCCGAGCGCAACTCCTTAGCCTCTGACGCCGTGATTGCGCAGCACGAAGCATGCGCCTTTGGCGCGGCGGATGCGGTTGCAGAGATCGTCGGCCTCGCCCCGCGTGTCAGTGCCGATCCGCACCTGATAGAAGGCGTGGAAGCCGCGCGTGCGCATCACCGACGACAGCAGGCTCGGATCGCGATCGCCGATAACAGTGCTGAGCCCCTTGATCGCACGCGCATACATCGAGAGCGCCTTGTTGCGATCGAAGCCGGCGGCGAGCTGTACGCCCCACAGCTTGGCGGCTGACAGCGCGACATGCTGCTCGAGCTGGGTGACGAACGGGTTCGGCGCGCGCTTCAACAGCGCCATCAGTTCGCGGCAGGAGGTCGGCGGCGGGTTTGGCGGCGGTTTGCCGCCCTTGTCCGCGGCGGCCCAGTCATCGACGGTCGCGCCTGTGATCACCGAAACGTAGTTGCGCGTCTCCCACGGCATCTGCCCCTTGCCGGCGAGCCAATCCTGCACCCGGCGCGGCCCGGCATTGTAGGCCGCCGCCGCAAGCCCGAGATTGCCGAACTGATTGCGCAGCTCGGCAAGAAACTCCGCCGATTTCGGCAGCGCCTGAACGGGATCAAAGGGATCAAGCAATCGCCGCTCATCTGCCGTGCCCGGCATGAAC
>NZ_JBARGP010000429.1:0-2271 GCF_049798375.1 Bradyrhizobium sp.
CCGCGTTGAGCGCCGACGCGATACTGTCAGCCGCATCGGGCGCTCTGAGATCGCAGGGAATGACGAGCGGAGCCGGCGCGCCCTTGGCGACAAGTTCTTGCGCCAGCGCATGCAGACGATCTTCGCGCCGCGCGACCAGCGCCAGGCGATGTCCATTCGCGGCAAAGACGCGGGCCAATTCGGTGCCGATTCCCGCCGAGGCACCAGTCACCAGCGTCACACGTTCAGTCACAATGCAGTGCTCTCAAGTCAATTTCTGGCAGCTCGCGGCGAACGGAGAGCGTAGGAACGAAGGAACATGCAAAGGGTACCCGCAACCTGATGCAGGCATCAGGATACACCGTATCGGTGAGGATTTACACGAGCTTACGGGAGTCGGCCGAGTACCACCGACATTAAACTTTTTTCATGTCGCGTGCAGCGCCCGCGCTGCGCACGGGACGGCTGTCCAGTGCCTCATCTGCACGGCGCGCCGCGACCAGGTGCTTCTGGTCGATGCGGTCGCGCGCAGAGATGCCGAGCAGCTCCGAGGCCCGCCACACCACATTGTCCTCGAATTCGGTGACCTTGCCGTCGGCATAGACCAGCTCCCACATCATCTCGACGATGCGCAACCGCCCGGTGTCGTCGACCTCGCGCATGATGACGCTGGTGAAGTGGTAGAGATCCACCGCTTCACCTTCGGCCAGCATGGCCTGCGAGATCAGCCTGTCCGCGCTGCCGGCGTCGAGCCCGAATCGCGCCTCGATCAGGCCGTGCAGCTTGCGCTTCTCGACCGCGCTCGGCTCGCCATCGAGCGAGATGACGTGGATGAGCAAAGCGGTGGCGGCGAGCTGATAGCCGTTGTCGTCGAAGGCGGGGGTGTCATGCGGCGAAACCACATCGGCGATAAATTGGCGTAATCCTTCCAGCATGATCTCGTTGTTTCTCTCTGATCTTGAATCTCGCCCCATGCCGCCGACGTGACGGCCTATTGCAACGAGATATGCGGTCACAGAGTTGCATAGACAATCCGCTGCGGCGTTTCGGCCGCATGACATTTCGGTAAAGGTGGGCGCCGAATACCACCGTCCCGTCATTCCGGGGCGATGCGAGCGCGACAAAATGGCGATGCCATTTTGCGCGGAGCATCGAACCCGGAATCTCGAGATGAAGCGCGCGCAAGCCAGTCTCGAGATTCCGGGCTCGCCCCTCGGGCGCCCCGGAATGACGAACGAGAAACCTACGGAATCTCGTACACCATCATCTTGTCGGCGATGCCGCGCAGCGCCGCCTGCTTCTTGATCGGCATGATATGCGCCTGCGCGAGGATGGCGGCGACGCCGGGCGCCTCGATGACCGGCGCGGTGAGATGGATCTCCTGCGCCGTCGACAGGCTCTGCACGCGGGCCGCGATGTTCACCGTCTGGCCGAAATAATCCTGCCGGTCGTTGAGCATTACGGCGAGGCACGGGCCTTCATGGATGCCGATCTTGACCACCAGTTCCTCGGTGCCGCGCTCGGCGTTGAGCCTGGCCATCGCATCGCGCATCCGCAAACCCGCCGAGAGCGCATGCTCGGGCTTGATGAAGGTCGCCATCACGGCGTCGCCGATGGTCTTCACCACCGCGCCCTTCTCGGCATTGATGATGTCGAGCAGCGCCCGGAAATGCGCGCGCACCAGGTCGAACGCGGCGAGATCGCCGACCCGCTCGTAGAGCTCGGTCGAGCTCTTGAGGTCGGTGAACAGGAAGGTCAGCGAGGTGATCTTCAGCCGCTGGTCGATATTGAGGTTGTCGGCCTTGAACACGTCGCGGAAGGTCTGGTTCGACAGCATCCGCTTGGCGGTGAGGAACGGCTTGCGGCGGCCGATCAGGTGATGCAGTGCATCGGCCGCGACCATCACGGTCGGCAGCACGCGCGCGCCGGACCTGTTGTCGAGCGTGAGCTGCAACGGCCCCGGCCGCAAGGTCGTGGTCTCGACCTTGGCGCGGACGCCGTCATATTTCAGCGAAAGGTGCTGCACCTGGTCAGTCCGCTCGCCCTGCACGTCGATGAACCGCGAGGCATGGGTGACCGGCTCGAACACGATGATGAACTGGGCCGGCAGGTCGAGCGTGATGGTCATCTGCTCGCGAGCCGGCAGCTCGCGGGTATCGAGCACGACGTCGGTGGAGAGCGAGGCCATCGACTGCTCGTCGAACTCGACGCCGGAGCTCCAGAACACCTGCTTGAAATAATCCCACACCGGCAACGCATGCGGATCATGCGCCGCAATCCGTCGCACACGCG
>NZ_JBARGP010000430.1:0-1719 GCF_049798375.1 Bradyrhizobium sp.
GTACAGGCCGCCATGGGCCTGCTTCAGCTCGATCATGCACTCGCCGATGCAGGCTACGCGGGTCATGTCTTTGATGATCGCCGTGTCGCCCAACGACCGTCATTGCGAGCGACGCGAAGCAATCCATCCCCCTGCTGAGGCATGGATTGCTTCGTCGGGCGTGTCATTTTTTTGGTGAAGTGGTGTGATTCGATGCCTGCGTAGATTCGGAGCAGGTGATGGACATTCGCATTCGGCAGGCGGAGCGTAGACAGGCCGGTTTTGAATTGGTCGACCTCGAGAGCCTGGTGGTTGATGAGCATCCGGTGCGGGCGGTGTGGTGCTTCGTCGAAGGATTGGACCTTCGGGTGTTTTACGATCGCATCAAGGCGCGCGGCGAGACGCCAGGTCGCCCGGCGACCGATCCGCGCATTCTGCTTGCGCTTTGGCTGTACGCGACGGTCGATGGGGTTGGATCGGCCCGCGCGCTGGCGCGGCTGTGCGAGCATCATACGATCTACCGCTGGATTTGCGGCGGCGTCGGAGTGAATCATACCATGCTGTCGGAGTTCCGTCTGGACAGCGCTGAGTACCTCGATGGCCTTCTGACAAGCAGTCTGGCAGCCTTGATGAAGGAAGGCCTTGTCACGCTGGACGAAGTCATCACCGATGGTACCAAGGTCAGGGCCGCGGCGAGCCGTTCGTCGATGCGGCGCAAGCAAAGCCTCAGCGAACTGAAAGAGAAGGCCCGCATCCGAGTTGCCGAGCTGAAGCAGGAATTGGAGGCCGATTCTGCGGCAGGCGAACGGCGGGTGTCGAAGCGTCGTCTTTCTGCGGCCGAAGACCGCGCCCGCCGGGTCGCAGCCGCGCTGGCCAAACATCCTGCCGAGCCGCAACAAGAGAAGGACCAGAGCGAGGGGGGCGAGCCCCCGTCTGCCGGCGGCAAAAGCGACAAGCAGTCCAAGGAGAAGCCCAAGCAAGAGCGTGTCTCGACGACCGACCCCGATGCCCCGCTGATGAAGATGGCGGACGGTGCTGTGCGGCCCGCCTATAATGTGCAGGTATCGAGCGCCTGTGGCTTCGTGGTCGCGATCGAGCCGGTGCAACGGCGCAACGATCGTGGTCTGGCGCCGGCGATGGTAGCGCAGGTCGAACGACGTTGTGGCAAGCTGCCGGATCGACTGTTGGCTGATACCGGCGCGATGACTGCGGCCGATATCGTGATGATTACGCAAACCCACCCCTCCGTCCAGGTGTTCAGCCCGCCTCCGGCCCGCAAGCAAGCTTCCAAACCGCAGAGCAAGGCGCGATACGAACGCAACCGCGCTGCCGAACCGCCATGCCTCAAGCACTGGCGCGCTCGGATGGACAGTGAAGAAGGCAAAGCCGTCTACAAGCGGCGCAGTAACACCGAACACGTCCATGCCCGCCTGAAGAATCGAGGCTTTGGACGGATGGTGCTTCGCGGCCTCTCGAAGGTGCGCATCGCCTGCTTGCTTCACGCCATAACCCACAACCTGATATGGGCCATCAGCCGGCGCCGCGCCTTGAAAACTGCCTGATTCATCCGCCCCTCCGGCCACACACCTCCAATGCCAGCCTTGCAATCCGACATGACCGCCGAAATACTTACAGGCCCGTCGCTTTGCTCCTCGCAATGACGGGGGTGGGACGTACGCATCCGGCGGGCACCGTCTTGTCTGACACGCTGTAATTCGCCAAGCGTGAGACCTTAAGTCT
>NZ_JBARGP010000431.1:0-6162 GCF_049798375.1 Bradyrhizobium sp.
CGCATGGCCCCGGCGTCTGCGCCATCGGCCTCGACGTCGACAATGCCGGCCGCGTCATGGCGCGCGCGGAAGCGCTCAAGGCCAGGACCTTCCACCAGCCGGTCGGCCCCGGCGAGCTGGAAATTCCAGCGATCCATGGCGTCGGCGGCAGCCTGCTGTATTTTCTCGATGTCGGCGACAGCAACTGGGACGTCGATTTCGTCGGGACAGACAGCGATTCCCGAGCCGACCGCCTGAGCACGATCGATCACATCTCGCAGTCGATGCCGCATGAGGAGATGCTGTCGTGGCTGCTGTTCTACACCGGCATCCTCGATCTCATCCGGCTGCCGCAGCTCGAGATCGCCGACATCAGGGGGCTGGTGGCGAGCCAGGCCCTGATCAACGCCGACCGCAGCCTGCGAATCATCCTCAACGGCTCGACGGCGACGCGGACCCAGTCGGCGCGCTTCATCAACGAGTTCTTCGGCTCCGGCGTGCAGCACATCGCCTTTGCCTGCACCGACATCTTCGCGACTGTGGCCGAAATGCGCGCCCGCGGCGCCGGGTTCCTCGACATCCCCGATAATTACTATGATGACCTCGAGGCCAAATACGACCTCGATCCCGCGACGTTGGCGAGCCTGCGCGCCAACCGGATCCTCTACGACCGCGAAGGCGACGGGGAATTCTTCCAGGTCTACACCCACGTGTTCGAGGAGCGCTTCTTCTTCGAGATCGTCGAGCGCCGCAACTATCAGGGCTTTGGCGCCGCCAACGCGGCAATCCGGCTCGCCGCCCAGGCGAGGGAAGCGAAGCCTTCGGATGCCGCGGTGTTGTGAGCTGACGCACGCATCCAAGCGGGGGGGCATGCTCCGCACCGCGTCGTCCTGACGCGCCGCCGGTCTGCGCATCGGTGACCATCGCCGCACACGGGATGGCGGCATGCCGGAAGCGCAGTGCTGGCGGCCGAAAAATGGTGTATCGGCAAGCCTTCATCACCAAGATCTCGCGACGGCGTCATCGGCCCGCGACAAGGAATAAGCTTCGGAGGAAGGTTCATGTCGGCTTTGCCGCTCTCTGGCATCAAGATTCTCGATCTGACCCGCGTGCTCGCCGGTCCCTTGTCGGCGCAGATGCTGGGCGATCTCGGCGCCGAGGTGATCAAGGTGGAGCGTCCCGGAACCGGCGACGATGCCCGCGCTTTCGGTCCGCCTTACCTGACCGATCCGGAGGGCAAGGCCAACAACAACAATTCCTTCTATCTCTGCGCCAACCGCAACAAGAAGTCGGTCACGGTCAACGTCGCCTCCAAGGAAGGGCAGGAGATCATCCGCGCGCTCGCCAAAGACTGCGATGTCTTCATGGAGAATTACAAGGTTGGCGACCTCAAGCGCTATGGCCTCGACTATGAATCGATCCGCGCCGTCAATCCCGGCATCATCTATTGCTCGGTGACCGGCTTCGGCCAGACTGGGCCTTATGCGCCGCGCGCCGGCTACGACGCGATCTTCCAGGCCATGGGCGGGCTGATGAGCGTCACCGGCCACATGGACGGCGAGCCCGGGGCAGGGCCAATGAAGGTCGGCCCGTCGATCGTCGACTACATGACCGGCATGAACACCTCGACCGGCATTCTCGCCGCGCTCTATCATCGCAAGACCACCGGCGTCGGCCAGCACGTCGACGTCTGCCTGCTCGACACCGTGATCGCCTCGCTGTCGCACTGGGCGCAGATCTACCTCGTCAACGGCACGACGCCGCCGCGCCGCGGCACCTGGGGCAATGGCGGCATGCCGGCCGGCATGTTCCGCTGCGCGGACGGCGAACTGATGCTGGTAGTCGGCAATGACGGCCAGTTCGCGCGAACCTGCGAGGTGCTGGGGGCGCCGGAGCTCGCGAGCAATCCAAAGTTTCTCAAGAACAATGATCGCGTCGTCAACGGCAAGGAGATCATGGCGATCTTTGCCGGGCTGTTCCTGAAGAACACGGTGACGCACTGGCTGGAGCAGTTGGAGAAGGCCGGCGTACCCTGCGGCCCGGTCAACGATTTTGCCCATGTCTTCGCCGATCCGCAGGTGAAGTCGCGCGGCATGGAGGTGAAGACCGAGCATCCGTTCGAGCCGCAGCTGTCGCTGATCCGCAACGCGCTGACCTTCTCGGAGACGCCGGTAAAGGACTATCGCGCGCCGCCGCTGCTCGGCGAGCACACCAGGGAAGTGCTGGGCGGGCTCGGCTATGACGAGGCCAAGATCGCGGGCCTGCGGGAGCGCGGCGCGATCTGAGCGCGCTGCAAGCATTATTCGACCTGTTTCGAAGCGTGGTACGTGAGATGCCGCTAGGCTGTCACCTCCATTGGTGGAGATGACAGATGAAGCGCGAAGTGATCCAGGTCGAGCCGATCACGTCCTTTCTCCGACGTTGGAGCAAATTGCCGGTGGCGCCGGTGACGCGCGCCGGCAACATGGTGTTCGTGTCGGGCCTGCCGCCCTTCGATCCCGAGACCGGCGAACTCGGGAACGCGCCGATCGAGGTACAGACCGAGCGCGTGCTGGCGCAGATGAAGTTGTGCCTGGAGGCGGCCGGCGCGTCGCTCGACAACGTGATGAAGTGCAACCTGTTCTGCACCTCGGCGAAGCATTTCGCCGCCGTCAATGCGGTCTATACCCGCTATTTCCCCGACAATCCGCCGGCGCGGATCTTCGTCTGCATCCCCGAATGGACCGGACCGTTTGACATCGAGATCGACTGCATCGCGATGATCTGAGACGGCGTTACTGCAGCTGCCGCGCCCGGGCCGGCGGTGCCTTTGCGGCCGCCGGCGGCGCTGCGAGCCCCATGGCTGCGACCGACACCACCCGCTCGATCACGCCGGCGACGTCGTCGAGGTCGCATTGGCCGTCCGACAGTTTTGTCAGCCGCTCGCTGTCGCGGATGGTGTGGTGCGCCATCGCGAGCGCGAAATGCAAACCCCAATACAGCTCGACCTCGCTGCAGCCGGGCAAGGCGCGCTTCAGCGCGGCGGCGAATTTACGTAAGTGGTCGATCTCGCGGTTCTTGATGCGGCGGATGGGCGGCACCGATTCGATCGAGGCGCGGATCATGAAGCGGGCCCCGGTCGAGCGCTCGTTCTCCGGTCCCAGGCAGTCGCGCATCACCGGCGCGACCAGCGCCCGCAGGATGGCGTGGATATCGGCCGCGCCGCCGCCTTTCTCCTCGGCCGCGCGCAATTCGCGCAGGCGCTCGCGGTTGAGCGCGATCGAGCGGGTTACGAACAATTCCGCGATCAGCTCGTCCTTGGAGCCGAAATGATAGTTGACCGCGGCGAGGTTGACGCTCGCCGCCGCGACGATGTCGCGCAGCGTGACGTCGGAGAAGCCGCGCTCGGCATAGAGCCGCTCGGCGGCGGCGAGGATGGCGCTTCGGGTCAGGTCGCTCGGCATCGTTTCTCCGTCAATTCCAGGATGGCACGACGCGGTTGATTTTCAAACATCTGTATGAAACTATCGTTTGATGACCTGTGAATGTCAATCCGCGGATTTCGTGCGGCGGCATTTCCGGGCCGTCGCGCGTGCCGGAAAAATCTCTTGCGAGAGAAGTGTCTTGCGGCAGGGGACGCGTGGGCGGAGAGTGCGACCAACGATTTCATAAGAGCCGAGGAGCGTCCCATGGACTTCACATTGTCGCCGAAGCAGAAGGAATGGCAGGAGCGCGTGCACAGCTTCATGACCAAGCACGTGCGCCCGGCGGTTCCGATCTACAAGCAGCAGGATGCCGAGGGTGGTCGCTGGAAAGTGATTCCGATCCTGGAAGAGCTGAAGGCCAAGGCGAAGGCCGAAGGGCTCTGGAACATGTTCATGCCGCCGTCCGAGCACGAGGACGACGAGTTCCGCGGCGCCGGCTTGACGAATCTTGAATATGCGCTGTTGTCGGAGGAGATGGGCCACATCTCCTGGGCATCGGAAGTGTTCAACTGCTCGGCGCCGGATACCGGCAACATGGAAGTCTTCATCCGCTACGCCAGCAAGGATCAGAAGCGCAAATGGCTGCGCCCTCTGATGGACGGCGAAATCCGCTCCGCCTTTCTGATGACCGAGCCGGCGGTCGCATCCTCGGACGCCACCAACATCGAGACCCGGATCGAGCGCGACGGCGATCATTACGTCATCAACGGACGCAAATGGTGGTCGTCGGGCGTTGGCGATCCCCGCTGCAAAATCGCGATCCTGATGGGCAAGACCGATCCCACGGCGGCCAAGCATCAGCAGCAGTCGCAGATCCTGGTGCCGCTCGACACGCCCGGCATCAAGGTCGAGAAGATGCTGCCGGTGTTCGGCTTCGACGATGCGCCGCACGGCCACGCCCAGGTGCTGCTCGAGAACGTCCGGGTGCCGAAGGAGAACATCCTGCTCGGCGAGGGCCGCGGCTTCGAAATCGCGCAGGGCCGTCTCGGTCCGGGCCGCATCCATCACTGCATGCGCACGATCGGCAAGGCCGAGGAGTCGCTGGAGAAGATGGTGAAGCGGCTGATGTCGCGTCAGGCGTTCGGCAAGAAGATCATCGAGCATTCGGTGTGGGAGCAGCGCATCGGCGAGGCCCGCACCAACATCGAAATGACGCGCCTGCTTTGCTTGAAGGCGGCGGACATGATGGACCGGGTCGGCAACAAGGCCGCACAGCTCGAGATTGCCATGATCAAGGTGGCGGCGCCGAACATGGCGCTGAAGATCATCGACGAGGCGATCCAGGCTTTCGGCGGCGCCGGCGTGTCCGATGAGGCCGGGCTCGCCAAGGATTATGCGGGCATCCGCACCTTGCGTTTGGCTGACGGTCCAGACGAGGTGCACAACCGCGCCATTGCCAGGCTCGAAGTCAAGAAGTATGCAAACAAGAACCACTGAGTTGACAGTGTCGTAGGGTGGGCAAAGCAACGCCGGTGCCGAAGGGTACCGGCGGCGGCGTGCCCACCGTTTCTCAATGCGATGGTGTGGCGGTGGGCACGGCGCGATCAGTGATCGCGGCTTTGCCCACCCTACGTTTGCCAACCAGACTTAAGGGAGCCTGATCGTGGCGGATGCCGTGCGGAAGGACGAGGATTTTTCCGGCACCAAGCCGGTCGAGGAGCGCCATCGCGTCGACGAAGCCAAGCTCGCCGCCTGGATGTCGGAGAATGTCGAGGGATTCGCCGGTCCGCTGACCGTGCTGCAGTTCAAGGGCGGCCAGTCCAACCCGACCTACCGTCTGAATACCCCCACGCGTTCCTACGTGATGCGCCGCAAGCCGTTCGGCAAATTGCTGCCGTCGGCGCATGCGGTGGATCGCGAATTCCGCGTCATCGCGGCGCTCGGCAAGCAGGGCTTTCCGGTCGCGCGCGCCTATGCGCTGTGCACCGATGACAGCGTGATCGGCGCCGCCTTCTACATCATGTCGATGGAGGAGGGCCGGGTCTTCTGGGATCCCTCGCTGCCGCATGTCGAGGCCTCGCAGCGCCGCGCCATCTTCCAGAGCAAGATCGAGACGCTGGCGAAGCTGCACGCCTACGAGCCGGCGGCGATCGGCCTCGGCGAGTTCGGCAAGCCAGGCAATTATTTCGCCCGCCAGGTCGACCGCTGGACCAAGCAGTACCGCGCCTCCGAGACCGAGCATCTGCCGGAGATGGAGAAGCTGATCGAGTGGCTGCCGCGCACCTTGCCGGTGCAGGAGCGGGTCTCGATCGTGCATGGCGACTACCGCCTCGACAACATGATCTTCCATGCCACCGAGCCGCGCGTCATCGCGGTACTGGATTGGGAGCTGTCGACGCTCGGCGATCCCATGGCCGATTTCACTTATCTATTGATGCAGTGGACCATGCCGGGCCTCGCCGGCATCGACCACAAGGCGCTGAACATCCCGACCATGGGGGAGGCGGCGCAGATCTATTGCGGTGTCACCGGCATGAAGCTGCCCGACCTCAACTGGTACTTCGCCTACAATTTGTTCCGGCTGGCCGGCATTCTCCAGGGCATCATCGGCCGCATCCGCGACGGCACCGCCGCCAACGACAAGGCGATCGAATCGGTCAAGCGCATGGTGCCGATGACCAAGACGGCCTGGGACTACGCGCAGAAGGCGGGCGCGGTTTAAGCCGCGCCATCACATCATCACAGCTGTCATCGCCCCCGAAGGCGGGCGATCCAGTAT
>NZ_JBARGP010000432.1:0-10380 GCF_049798375.1 Bradyrhizobium sp.
CAGCACGCCCCGCAACAGACGGGCGTCCCAGCGAACCCAGGGCCGCCCGAGTTGATCGCTTCCTTCGAATAGTCATCGCAACCTCCAGATCCAGGAGTGTTGCGACGACCGATTGAATCCGCCTCCCGGCCCTCCCTGCGCGATGGTGTTACGGCTTATACGCACTCTCCCCGGGGACCGGCGTTATTGCCCCCGTCATCCGTGCGCCCGTCGAGCGCTGCGAACTTGGCATCAGCACCGGGATGCCAGGACCATGCGATTTCGCCGTCCGCGCCGTATCGTTCGTCCGTGAACTGATCGTCCACTGCGATACATCGCGTCCACCGCGTCGCCGGCTCAACGTTCGTGACGATCGCGAAGCGCCCCTCTTGATCGAGCCGTGACGCGCGGAAATGTGCATCTGATTTGCCCGACGGCGCAAGCGATTTCTTTTTTACGGAAGGATCGGGCAGGTTTTGGTAAAGTGCGCTCGTGGCGCAAATCGGCTGAGCCGCCGTCGATCAGATGCGATTAGTCAAGGAAATGAATGGTGTCATTCCTGCCGTGAGCCGAACCCATCACCACTGATGATTGTTGCGAAAGCTGGAGCGGCATCGCGGTAAATTACGACGGAAGGTGGCTTTGGGTCGCAGCGTCCGCCGGGACAACATCTGAAGTGCAGTCGGCAGCCGCCGCTTCAGCGTTCGATCACCCAGCGCGTTACAGCCTGATGATAGTTGAGCGGACCCGGCACCGTCTTGTAGGTCTTTACATATTTGAAGCCGGCCTTCTGCACGTTGCGGTTCGGCGCGCCGTTATAGGCGTTGGGCTCACAGAACAGTTGCTTCAGCGCGAAGGTCCGGAGCTAGATCTCGACGGTGCGGCGAACGCATTCGACACCCACGCCCTGCTGCCTCAGCTCCGGCACCACGACATGCAGATGCATGTTGGCGTGGCTGCCGGATACGATCTTGTCGCAGCTCGAGAACCCGATGGCGCGACCGTCGAGACGCCAGATGACATAGAAGTTCGGGCGCCCGGGGACCGGCAGCGCATCAAGCTCCCTGAAGCGTCCGGCCCAGGCCGTTCGCGCCGGCAACCGGCTGGGATCGACGCCCATCATTTCCAGGTGCTCCGGCGTCGACGAATGAAAATAGTCGATGACGATGCCGGTTTCGCCGAGCGCCATCTCGCGAACATCGAGATTCATTGCCCATCTCCTCAGCTAGTCGTCGGGTGGGCAAACGCGCATGGCAAAATGCTTGCTGTATTCGCTTCTCGCGCGCGCCGTGCCCGCGCCACAAGCAAGATGGTGGGCACGGCGCGCAACATCACGCAGCGATAACGAGCAGCGTGCGACGCGCCTTTGCCCACCCTACACCTTCAGCCCCGCTGCCAACCGTTCCAGCGAAGCCAGCGATATGCGGGGCTCCGCAACATCCGGGATGTCGCTTCGCTCATCCAGGCTACAGCGGTCCTCGCTCGGACAGAGCGCACCTCACACCGGCCTCTCCCCCTTCACGGTCACGCGCGTACCCGAACGGGTATGTGGCCAGTAGTCCCACATCGCGCGGTGCTGGGTGCAGCGGTTGTCCCAGAACGCGATGGCGTTCTCGGTCCAGCGGAAGCGGCACTGGAATAGCGGGTTTTCGGCGTGCTGGTAGAGATAGGCGAGGATGGCATCGCTCTCGTCTCTGGGGACGCCGATGATGTGGCGGGTGAAGCCACGGTTGACGTAGAGCGCCTTGCGGCCGGTCACCGGATGGGTGCGGACCACCGGATGCTCGGCGCTCGGATAGGCCGGACGGTCGGCGACGCCGTAATTGGCATAGAGCCCGCGATAGACGCTCTCACCGTCATGCAGCGCAGTGAGGCCATCGAGGTAGGCTTTCATGCGATCCGACAGCGCCTCATAGGCCGCATACATGCTGGCGAACAGCGTGTCGCCGCCGTGCGGCGGGCACTGCCTTATGTGCAGGATCGAGCCCATCGGCGGCTCGACGTCGCAGGACACGTCCGAGTGCCAGCCCTCGCCATTGGCGCGCGGGGAATCCTTGTCGGCGTAGATCGTCATCAGCGCGGGATCGGAGCCGTCATGCGGCGCGGCGGGATGGATATGCAACTCGCCGAAGCGGCGGCCGAAGGCGAGATGCTGCTCCGGCGTGATGCGCTGGTCGCGGAAGAAGATCACGGAATGCTCGGCGAGCGCGCGATGGATTTCGTCCATCTGGCGGTTCGGGCTGGAATCGCCGGAGACGAGCCGACCGATATCGACGCCGGAAATCTCCGCGCCGATGATGGGCGTGAGCTTGTCGATGCCGATGGTCTCGTACGGCGCGGCATCATCCGCGATATGCCGATAGCGTGGCCCCTGCTTGCCGGCGAGCGAGCTCATGGCGCGGGTCTCCCTCATTGATTGAGGAGCATGGTAGCGCGTGAGAAAGGAAGTGCAATCCGACATGCCTTCGCATGGCTGAGCACTAAAGCGCCGGAAGTTGGCTATGCCAATGATTGCGCCCTCTCCCCTTGCGGGAGAGGGCTACACGGCAGCCCGCGGCATCCTCGCTTGGGTGAGGGGTCGGCGCGGCAATCGCGGATCTGCGAGGAGGAGAGAACCCCTCACCCGGCAGCCTCCCGGCGATGCTTCGCATCACCTTGAGGCTGCCACCCTCTCCCGCAGGGGGAGAGGGTGCACCGAACCCTGAGCCTGCTCCGGTTGACTACTCCGCCGCCGTCACCTCGGCCACCTTCGCACCTGCGCCGTAGCGCTGGTCGATGTAGTCGATGACGAGCGCCTTGAAGTCGGCGGCGATGGTCGGGCCGCGCAGGGTGCGAAACTTCTTGCCGTCGACGAACACCGGCGCGGCCGGCGCTTCGCCGGTGCCGGGCAGCGAGATGCCGATATTGGCGTGCTTGGATTCGCCGGGGCCGTTGACGATGCAGCCCATCACCGCGACGTTGAGCGCTTCGACGCCGGGATATTTCGTCTTCCAGGTCGGCATCTCGTCGCGGATGAAGCCCTGGATCGAGCTCGCCAGCTCCTGGAACGTGGTCGAGGTGGTGCGGCCGCAGCCCGGGCAGGCCGCGACCAGCGGTACGAAGGTGCGGAAGCCCATGGTCTGCAGCAGTTCCTGGCCAACCTGCACCTCACGGGTGCGATCGCCGCCGGGCTCCGGCGTCAGCGAAATGCGGATGGTGTCCCCGATGCCGCCCTGCAGCAGGATGCCGAGCGCGGCGGAGGAAGCGACGATGCCCTTCGAGCCCATGCCGGCCTCGGTGAGGCCGAGATGGATGGCATAGTCCGAACGCGATGCGAGGTCCTGGTAGACCGCGATCAGATCCTGCACGGCCGAGACCTTGGCCGACAGAATGATGCGCTCCTTCGGCATGCCGAGTTCCTGGGCACGGGCCGCCGAATGCAGCGCCGACTGCACCATCGCCTCGCGCATCACGGCGCGGGCATCTCGCGGATTCGCGGAGGCCGCGTTCTCATCCATCAGCTTGCTGAGCAGCTCCTGGTCGAGCGAGCCCCAATTGGCGCCGATGCGCACCGGCTTGCCATGCTTGTTGGCGATCTCGATGATGTCGGCGAACTGGGTGTCGCGCTTGTCCTTGAAACCGACATTGCCGGGATTGATGCGATACTTGGCCAACGCCTCGGCACAGGCCGGATGCTCGGCAAGCAGCTTGTGGCCGATGTAATGGAAGTCGCCGATCAGAGGCGTATCGATGCCACGCTTGGCGAGTTGGTCGCGGATGTGCGGGACGGCGGCGGCGGCCTCGTCGCGATCGACCGTGATGCGGACCATCTCCGACCCGGCGCGCGCCAGCGCTGCGACCTGGGCCACTGTGCCGTCGATATCGGCGGTGTCGGTGTTGGTCATCGACTGCACCACGATCGGCGCGCCGCCGCCGACGGCGACGTTGCCGACCATGACCTGGGTGGTCTGATGCCGGGGCAAAGGTCCGGCGATATCGGTTTGAGGCAGGATCTCGGGCTTGTTCATGGGGCCTCGGATATCAGGTTTTGATGACATTCAGCAATGGATCAGTCGGGGCATCAGGCTTGCGATTGGGCCGGTTAACCAGGAAAAGCCCTGCGATCACAAGGATCGCGGCCCCGCCAAAGGCGAGCGTGAGGGCGTCATGCATGATGAAATAGCTCGCCACCACCCCGAATAAAGGGGTGATGAAGGTGAATGCCGACAATTTGCTGGCGGAATAGGTCTTCACCAGCGCAAACCAGATCGTGAATGTGGTTCCGACCACCCAGAATGCCTGCCAGGCCATGAGTCCCATGACGAAGGGGCTCGGCATGTGGGTGATCCGCTCGCCGAACAGGAAGGCCGCCGTGCCCAGGATCGGGATTGAGGTTGCGACCTGGTATCCCAGTGCCTTCTCGGGCGGTGCGAACCGCAGCCGCGTTCCCTTGGCGACCACGGTGGTGGCGCCCCAGAGCATGCCGCCGAGCACGATCAGCAGGTCGCCCAGCAGCACCTTGCCGTCGACATTGGCCTGCGGCACCCCCATCGCCAACGCCACGCCCAGGAAGCTCAAGGCAAGCCCGCCCCATTGCGATGGGCCGAGCCGCTCGCCGAGAAAGCGGAACGAGCCCAGCGCGACGAAGAACGGCGCCGTATAGAGGAACACCACCGCGCGCGAGGCCGAAGTGAGCTGCAGGCCGCGGTAGATCAACACGAATTCGAGGCCGAACAGCACGCCGGCGAACAGGCCCGCGCCCAAGGTGCCGTCGCGCTCGAACATTTTCACGCCGCGAATCCGCGCCAGCAGCAACAGCACCGGGAGCGCAGCGGCCGAGCGCAGGGCGGCCTGCAGCATCGGCGGGATTTCAGGCAGCGCGAGCTTGATGGCGATCTGATTGAAAGCCCAGGTCAGGCAAAGCACGAGGATCAGGGCGATGGCGCCCGGATCGAGTGGACGGGCTGCTGACGACATCGATGGTTTTAGGGACATTTGCTCCCGGGCGTTTTGGCGTTTTTGTTCTTATTTGAGGTTATCGCGGTCACGCCGCCTGCTGGCAATGCGCGCAGGTGCCGGTGATCTCGACCACCGACAGTTTGGACGCGAAGCCCAAGGCACCGGCGGCGGCCCTCAGGCTGTCGGCAATCGACGCAGCCGGAATCTCGCCGACCGCGCCGCAGCGCTCGCAGATCAAAAATGCCACCAGCGCCGTGCTGTCGTGGTCATGGGCGCAAGCGAGATAAGCGTTCCGGCTCTCGATCCGGTGCACCAGTCCGTTGGCCATCAGGAAATCCAGCGCACGATAGACCGTGATCGGGGCCGGACGCGGCGCCGCCCGAGCCAGTTCCTCGATTATCTCATAGGCCCCGAGCGGCCGGTGGCTCGACAGCAGCGCCCGCAGCACCTGGCGCCGCAGTGGCGTGAATTTCTGTGCCCGCTGCGCACAGACATGCTCGGCGTGGTCGATCGCGTCCGCCGTGCAGCGGCCATGATCGTGATCGGGGGATGGAAAAGCCGGTTTCGCAGAGGTCATCGCCGGCGATCCTAACATTTCTTGGCCGTGACCGCCAAAGCGACCCGCGTCAGCCATGCATCCTATTCGGAGCTGCACTCCGAAACAGCCGGACCGGCGAGGTAGAAAAAATTAATGAGCTTGCTTATTATATTCCAGGCTTATTGGAGCCAAAGCTTATTTCCCTGACCAGCGGCGGACCGATGACCCACGACACCGTGGACATGAACTTCCTGTTTACGCTCGCCGAACTGCAGCGCCTGATGCGTGCCTATGCCGACAAGGCGGCTAGCCGCTATGGCATCACCCGCGCCCAATGGGCCGTGCTCGCCAAGGTCGAGCGCACCGAGGGGATGAAGCAGACGGAATTGGCCGAGCAGATGGAGATGCAGCCGATCACCCTGACGCGGCTGATCGACAAATTGTGCGACAATGGCTGGATCGAGCGCCGCGGCGACGACACCGACCGCCGCGTCAACCGGCTCCATCTGAAGCAAGCGGCCAAGCCATTGCTCGCCAAGCTGGGCGGCCTGCGCTCCGAGATTACCGCGACGGCGCTGGACGGTATTCCGCCCACTGAAGCCGAGCGGCTGATGACCCAGCTCGAAGACATCAAAGAAAACCTCCGTAATGCCCTCCAGTCCCTCTGCGAGGAACAGCGAAAGGAACAGCACTATGGCTGAGCCAGCCCTGAAACTCGCTCCCGACCAGAAAGCGGGCGCTCCCGCGCCAGCCATCGCGCCAGTGCCGCAGAAGCGCGGCTTCAGGCGGTATCGCCGCACGCTTCTCCTGGTGGTGCTGCCGATCGTCGCCGTCGTCGGCGGCTTGGTGCTCTATCTGAACGGCGGCCGCTACGTGACGACGGACGACGCCTATGTCGGCGCGCAGAAGGTGCTGATCACGCCTGACATCTCCGGCAAGATCACCAAGATCGTCGTCAAGGAAGGCCAGCCAGTCAACCAGGGCGACGAGCTGTTCGAGATTGATCCGGTGCCGTACCGGCTCGCGGTCGACCAGGCCAAGGCGGCGCTGGCGCAAACCCAGACGACCTATGAAAACCTGCTCGCCAACATCAAGATCTACGACCAGATGCTGGATCTTGCCACCAAGGGCGTCGAGCTGAAGCAGAAGGACGTCGATCGCAAGTCGACGCTCGCCAAGAGCAATTACGGCTCGCAGCTCGATCTCGACAACGCCTCGGTGGCCTTTGTCACCGCCAGCGCGCAGGTGCAGTTCATCAAGCAGCAGATCTCGAGCGCCAAGACCCAGTTGCTCGGCAATACCGACCTGCCGCTGGAGCAGTTCCCGCCCTACGTCCAGGCCAAGGCCAAGCTCGAGGAGGCACAGCGCAACCTCGACCACACCGTGCTGCGGGCGCCGATGGCCGGCATCGCCACCCAGGTCGAGCAGATCCAGCTCGGCCGCTTCGTCACCGCCGGCACGCCGGTGTTTTCGGTGATCGACATCGCCGATCCCTGGGTCGACGCCAATTTGAAGGAAAGCGACTTCACTTATGTCGGCGTCGGCCAGACCGTCGAGCTCGACGTCGACGCCTTCCCGAACCACGCCTTCAAGGGCACCATCGGCTCGCTGTCGCCGGGCACCGGCGCGCAGTTTGCGATCCTGCCGCCGCAGAACGCCACCGGCAATTTCGTCAAGGTGGTGCAGCGGGTGCCGGTGCGAATCTATTTCGACAAGGATGACAAGTTCGTCGCCAAGCTCAAGGCCGGCATGAGCGTCAACGTCTCGATCGACACCAAGCACGAGCGCTCGCTGGCCGGGCTGCTCGGCAGAGCGCACGCCGCCGAGAAGGCCGAGTAACGCGATGAGCGCGCCTGCGATTTCACCTTCGGCCGTTCCAGGCTTCCGCCGCAACATGGTGACGATCTGCGCCATGACGGCGACGATCATGCAGGCGCTCGACACCACCATCGCCAATGTCGCGCTGCCCTACATGCAGGGCACGCTGTCAGCCTCGCAGGACCAGATCAACTGGGTCTTGACCTCCTACATCGTCGCGGCGGCGATCATGACCGCGCCGGTGGGGTGGATCGCCAACCGGTTCGGCCGCAAGCGCACCTTCATCATCTGCTCGGCCGGCTTCACCATCGCCTCAGTGCTGTGCGGGCTGGCGCAAGACATCAACCAGATGGTGCTGTTCCGCCTGCTGCAGGGCGTGTTCGGCGCCGCGCTGGTGCCGCTGTCGCAGGCGGTCATGCTCGATTCCTACGCGCTGCATGAGCGGGCCAAGGCGATGTCGATCTGGGGCATGGGCGTGATGATGGGCCCGATCATGGGGCCCTCGCTCGGCGCCTGGCTGACCGAAGCCTATTCCTGGCACTGGGTGTTCTTCGTCAATCTGCCGTTCGGCATCATCACTGTGCTCGGGCTGTTGGCGTTCATGGACGAGACCAAGCCGAATACCGAACTGACATTCGACTGGTTCGGCTTCGTCGCGCTCGCGATCGGCATCGGCTCCTTGCAGATCGCGCTCGATCGCGGCGAGGACCAGGGCTGGCTCGAATCCAGCGAGATCATCATCGAGTTCATCATCGCGGCGATCGGCTTCTATTATTTCTTCGCGCATTCGCTGACCACGGCGCGGCCGTTCGTTCGCTTCGAGCTGTTCAAGGACAAGAATTTCGTCGGCGGCTGCGTGTTCATGATCGTGATGGGCCTGGTGCTGTACTCGACCATGGCGCTGGCCTCGCCCTATCTGCAGAACGTGATCGGCTATCCCATCATTACCGCCGGCATGTTGCTGGCGACGCGCGGCTGCGGCACCTTTGTCGCGATGATGATCGTCGGCCGGCTGATGCGCTATGTCGAGGCGCGGACCCTGATCATCACCGGCCTCAGCCTGACCGCGGTGTCGCTGTTCAGGATGACCGGCTGGACCGACCAGACCGGCGTGCCCGAGATCGTGGGCGTCAGCATCATGCAGGGCTTCGGCTTCGGCCTCGTGTTCGTGCCGCTGTCGACGGTGGCATTCCTCAGCCTGCCCGGCTATCTGCGCACCGACGGCACCTCGATGCTGACCCTGGTCCGGAACGTCGCGAGCTCGATCGGCATCTCGATCGCGATTGCCCAGCTGACCGAAGGTGCGCGGCGCTACCATGCCATCCTGAACGAGCACATTACGCCGTTCAATCATGCGCTGCAGATGCCGGACGTGTCACGCATGATCAACATGTCGAGCGACGCCGGCCGCGCCATGGCCGACGCCATGCTCTCGATCCAGGCGCAGATCCTGGCCTTCTCGCACGACTACCAGCTGGTGATGAGCTTCATCCTGGTCTCGATCCCGCTCGCCGTCATCATCGGCTCCAGCAAAACGGCGTTGCGCGCGCAGGCGGCGCCTGCGGACCATGCCGTGATCGAGTAGCGAGGTTTTTGGAATCGAAAAGCTGACGCAAACGTGATCTTTTCAGGGGCGCAAGTCCGTCACGTTTCGGGCTATGGTTTAACGACCCCTCATCCTCCGCGCCCCAGTTGTTCGCGGAGGGCCGCGCCTCATGGACTTCCGTGCCATGACGTGCCGGGTGGGGGCGGCGGCACCTCCAGCGCCGCCCCCACTCCCGGGGTTTTTATTCTCCGACTAAACAGTATGACGGAAGAAGCTCTCATCCTCCCCTGGAGGGGAAGGGTCGGCTCACGTGAAGCGCAGCGGAATGTGAGACGGGGTGGGGTGATCTCACGGCCTGGTCGGCTGCCGCGGCATCACCCACCCGCTCGCTTGCGCGAGCGACCCTGCCCCTCCAGGGGAGGGTGGCACTCGGCCTGGCGCGACATCGAACCGCACGACACCAACCTCACGACTGCGGTGATGACGGCAGCGGCTTGTCGTTGACGACGTTGGCCTTGAGAAGGTTCGCCTTGACGTCGCCCTTAAGGTCTCCTCTGGCCTCGCTCCTGCCGTCGCTGCTCGGCAGCACCACGCCCGCGAGCGCCTTGACCGGGTCGTCGCCCGGCGCGAAGCCGGACTGAATCAAGATCTCGTCGATCAAAGGCTTCAGTGCATGCACGCGCAGCAGCTCGCCGGCGAGGCCCTCGCCGAAGCCGACATTGCCGCCGCCATTGCCGTTGCCGCCGAGCATGCCGCCGGTGTGCAGGATGCGGACATCCTTGAGATTGGCGATCGGCTTCACCATCTCGCCGAGCGCGGCGGGCATGGTCGCGATCCGCTGCTTGGCGAGCTCAAAATCGATCACATTGCTGCCGAGCTTGTTCTGCGCCTCGTTCTTCAACAGGATGACGGCAGCCTCGGCCTCACCGATCTGGCGCACGCCGACCGCCTTGATCTTGTTGGCCTCGGCCTCGGCGTGGCGAGCGTCTTCGCCGCCTCGCCGCGATCGACCGCGGCGCGCTTCTCGGCCTCGGCCGCCACCGTGATGCCGGTCGAGCGCTGCTCGGCCTCTTTTCGCGCCGCCATCACGGCGGTCTGACGTTCACGGTCGGCAATTTCGAGCGCGCGCGCGGTCGTCACCTTTTCCTCGGCCGACACGGCGAGCGCCTCGGCCGCCTTCGCAACCGCATGCGCCTCCGAGGTCTCCTTGCTCTTGGTGGCGATCTGGATGTCGTTGTCCTGGGTCGCGATCCGGATCTCGCGGTCGGCGTCGGTCTTGCGCCTGTTGATCGAGAGGTTGGATTCGATCGCGGCGGTCTCCCGCACCTTCAACGCCTCGGCCTCGCGTTGCGCGATCTTCTGCTGGGCTTCGATACGGGCATTCTCTTCCGTGAGCCAAGCGGTTTGGGTCGCGCTCGCCACCTCGGCGCGCGTGCTCGCCGTCTTGTTGGCGATGTCACGCTCCTGGCTGAGCTCGGCCTCCTTCTTGGTGCGCTCGATCTCCAGCGTCTGCTGCCGCGCCTGCAGATCCTTCTGCGCGATCGCCACTTCATTGTCGCGG
>NZ_JBARGP010000433.1:0-12403 GCF_049798375.1 Bradyrhizobium sp.
TCGTGCCGATGTTCTTCCTCACCGGCGTCGCCCGCTTCCTGTTCGTGCCGATGGCTGAAGCGGTGATGTTCGCCATGCTGTGGTCGTTCATCCTGTCGCGCACTTTGGTGCCGACCATGGCGAAGTATCTGCTGAAGGCCCATGTCGATCACGGCGAGGACGGCCCGCCGCGGACACGCAACCCGCTGGTCATGTTCCAGCGCGGCTTCGAGGCGCGGTTCGAGCGCATTCGTCTCGGCTATCGCGGCCTGTTGGTGATGGCGATGCAGGCGAGGGCGGTGTTCCTGCTCGGTTTCCTCGGCTTTGTCGCGGTCTCGTTTCTTCTGGTGCCGTATCTCGGCCGCAACTTCTTTCCCTCGGTCGATGCCGGCGCGATCCTGATGCATGCGCGCACCCAGGTCGGCACTCGCATCGAGGAGACCGCCAACCAGTTCGCGGAGGTGCAGAGGGCGATCCGCAAGGTGATCCCGCCGTCGGAGATCGAGACCCTCGCCGATAACCTCGGCATGCCGATCTCCGGCATCAACATGACCTACAACAATACCGGCGTGATCGGCCCGCAGGACGGCGACGTCCAGATCAAGCTCCGGGAAGGCCACCGGCCGACCGAGGAGTATGTCCGCGCGCTGCGCGAGCAGCTGCCGCGTCAGTTTCCGGGCATGACCTTCGCGTTCCTGCCGGCCGACATCGTCAGCCAGATCCTCAATTTTGGGGCGCCGGCGCCGATCGACCTGCAGGTGCGCGGCAACGACATCGCCGGAAACTTCGCTTACGCCAACAAGCTGCTGGCGCGCATCAAGCACATTCCGGGCATCGCGGATGCGCGCATCCAGCAGTCGGTGAGCAATCCGACCTTCAACATCAACGTCGACCGCACCCGCGCGCAATATGTCGGCCTGACCGAGCGCGACGTCACCAACAGCCTGGTCGTCAACCTCGCGGGCTCCTCGCAGGTGGCGCCGACCTATTACCTCAATCCCGAGAACGGCGTGTCCTACTCGATCGTGATGCAGACGCCGCAATTCGCGATCGACAGCCTGAGCAAGCTGGAGGCGCTGCCGATCTCGGCGAGCGGCTCGACCTCGGCGCCGATCCTAGGCGGAATCGCCGACATCAAGCGGTCGACCTCAAGCGCGGTGGTGTCGCAATACGACATCCAGTCGCTGGTGCAGATCTATGCGACCACGCAGGGCCGCGACCTCGGCGCCGTGTCGAACGACATCAAGACGCTGATATCGGACAGCACCAAGGAGGTGCCGAAGGGCTCCTCGGTGGTGCTGCTCGGGCAGGTGCAGACCATGAACAGCGCCTTCTCGGGGCTGCTGTTCGGCCTGCTCGGCGCCGTGGTGCTGATCTATCTCCTGATCGTGGTGAACTTCCAGTCCTGGTCGGACCCGTTCGTCATCATCACGGCGTTGCCGTCGGCGCTCGCCGGCATTGTCTGGATGCTGTTCCTGAGCCGTACCACGATGTCGGTGCCGGCGCTGACCGGCGCCATCATGTGCATGGGCGTCGCCACCGCCAACAGCGTGCTCGTGATCTCGTTCGCACGCGAGCGCTATGCCGAGCTTGGCGATCCCGTGGCGGCCGCGATCGAGGCCGGCTTCGTACGCTTCCGCCCGGTGCTGATGACCGCGCTCGCCATGATCATCGGCATGACGCCGATGGCGCTGGCGTTCGGCGAGGGCGGCGAGCAGAATGCCCCGCTCGGCCGGGCCGTGATCGGTGGCCTGATTTTTGCGACGTTCGCGACCTTGATGTTCGTTCCCGTCGTGTTCAGCATGGTTCACAAGAAGCAGGCGGGCACTGAAGCAGCCGCCCTGGAGACATCGCATGCCCACTGAGACAAGTTCGTCGGTCTCGCGCTGGAAACTCAGTCTGTTCGGGCTGGTGGTGGGCGTCGGCCTCGTCTCCATGGTCGTCACCGGCATCCGCGCCCGCGAGGAGAATGACAGCAAGCTCAAGGAATGGACCGACGACCAGGCCGTTCCGACCGTGGCGGTGATCACACCCGATGCCAAGGTGCTCAACAACAATCTCGATTTGCCGGGCCGGCTCGAAGCTTATTCCCGGGCGCCGATCTTCGCCCGCGTCAACGGCTACCTGAAAAACTGGAGCGTCGACATCGGCGCCAAGGTCAAGGCCGGGCAGGTGATCGCCGAGATCGAGGCACCCGATCTCGACCAGCAACTGCTGCAGGCGCGTGCCGACCTCACCAGCGCGCAGGCGTCCGCCGTGCTGTCGGAGGCGACGCTGACCCGCCGCAAGACTCTGATCGCCTCGAACTTCGTCTCGATGCAGGAGATCGACGAGCGCACCGCCGACCTCAACAACAAGAAGGCAGCGGTGAAGTCCAGTCAGGCCAATGTCGAGCGGCTGGAGGCGCTGGCCGGCTACAAGAAGATCACAGTACCGTTCGACGGCGTCGTCACCGCGCGGGACACCGACGTTGGTGCGCTAATCAATTCAAGCGGCGGCGGCGCGCCGATGTTCGTGATCTCCGATATCAAGAAGCTGCGCGTCTATGTCAACGTGCCGCAGAACTACGTGCCGGCGGTGAAGATCGGCGCCAAGGCCACGATCACGGTGCCGGAATATCCGACCAAGACCTTTACCGCGACGGTGGAAGCCTCCGCGCAGTCGGTCGACGTCTCCTCAGGCACCACGCGGATGCAGCTCGGGCTCGACAATTCCAGCGGCGAGCTGATGCCGGGCAGCTATGCCAGCGTCAAGCTGAACCTCGATCGCGGCACCGTGCCGCTGCACATTCCGGCCAGCGCCGTGATCTTCGACCACAGCGGCCTGCGCGTTGCCACCGTTGGGGCTGACGACAAGGTCAAGTTCAAGCACGTCACCATCGCGCGCGATCTCGGCCGCAACATCGAGCTCGGCGCGGGCCTCACGGTGGAGGACCGCGTCATCGTCGCGCCGCCCGACGGCCTGTCCGATGGCGACCAGGTCCACGTCGCCGGCGAGAAGAAAGACGCCAAGCCCGAAAAGGTCTCGGAGGCGCAGCCGCCGAGGTAAGCGCAACATCATAGATGTAGCGTCTTTTTTTCCGCTCTCAGTCTTTCACCACGACCGGTGCACCCTCTCCCCTTGCGGGAGAGGGTGGATCGCATGAGCAAAGCGAAATGCGAGCCGGGTGAGGGGGGCTCTCCTCAATCGCGATCCATGGTGGTCGCGCCAACCCCTCACCCAAGCGAGTATGTGGCAAACGGCGGTGCTGCCCTCTCCCGCAAGGGGAGAGGGCGCATCAATGCGCATCGCCGCTGCCGGCTTCGAGCGAGGCGCAGTTATTCGCTCTGATACTTTAACTAACCCGCCACTCGGGCACGCCGTCCGCTGCCATCGTGATTTCGCCGAGCGAGCCGACCGGCGTTCGTTCCATGCTCATCAGATGCGCCAATGTCGCCGTATCGGTGGCTGGCACGCGCGCCAGCGTCCGCGCATTCGCCTCCGTCCGCAGCATCACCACGCCGTGCTCGACCGCGCCGTCGCGGCCATGCAGCGCCGTGTAGCTCTCGACCTTGCCGCGCCCTGAAGCCTCGGTGACGAATTCCGGCGCGGCGCCGCGGCCGCGGTCGGCCTTCGCCTGCACGCTGACCTCCTGCGATAGCGCCTCTCTCGGCGCTTCGCGCGAGAGCACCAGCGCATGATGCTTGGTGACGAAGCCGCCCTGGCCGTAGAGCAGGCCGAGCTTTGCACCGTCTTTGGCGCCGTCGCGCAAGCGCCGCACCATCGCGCAGGCCGCATGTGTCATGTAGGTGTTGAGTGGTGCGCCGAAGAAGGTCAGCCCGCCGGTCACTGTCGGCTCGACATCGAGGCCGAGGCCGAGCGTGCGTCGTGCCATCTTCGGCACGCACGGAAAGCAGCTATAGAGCTCGATCGCGTCAAAGGCGCTTCCATTGCCGCCTGCGAGTGCCATCACCGTCTGGAGCACCGCGTTCTGCGGATGACTTTCGACGAACTGGTCGCGCGTGAGGTAGTCGCGCGGGTCCTCCGCCGAGGCGCCGCCGAGCGGATAGATCAGGCGGTCCTCGGCGATCCCGGCGGCGCGGGCGCGCGCGAGGCTGGTGAGGATCAGCGCAGCGCCCATGTTGACCATCGGATTGGCCACCATCAGCTTGGTGTACGGCCAGGCGATCGGGCGGTTGTCGGCGGATGGCGTCGTGATTTCGTTGGGCGCGAAACGCCGCTTCAGCCAGGCGTTCGGATTGCTGGTCGCGACAGCCGAATAGCGCGACCACAGCTCGCCTGACTCGTTCAATGCCTGCCGTGGTGTTTGGCCCCAGGCCGCGCTGCTTGCAGCCTCGTAGAACGGATAGACGGTGACCGGGCGGAAGACACCGAGCTTGACCGCGAGCGGCTTCTGAAACGCCGCGCCGCGCTTCGGCTCCTCGACGTCATGGGCGAACGGCGTCCAGGGCAGGGTGATGCCCAAGCGCTCGGCCTTGGTTGCGGTGGATTGCGCCTCGGCGCCGCAAACGGCCGCGACCTCGCATTCGCCGCGCGCGATGCGCAACGCCGCCTCATGCAGGTAACGGATCGGGCTCTCGCCGCCGACGGGGCCATAGTAGCAGTGTGCGGGCTTGATGCCGAGCCGCTGCGCCAGCATCTGCTCCGGATCGAGGTAGCGCCAGCTCAGGAAATTGACCACGTCGAGCGAGCCGATGTCGCCGATCAGTGACGCGCCCGCGTCCGCCTCGGCGCGCCTGACCGCCTGCTCGAGCAGTGCCATCGGCTCCAGGCCGGCGGCGAGATCGGTCGGCCGGTCGACGATCTCGCCGATGCCGACGATGACGGGGATGCGGTCTGCGGAGAGCGGGCTCATTGCGTTTCCAGGTTGCGGTTTCGTTGTTGGTCCTGCTTTGTCATTGTCGGCAGGTTGAAGCAATCCGGAAACGGACAGGGTGCGCTGACCTCAGCGCATGCGTGGGCGGTCAGTCCATTTCGTCATCACCACCGTCATTGCGAGCGGAGCGACGTGTCCGCCATAGACCGGAGAGCGACGGCGGAAGCGATCCAGAGTCCCACACGCGATTCTGGATTGCTTCGTCGCTGACGCTCCTCGCAATGACGGCGGTGGTGAAGAGGCAAAAACTACTCCTCCAGCAGCGCGTTCATATGCGCCACCGCGTCGATGAAATCCTCCTTGAACTCCTGCACCACGTGGCCTGCCGATTTGACGCTGTCGATCAGCCCGACGCCTTGGCCGACGAAATAGCTGACGAGATCGCGCGCCTGCGCATTGCCGCCCGTGGCGGCCCGATCAATCGCCTCGAAAGCATCTCGGCTGATGATCGATTGCAGGGGCATCGGCAGCGCACCGGGGCTCTGCGGTGCGCGGTCCCAGGCGTCAGTCCAGACTGAACGGAGTTGCCGCGCGGGCTTGCCGGTGCGGCCGCGGGAGCGCACGGCATCACGCGATGAGGCCGCGATCATCTTCTCGCGGAAAATTTCGCTGGTTTCAGCTTCGACAGTCGCGAGCCACACCGACCCGGTCCAAGCGCCGGCCGCGCCCATCGCCATGCAGGCGGCCATCTGCCGCCCGGTCATGATGCCGCCGGCTGCCAGCACCGGCACATCGCGAATGTCCTTGATGGCCTTGATCACCTCCGGCACCAGCACCATGGTCGAGACCTCGCCACAATGGCCGCCGGCCTCGGTGCCTTGCACGACGAGAATGTCGACGCCAGCCGCGACCTGGCGCAGCGCGTGCTCCTTGGCGCCGACCAGGGCGGCCACCGGCACGCCATGCGCGCGCCCGCGTTCGATCATCGCCGGCGGTGGCACGCCCAGCGCGTTGGCGATCAGCCGGATCGGGTGACGGAAAGCGACGTCGAGCAGTTCGAGCGCGCGGGTGCCATCGAATGGCTGCGGCACATCGTCGGCCACCTCCCGCGTCACAGGCGTAATGCCGTAACGCGTCAGCAGGTCGCGCGTATAGTCGCGATGGGCCTGCGGGATGCGGGCTTCCAGGCTGTTCCAGGTGACGTCACGTTCGCCCGACGTCGACATGTTTTCGGGGATCAGCACGTCGATGCCGTAGGGCTTGCCGTCGACATGCGCATCGATCCAGGCGAGCTCCTGCTCCAAGCTTTCGGGGGAATGCGCTGTGGCTCCGAACATGCCGAAGCCGCCGGCGCGGCTGACGGCCGCGACCACGTCGCGGCAATGGCTGAAGGCGAGCAGCGGGAATTCGATGCCGAGCATGGTGCAGATAGGCGATCGCATGGCCGTATCACTCCCCTGATTTTCGTTGGACGTTTTCGGACGATCGGCCGCGGCTCATGCCGAGGCTAAGCCGCCGTGATCACGGGGTATTGTGCGTAGACGTCACTGCGGCCAGCGCGTGCGGCGTGTGAAAGCCATTCAGCCAGAACATATCCGAAAGCGGCTTCCGCCTTCCGCTGCGCGGCATGTCCGCGTAGAACGGGTCAACGCAAAAAGGCATCGCCGGAGGACCCCCGTGACAGACGAAGCTCCCTATACACCCCCAAAGGTCTGGACCTGGAACAAGGCCAGTGGCGGCCGCTTTGCCAACATCAATCGCCCGATCGCCGGCCCCACCCACGAGAAGGAATTGCCGGTCGGCCGTCATCCTCTGCAACTTTATTCCCTGGCAACGCCGAATGGCGTCAAGGTCACGGTGATGCTGGAGGAACTGCTTGCGCTCGGCCATTCCGGCGCCGAATACGACGCCTGGCTGATCAGGATCGGTGAAGGCGACCAATTCGGGTCGGGCTTCGTCGACATCAATCCGAACTCGAAGATCCCGGCGCTGATGGACCGCAGCGGCGACAAGCCGATCCGGGTATTCGAATCCGGCGCGATCCTGGTTCATCTCGCCGAGAAGTTCGGCAGCGCCTTCCTGCCGACCGCGCCCGCCGCGCGCGCCGAATGCCTGTCCTGGCTGTTCTGGCAGATGGGGGCAGCGCCCTATCTCGGCGGCGGCTTTGGCCACTTCTATGCCTATGCGCCGACCAAGATCGAATATGCGATCGACCGTTTTGCCATGGAAGTGAAGCGCCAGCTCGACGTGCTCGACCGCCGGCTCGCGGAGAGCCAATATCTTGCGGGAGCCGACTACACCATCGCCGACATGGCGGTGTGGCCGTGGTACGGCGCGCTGTCGAAGGGCCTGCTCTATGAAGGCGGCGAATTTCTCTCGGTGCAGGACTATAAAAACGTGCAGCGCTGGACCGACGAAATCGCCAAGCGCCCGGCCGTGAAGCGCGGCCGCATCGTCAATCGCGTCTCCGGCGATCCGAAAAGCCAGCTCCACGAACGTCACGATGCGTCGGATTTCGACACCAAGACCCAAGACAAGGTCGGGCAGGGCGCGACGTGATCCGCTAGGATGTGCACGTTGTCGTTCTGGCGCTGCGCCGGGCTGAACTCCGCGGCACTGACGTGACGGCGATTGGTCGCGTCGGCGGATCTCAGGAACAGTTCGGAGGCGACTGCGTTCGCTTGTCGGGCAGAAACACCTGGAGGTGGCGTCATGAAAGCGATTATGAGCGTGGTTGCGGCAGGTCTTCTCATGTCAGCGACGGCTGCGTCGGCGCAAAGCGTGCAGCCGAATGCAGCGCCGAGCGCGCAGAATTCGGGAGCCGGAATTCAAGGTGCTCCAGGTAACAAGAACGGACCGGCGACCAATTCCGGAACGGTCGGCTCGAGTGCGACCACCGGCGGACAAAATCCGAGCGTCAGCGCGCAGGATCCGTCCAATGTGAAGGGATTGCCGGGCAACAAGAGCGGTCCGGCAGCCAAGAAGCCGCAGTAGCTTCAGAGCGAAGCAAGCTGATTGCGGCAAATACCTGGCCTTGCCTGCGCCATCTCGCTCGCGAGATGGCGCAGGGAGGCTCAGGTGAAAGAGACTCGGGCGATTATATCCGCGAGAAGCGGACGTAGCCCGCGTTGCGGAGGAGGTCACGGCTTCGGTGCGGCGTCGTTCGAGACGATCAGTTTGCTGGTGTCGATGGGTGCCGGCGCCAGCTCGCTCTCCTTGTCGCCACCGAGGAATGCATCCAAGGTCGCCTGGATCCGCTCCTTGGCGGTGTCGGGACCACGATCGCTCATCCAGGTGTGCTGAAACTTGGTCTTGATGACGTCGATGCTGTCGGACAGCCTGGTGGGCAGCACGCCGGGGTCGGTCTTGAACTGAGGATCGTCTGAGCGGAACGACAGGATCTTCATCTTGTCGCCGGTCACGAACGGGACACGCAGATTATCGAGCGTGACGATCTGCCTCACCTTGTCGGGATGCTCCTTGGCGAAATACATCGCGGTGTCGCCGCCATTGGAGTGGCCGACCATGGTCAGATGGTCGTAGTCGGCGTTGGGATGCCGCTTCTTGAGCTCATTCAGCGTGAACAGGATGTTGGCTTCGCCTTTCTTGTAGACGGGAAGGCGGCCGACATAGGGCTCGCCCACCTTGGTCACGAGCGGCGGATCGGTCGGCAGATCCTGCTGCACGCTGGCGACGAGATAGCCGCGCGCGGCGAAGACGTTGGCGAGGAACGAGTATTCGGTATTCTTGACCGTGTTGCCGTTGCTGATGATGGCGACTGGCAGCCGCCAGAGACCGGCATTAGCCTTCATCTCATAATCCTTGCGCACTGCAACATCCACCGTCACCGGTCGCTGCCGCGACGCATCGAACAAATTGAGGCTTTGGTGCTCGATGCCCCATTTGCTCATCGCGACATAGCCGCCGATCGCGAGCACGAACCCGCAAATCAAAACTGTTATTCCCCGCCTCATGGCCTCCATCCCGATCAAATTTTCTCGTTATATAATCAAGAAAACGCGCAAATGACGGAGTGGTGGCGCGCAAACCGGATTAAATTTGCGAAATTTTCCGTAAGGAGCGCTGGAACATTCCCGTTCCGGCAACCCGGTGGCGCCACGCCGCAGCTCGCGACAGCCGCGACGCAGCGGGCCTCGGTTCGATCGCGTCAGAACGCCGTATAACCGCCGTCGATCACGAAGCAGTCGGCGGTGTGATAGGACGAGGCCTTGCTCATCAAATACACCGCGATGCCGCCGAAATCAGCGGGCTCGCCGAAGCGGCGGACCGGAATCCGCGGCATGACGTTGGCGACGAACTTGTCGTTGGCCATGATGCCGGCGGTCATCTCGCTCTTGATCCAGCCTGGCAGGATCGCATTCGCGGTGACGCCGTGGCGCGCCAGTTCCACGGCCAAGGCCCTGCACAGTGCGTTGAGCGCGGCCTTGGTGGCGGCATAGTGCTCGTTGCGCGCGGTGCCGAAGATCGACGCGAGGCTCGAGGTCGCCACCAGCCGGCCGAATGCGTCGCCGCTCTGGGCGCGCTCGGTCATGTGCCTCGCCGCGGCCTGGAAGGCGTGGAAGACGCCGTCCAGATTGGTCGCAAACATCGTGCGCCATTCCTCCTCGGAGCGATCGATGAAGGCCTTGCGGCCGCCGCCGCCGATGCCGGCATTGGCGAAGCAGCCGTCAACTCGGCCGAACGTGTCGAGCGTGGCTTTCATCGCCGCGTTGACGGAGGCGGGATCGGTGACGTCGCAGACCTTGGTGTCGACCTTGCCGGGAGCGCTCGCCATCGATGCCGCAGCAGTCTTGTTCTTCTCGGCATTGCGGCCCCAGATCGAGACGTTGCAGCCAGCAGACGCAAGTGCCTGGCCGATGCCGAGGCCTATACCGCCATTACCGCCGGTGACGACAGCGACGCGGCCGGTGAGGTCGAAGATGGACATGAGCGTTTCCGTTTATTGGCGCGCGCATGTGGTGCGCGCTTATGGCAGGCAAGTCCCAGGCATCGAGCATGGACAAGGCGGCCGCAAAAATCAAATATGCGCGTGAACCAACCGAACGTCGCCAAGCGCGGAATTTCCGCAGCAAAGAATGTAGGCCGGCGCGAGAGCCTTGAGAGGAAACCATGCAGTTCAAGCACGTCACGCTCGATTTCGAAGGCCCAGTGGCCATCCTGAAGCTCGACCATCAGGAGGTCATGAACGCGGTCTCGACCGACATGCTGGGCGGCCTTGCGGAGGCGCTCGATGAGATCGAGGAGCGCAAGGCGGAGGTGCGCTGCCTGGTCATCACCGGCACTGGGCGTGCGTTCTGCACCGGCGCCAATCTGCAGGGCCGCAACCAGCAGGCCAAGAATCAAGAAGGAAGAGCTGGCCGCAGCAATACCGGCGCGGCGCTGGAGACCGCCTTCCATCCATTCCTGCGTCGGTTGCGCAATCTGCATTGTCCGATCGTGACCGCAGTCAACGGTCCGGCCGCCGGTGCCGGCATGAGCTTCGCGCTGATGGGCGACATGATCCTGTGCGCGAAATCGTCCTATTTCCTGCAGGCCTTCCGCCGCATCGGCCTGGTGCCGGATTGCGGCTCGACCTGGCTGCTGCCGCGGCTGGTCGGTCGCGCCCGCGCCATCGAGCTGTCGCTGATGGGCGAAAAGCTGCCGGCCGAGAAGGCGCTGGAATGGGGCCTCGTCAACCGCGTCCATGAGGACGGCGTGCTGATGGAAGAGGCGATGAAGCTCGCGACCGAGCTCGCCAACGGCCCGACCGTGGCGCTGGCGCTGATCCGCCGGCTCTATTGGGACAGCCCGGAGAACTCGTTCGAGCAGCAGCTCGACCTCGAATTCCAGTCGCAGCGCGTCGCGGGCAATACCGCCGACTTCAAGGAAGGCGTCACCGCATTCCTCGAGAAGCGTCCCGCCAAGTTCAAGGGCCAATGATCGACGCCAATGATCGACGACCGGCTCTCGCGTTGTGTTGCCGCCTTCATGCCGGGGGCGACAGGCGTCAAGGACGTTGCCAAGCTCTCGGGCGGCGCCAGTCAGGAGACCTGGCGGTTCGACATCCTGCACCCCGATGGCACATTCGGTGCGATCCTGCGCCGCGCGCCGTCAGGCTATGGCGCCGCGCCCGGCCGCGCGGCAGGCCTCGGCAACGAGGCCGCGCTGATGCAGCTCGCCTATGAGGCCGGCGTGCCGTCGCCGCGCGTGCTGCATGTGTTGAAGGAAGACGATGATCTCGGCACCGGCTTCGTGATGCAGCGGGTCGAGGGCGAGACTATTGCGCGCAAAATCCTGCGCGATGGGGAATTTGCCGAGGCGCGGCCGCGTCTTGCGCGCCAGCTCGGCGGAATCGCGGCCGGCATTCACGGCATCGCGCGGGCGCGCCTGCCGGAGTTGCGGATGATGACGTCGAGCAGCGAAATTGCCGAGCTCGGCCGTGAGTATCGCAACTTTGGCTGGCCGCGTCCGGTGTTCGAGCTGGCGCTGCGCTGGCTCGCCGACCACGATCCGGGTCCACCGGACGAGGTGACCCTGGTGCACGGCGATTTCCGCCACGGCAATCTCATCATCGGTCCCGACGGCGTCCGGGCGGTGCTCGACTGGGAGCTCGCGCATACCGGCGATCCGATGGAGGATCTCGGCTGGATCTGCGTCAACTCCTGGCGCTTCGGCGAGATCGACAAGCCGGTCGGCGGATTCGGTTCGCGCAAGGATTTGTTCGCCGGCTATGAGGCCGCGGGTCGCAAGGCCGATCCGGAGCGCGTGATGTTCTGGGAGGTGATGGGCACCTTGCGCTGGGGCGTGATGTGCTGCGGCATGATGCAGCGCTTCCGGCAGGGACCCGATCATTCGATGGAGCGTGCCGTGATCGGTCGCCGCGCCTCGGAAACCGAGATTGATCTATTGCGGCTGTTGGCACCGAGGGGAGCCTGACCATGCAGGACGAGCCGACGCCGGTCGAGCTGACCAAAGCCGTTGCGGATTTCCTGCGCAACGACATCGCGCCGCTGGTCTCCGGCCATCAGGCATTCAAGCTGCGCGTCGGCATCAACGCGCTCGACTTGGTGGTCCGGCAGTTGACCCAGGCGGAAGCGAGCGATGCAGCGGAGGAGGCGCGGCTGACGGCATTGCTCGGCAGCACAGGTTCATTGTTCGAGTTGAACCGCGAGCTTGCTGAGAAGGTCGCAGACGGGGCTCTCGATCTCAGCACGCCCGGCGTGAGGGAGCATCTCTGGCAAACCACGCTCGACAAGGTCGCCGTCGACCAGCCGAACTACGCGTCGTATAAGCGCGAGGCAGGGAGGGGCGGTGATGATGCCTAACTCTCCGCCGTCGTCGCGAGCGAAGCGAAGCAATCCAGAATCCCTCCGCGGAACCAGCCTGGATTGCTTCGTCGCTGACGCTCCTCGCAATGACGGAAGTGAGAGCTTATTTCCCCAGCCACTTCGGCGGGCGCTTCTCGGAAAACGCTTTCGGTCCCTCGATGTAGTCCTGCGAGGCCGCCATCGCTTGCACGGCCGGGTAGTCGCGCTGTTCGGTGATGGCCTGCTCCAGCGACACTGCCATGCCCATGCGGATCGCCTGCTTGGAGGCGCGGATCGACAT
>NZ_JBARGP010000434.1:0-3502 GCF_049798375.1 Bradyrhizobium sp.
CGCGACCTGCTCGCCGCCTGCCGCCCGCGCGACCAAGCCGATTTCGTCGTGCTGCATTCCTATGACGGCTACACCACCAATCTGTCGTTGGAGGATTTCGCCGCTGCCGACGCCCTGCTGGCGCATAGCTGGTCCGGCCAGCCGCTGAGCCAGGAGCATGGCGGCCCGGTACGGCTCGTGGTGCCGCATCTCTATTTCTGGAAGAGCGCGAAATGGCTGAAGGCGATCGAATTCCTCGACGCCGACAAGCCCGGCTATTGGGAGGTGCGCGGCTATCACAATCGCGGCGATCCCTTCGCCGAGCAGCGCTATTCGGAGTGATCGTCATTTGTAGATAGCCATCCTGCGAGACGCATCGCTGCGCGTTGCTCCTCAGGATGACGGGAACAGAGCGAACTGTAGCCCGGGTGAGCGCAGCGATACCCCGGGGCACCAAGTCCCGCATGGCGCTGCGCTTATGCGGGCAGCGATACCTGTCACCGGACGAGCCGCGTCTCACTCGGTGGGTGCAGTTCGATAGTATCACCGCAATTTCCGAGACTGCCGGACCTATCGCATGGAATTCACTTCAGAGACGGGCAAGATACCGAAAGGCTACGGCTACCTTCTCAAGCCGTCCGTGATCCTCAATGCACTGACCGCTGCAAATCTGGGAGGCATTCGCATCCATCTCGTTCGCAGCCACGGCAGGCGTCTGTTCGATGCACGCTACAAGCCACCGGACGGCGAGGTGCCTTACGAGCGTCTCCACATCAAGGTGGGAACGGCCCACGAACGGGACCTGCCCGAGCTTCGTCGACAGGCGAAATCCGAAGCCCTGCCGGCTCTCGTCCAATGGATTTCAGAAATCGTCGCCCAAGACCTGCGATCCGCGATCCGGCGCGGCGACCAGGACATTGAGCTATTGCCGCCTCGCGACTGACTGCCCGTCTTCCCCACCCACGTGCCGGTCATTTTCCTCGTCATTGCGAGCGAAGCGAAGCAATCCAGAGGCAGAAAGAAAGACTGGATTGCTTCGTCGCCTTCGGCTCCTCGCAATGACGGACAGAGAGGGCCGATTGAATGGTTGCTGCGAGCTACGCTTCGGACCAGACGATTTGGGTGCCCTGTCTAGCTCTCTGCGCAAAAATATTCTTCTTGTATTTTTCTGAAAATCGTGATTTACTCCCGCGCATCCCGCCTCATTGCAGGGGCGTATCGCGATCGTCACGGACGTGGAGCGCGGGATGCGGTGGGCGCAACGGGTCGCAGCATGGTTGTCCATGCGGACGAACGGTCCGGTGCGCTCGGCGAAATCGTGTGGTCTTGGCGCCGCGGTGCTGGCGCTAAATCGCGGTGCTCTGACGCGCAGCGCGATGACGGGGGCAACAGAGCCGTTCCCCGGAGAGAGCACGTATAAGCCGTTCAAACCATCGCGCAGGGAAGGCCGGGATGTCCTCAGCCGTACCTGTGGTTCTGCCGCCTGCATTTTTTCCGCAGGCGGGCCATGGGGGCGGCAGGCTCCCGGCCTTCCCCGCGCCCTCTTCGATTCCTTGAGGGCGAATATCCGCAAAACTCGGGCCGTGCACGCCGCGAGAACGCGCCATCATATCCGCGTGTATGAGTATATCTGCTGTATGAGAATGTGAAACGATGCCGTCGGATCGCTCCGGGATGACGGTCCAAAACGCAGTGGTCAGGAGGGTCACAAATGCCGACCGAACGTTTCCAGTTTGAATCCGCAGCCGGTCACCAGCTCGCCGCCGCGCTCGACCTGCCCGACGGCACGCCGCAGGCGTATGCGCTGTTCGCGCATTGCTTTTCCTGCGGCAAGGACAGCCACGCCTCGCGGCGCATTGCCATGGCGTTGGCCGCCCAGGGGATCGCGGTGCTGCGCTTCGACTTCACGGGGCTCGGCTCCAGCGAAGGCGAATTCGCCAACACTACGTTTTCCTCCAATGTCGCCGATCTCGTGCGCGCCGCAGCTCATCTGCGCGAAACCCGCGCCGCGCCGGCGCTGCTGATCGGTCACAGCCTGGGTGGCGCGGCGGTGCTTGCCGCGGCTGCCGAGATTCCGGAAGCCAGGGCGGTGGTCACCATATCGGCGCCGTCCGATCCCGCGCATATCACCGGCCAGTTCAAGGACCAGGTCGCGAACATCCGCGCCAACGGCACGGCAGAAGTCTCACTCGCCGGCCGCCCGTTCCGGATCAGCAGCGCCCTGCTCGACGACGTCGCCGAGCACAGACTGATGGACAAGATCACCCATCTGCATAAGGCGCTGCTCATCATGCATTCGCCTGTCGACGACACCGTCGGGATCGACAACGCCACCCGCATCTTCGTCGCCGCCAGGCATCCTAAGAGCTTCGTCTCCCTCGATCACGCCGACCACCTGGTGAGCGACAGGAAGGATGCCGGCTATGTCGCCGGCGTGATCGCGGCCTGGGCCAGCCGCTATGTCGATGCCAGCGCGCCGCAGCCGGCCACCGACAGCATCGCGCCGCGCGAGGTCGTGGTGCGCGAAACCCGGGTCGGCAAATTCCAGCAGACGGTGGCGATCGGACCGCATCATCTGATCGCGGACGAGCCGGTCGCGGCCGGCGGCAACGATACCGGCCCAGGGCCTTATGATTTCCTGCTCACCGGCCTCGGTGCCTGTACCTCGATGACCATGCGGCTTTATGCCGATCGCAAGGCGCTGCCGCTCGATCGCGTCACCGTGACACTCCGCCACAGCAAGATCTACGCCAAAGACTGCGCCGACTGCGAGACCAAGGAAGGCATGATCGACCAGATGGAGCGGGTGATCGCGATGGATGGCGCACTCGACGAGGCGCAGCGCGCGAAGCTGATGGAGATCGCCGACAAGTGCCCGGTGCACCGCACGCTGACCTCGGAGGTGCGTATCGTAACGCGGCGCGCAGAGTGAACTCAGCGTGCGGGTTCGGCCACCAGCGGCTGAACCCGCAGAAAGCCACCACGCAGGCCCAGCGCCGTGCCGGCCAGGATGCCGCCGACAGCGACGAACGACGTCAGCGCCAAGGTCGAGATGCCGGTGAGCCCCTGCCCGATCGAGCAGCCGAACGCCATCACGCCGCCAGCGCCCATCAGCGCCGCACCGGACGCCGAGCGCAGCATATGACGCGGCGAGGTGAAGCCTTCGAGCTTGAAACGGCCGCTGGCGAGCGCCGTCACCAGGCTGCCTGCGAACACGCCGGCCACCGTGGCGATGCCGAAATTAAGCGTCAGCCCGGTCGACAGCATCGCATATTGCAGGGTGTCCGCGATCGGCGCAATGAAGGTCAGCGACGTCACCGCAACTGGATTGAAATCGTCATTGCCGAGATAACCGGTTGCATACCAGCCGGCCGCGATCAGGAGCCCCATCACGAAACCCGCTACGATCTGGACGGGCGCGCGGCGGAACGGCCGATGCGCGAAGGCGAACGCGACCAGCACGCCACCGACCAGGAGGGTCGGCAGCAGCCGCGCGGCCGTGCCATGCAGCCCGCCGCTCGAC
>NZ_JBARGP010000435.1:0-3259 GCF_049798375.1 Bradyrhizobium sp.
CAGGCCAAGGTCACCGCGGTGGCCTGCCATCCCAAGGAAGACGTGCTTGCCGCCGGCTACGAGGACGGCACGGTGCTGATGGTGCGCATGCATGACGGCGCCGAGATTCTCGTGCGCCGCAACGGCACGCCGCCGATTGCGGGACTGGCCTGGAATTCAAACGGCAACTGGCTTGCCTTCACCGACGAGACCGGCGAGGCGGGCCTCCTCAAGCTCTGATCTGTTAAGATATTGCGGCGCGGTTCCCTTGAATGCTGTTTGGGGAACCGCGCCCGTCGCCGTTCGTTGATCCAGGGCACAATTTGCGGGTGACGATCATGGCCTCAGAGAACGACAAGCGCTCCTTGCGCAAGGATTTGACGCTGGCGGCCGGCCTGTTCGTGACCGGCGCGATCATGGCGGCGGTGTCCCTGACCGAAATCCGCGCGGAACATTTGGATCGGATGGCGCAGGCCACGCCTTCGCCGTCGGCCTCACCGACGCCATCGAGCACGCCGGCCGAGTCGAAGCCCGGCGGCACCCGTCCGACCACCCCGGCGCCGGAGCCGGCGCAGCCTGGGCCAGCGGCGCAGCAGGAAGGCGCCAAGCCGGCGCTGCCGCCCGCGCCCGCGGAGAAGGTCGCCCCACCGATCGAGAAGAAGTAGCCAGTTCGGCTGTCATCGTCCGGCTTGACCGGACGATCCAGTAAACGCAAGCGCATCGAGTCTCACGACTGCTGCGGCGTACTGGCTGCCCCGCCTGCGCGGGGGCATGACGAGCTCGTAAGCGTCGTGCCGCGCGATTCCCGGAATGACGGCATTTTGTCAATCAGCACGATGCCCGGTGCGACCGCAGCAGCTCTGCCGGTTCGATAGTCTCGCTTGTGTCACCTGTGCGCGCCATAGTCCGGCGTCGCAGATGACGCACGAGGCAGATGATGAAGATCGAGGATATCCGGCGTACCGCCTATTCGATGCCGCTGACCAACCCGTCATTCCCGCCCGGGCCCTATCGTTTCTTCAACCGCGAATATTTCGTCATCGCCTATCGCACCGATCCGGAGGCGCTGGCCGCCGTGGTGCCGGAGCCGCTTGAGATCGTCGAGCCGGTGGTGAAATACGAGTTCATCCGGATGCCGGACTCGACCGGCTTCGGCGATTACACCGAAACCGGGCAGGTGATCCCGGTGCGCTTCAACGGCGTCGAGGGCGCCTATACTCACGCGATGTATCTCGACGACGATGCGCCGATCGCCGGCGGCCGCGAGCTGTGGGGATTCCCCAAGAAGCGCGCCACGCCGAAGGTCGTCGTTGAAAGCGACGTACTGCTCGGCACCTTGCACTACGGCTCGGTGCTGTGCGCCTCCGCCACCATGGGCTACAAGCATCGCCCGGTCGACCATGACGGCGTTGTGGCCGGCATGAAGGCGCCGAACTTTATTTTGAAGATTATTCCGCATGTCGACGGTTCGCCTCGGATCTGCGAACTGGTGCGCTTCCATCTCGAGGACATCACCTTGAAGGAGGCCTGGACCGGGCCGGCCGCGCTCGGCCTGTTTCCGCATGCGCTGGCCGACGTCTCACGGCTGCCGGTCCGTGAAGTGCTCTCCGCAACGCACTTCAAGGCGGATCTGACGCTCGGTCTCGGCACCGTTGCGTTCGACTACCTGGCGAAGTAGCTCTCGTCGTCCCGGGCGTTCGGATGCGGCTCCGATCCGCGCCGGGGCGCTTCTCTCCGCTGTCATCGCCCGCGAAGGCGGGCGATCCAGTACTCCGAGGTGTTCGTGATTAACCGAGACACCGCGGCGTACTGGATGCCCCCTGGGCTCACGAGACAAGTGCAACACCTGCTAAAGGTGTTGTCGCGATGGGACAATGTTATGGCCAGCTCAGCCTTGAAGAGCGCGTTGAGATATACCGCCTGCATGCAGGCGGTATATCTCAAAACCAAATTGCGATTGCACTCGGCCGGGCGCGGTCGACGATAAATCGGGAACTCAACCGCAACTCCAAACCTACGAAGGTTTGGCCGGGAGGCTATGATGCTGTCCGAGCGCAGCAATTGGCTGAGCGGCGGAGGCGATGGGACTGTCGGTTTAAGCTTGCGCGCCAGCCAGGCTTGCGGAACTGCGTGAGAAAAAGCCTTGCGACGGGACATTCGCCCGAGCAGATCGCAGGCCGGCTGGCGCGCAGGCATGGTCGCGTGATCATCAGCCATGAGTCAATCTATCGTTTCATTTATCATCGCACGGCCCAGGGGGATTACTGGTACCGCCTGCTGCCGCGTCATAAGAAAATTCGAGGACGTCGAAGGCTGGGCGGTAGCTCTGGCAGCCTCATTAAACAGCGTCGCTCGATTACCGAGCGCCCCGCGGAGGTCGAAGGTCGCCGGGCACCAGGCCATTGGGAGGCAGACTTCATGATGTTCTCCCGACCTGGTCAGGGATTGCTGGTTCTTCACGAACGAAAAACCCGTTTCACTATTGTTCATCGTCCAGCCGATCGAAAAGCCATCCCCACTGCTGAGAACATCGCCCGTCAGCTCGGCGGACTGCCACAGCAAATGCGCCGGACCATCAGCTTCGACAACGGAAACGAGTTTGCTGAACATCACCGGCTCCACAAGAGACTCGGCGTACAGACGTTCTTCTGCGATCCGCACAGCCCCTGGCAGAAAGGCGGCGTGGAAAATTCGATCGGCCGCTTGCGACGCCCGCTGCCCCGCAAAACGGATCTCAACGGCATGACGGCCGCCGATCTTAGGCGGCATGTTCAGCGCCTCAATAATACCCCACGCAAATGCCTGGACTTCAGAACACCCGCCGAGGCATTCTCTGAACTCAAATCAACCGTTGCACTTCAACCGTGAATCCATCCCCCGCCTGCGCGGGGCATGACAATTGTATATGCAGCGGCGGTGCGAACTACCAACTAACGCACCAGCACGTTCCGGAACTGCCACGGATCGCTCGTGTCGATATCCTCGGGGAACAGGCCCGGACGATCGGTCAGCGGCGTCCAGTCGGTGTAGTAGCCCTTGACCGGTCCGAGATAGGGCAGCTGGATTTCCAGCAGGCGATCGAAATCCATTTCGTCGGCTTCGACGATGCCTTCCTTCGGATTTTCCAGTGCCCACACCATGCCGCCGAGCACGGCGGAGGTCACCTGCAGGCCGGTGGCGTTCTGATAGGGCGCGAGAGCGCGGGTCTCTTCGATCGAGAGCTGCGAGCCGTACCAATACGCATTGTTGTCGTGGCCGAACAGCAGCACGCCGAGCTCGT
>NZ_JBARGP010000436.1:0-2473 GCF_049798375.1 Bradyrhizobium sp.
AGGACAAGAGCTTCTCCTTGCCCTTGTACTGCTCGCCGATCAGCTGCTCGATCAGCTTCGGATCCATCTCGAAAAGCGCGCACAGCGCGCCGAGATAGATGATGTTCTTGAACAGCTGGCGCTGGCGTGGATCGGTGTAGGTCGAGTTGGTGATCGCGGTCAGCGGCACGCCGATCACGCTGATGTCGTCGCGGAATTTCGACGACGGCATCGGCTTGGTCGAATCGTAGAACAGATAGCCGCCCGGCACGATGCCGGCGACGTCCTTGTCCCAGGTCTGCGGGTTCATCGCCACCATCATGTCGGTGCCGCCGCCGCGCGCGCCGAGATGGCTGGCCTCCGTCACGCGCACCTCATACCAGGTCGGCAGCCCCTGGATGTTGGAGGGGAAGATGTTGCGGGGGCTGACAGGGACGCCATGGCGGAGCACGGCGCGGGCGAACAGTTCGTTGGCGCTCGCCGAGCCAGAGCCGTTGACGTTGGCGAAGCGGACGACGAAGTCGTTTATGCTGCTGAGCGGCGCTTGCTGGGACATGCGGTACCTGCGTGAGTCATCTCGATGAAATATTTCTGCATGTCCCACGCACCGGTGGGACAGCGTTCGGCGCAAAGGCCGCAATGCAGGCAGACATCCTCGTCCTTCACCATCACGCGTCCGGTCTTGAGGTCGGAGGACACGTAGAGACTCTGGTCGGGGTGCAACGACGGCGCCTTCAGCCGCGCCCGCACATCTGCTTCGTCGCCATTCTCTGTGAAGGTGATGCAGTCCGTCGGGCAGATGTCGACACAGGCGTCGCACTCGATGCAGAGCGAGGTCGAGAACACGGTCTCGACGTCGCAGTTCAGGCAGCGTTCCGCCTCACCGAGCGCGAGCTTGACGTCATAGCCGAGCTCGACCTCAGCGCGGATATCCTTCAGTGCCACCACCTTGTCACGATGCGGCACCTTGTAGCGCTTGTCCGGCGAGATATCGTTGTCATAGCTCCATTCGTGGATGCCCATCTTCTGCGAGCTGACATGAACCTCCGGCAGCGGGCGTTCGGTGACGTCCTCACCCGATAGCATCCGGTGGATCGACAGCGCGGCCTCATGGCCGTGCGCCACCGCCCAGATGATGTTCTTCGGTCCAAACGCGGCGTCGCCGCCGAAAAATACTTTTGGGTTGGTCGAGGCAAAGGTCACCTTGTCGACCTCAGGCATGTGCCATTTGTCGAACGCGATGCCGCAGTCGGACTCGATCCAGGGGAAGGCGTTCTCCTGGCCGACCGCGACCAGCACGTCGTCGCAGGCGATGGTCTGGTCCGGCTCGCCCGAGGGCACCAAATTGCGTTTGCCCTTGGCGTCATATTCGGCCTTCACCTTCTGGAAGGTGACGCCGGTGAGCTTGCCGTTGTCGTGGGTGAAGCCGACGGGCACGAGGAAGTTGAGGATCGGGATGTCCTCATGCATCGCGTCTTCTTTTTCCCAGGGCGAGGCTTTCATCTCCTCGAAGCCTGAGCGCACCACCACCTTGACGTCCTCGCCGCCGAGCCGGCGCGCAGTGCGGCAGCAATCCATCGCGGTGTTGCCGCCGCCGAGCACGATTACGCGCTTGCCAATCTTGTCGGTGTGGCCGAACGAGACGCTGGAGAGCCAGTCGATGCCGATATGGATGTGGCTAGCTGCTTCCTTGCGGCCGGGCACGTCGAGCTCGCGGCCGCGCGGCGCGCCGGAGCCGACGAACACCGCGTCATATTTGTCGGCGAGCAGCTTCTTCAGGCTGTCGACGCGCTGGCCGCCTTTGAACTCGATGCCAAGGTTGAGGATGTAGTCCGTCTCCTCGTCGATCACGGCGTCCGGTAGCCGGAATTTGGGGATCTGGCTGCGCATCATGCCGCCGGCTTTCGCATCGGCATCGAATACGGTGCAGTGATAGCCGAGCGGGGCAAGATCGCGCGCCACGGTGAGCGAGGCCGGACCGCCACCGATCAGCGCGATGCGCTTGCCGTTCTTCGCAGCGGGGCGTGGCATCCGCTGTCGCACGTCATCCTTGAAGTCCGCGGCGACGCGCTTCAGCCGGCAGATCGCGACCGGTGTTTCCTCGACGCGGCCGCGGCGGCAGGCCGGCTCGCAGGGACGATCGCAGGTGCGTCCGAGAATGCCCGGGAACACATTCGATTTCCAATTGATCATGTAGGCGTCGCTGTAGCGACCCTCGGCGATCAGACGGATGTATTCCGGGACGGGGGTGTGTGCGGGGCAGGCCCACTGGCAATCGACCACTTTATGGAAGTAGTCGGGCGCCGAGATATCAGTCGGTTTCATTCCCACCTTGTCCGCGCGAGGAACCGATTGTCGCGCGGCCTTCCTGAAGTGAGAGCGCCTAACCCGATATTGCTGACATCATCTGGTCGGAAAACCGGTACCTGCTTTTTCCGGATGGTGCCGCCTGGTTACCGCCCTTTTGTTTTTCGAATGGTCTCATTCAATTATT
>NZ_JBARGP010000437.1:0-2903 GCF_049798375.1 Bradyrhizobium sp.
TCAAGCAGGTGCCGGGCGGCTTCGTGCCGGGCCAGGACAAGCAGTATCTGGTCGGCTTCGCCCGGCTGCCGGACGGCGCGTCGCTGGATCGCACCGAAGAGGTGATCCGCAAGATGGGCGACATCGCACTGACCCAGCCCGGCGTGGAAAGCTCAGTGCAGTTTCCGGGCCTGTCGATCTCCGGCTTCACCAACTCCTCCAACGCCGGTATCGTGTTCTCGACCCTGAAGCCGTTCGACGAGCGCAAGGGACCGGCACTGTCGGGCGGCGCGATCGCAATGGATTTGAATAAGAAGTATGCCGGCCTGCAGGATGCCTTCATCGCCATGTTCCCGCCGCCGCCGGTCAATGGCCTCGGCACCATCGGCGGCTTCAAGCTGCAGATCGAGGATCGCGCCGGCCTCGGTTATGAGGCGCTGAACGACGCCACCAAGGCCTTCATGGCCGGGTTGTCGAAGCAACCGGAGATCGCCGGCCTGTTCTCGAGCTTCCAGGTCAACGTGCCGCAGATCTTCGCCGATATTGACCGCACCAAGGCGCTGCAGCTCGGCGTCCCCGTGACGGAGGTCTTCAACACGCTGCAGATCTACCTCGGCTCTTACTACGTGAACGACTTCAACAAGTTCGGCCGCACCTACTCGGTCTATGTGCAGGCGGACGCGCCGTTCCGCGCCCGCGCCGACGACATCAGGCAGTTGAAGGTGCGCGCCGCGTCCGGCGACATGGTGCCGCTGTCGGCGCTGTTGAAGATCCGCCAAAGCGCAGGACCGGAGCGTGCGATCCGCTACAACGGCTTCCTGTCCTCCGACGTCAACGCCGCGCCGGCGCCGGGCTATTCCTCCGGCCAGGCGCAGGCGGCCGCCACGCGCGTCGCCGCGGAAACCCTGCCGCCGGGCTTTGCCTTCGAATGGACCGACCTGACCTATCAGGAGTTCATCGCCGGCGATTCCGGCATCTGGGTGTTTCCGCTGGCCATCCTCCTGGTTTTCCTGGTGCTGGCGGCGCTCTACGAAAGCCTGGCCCTGCCGCTGTCGATCCTCATGATCGTGCCGATGGCGCTGTTGGCTGCGATGTTCGGTGTCTACCTCTCCAAGGGCGACAACAACATCTTCACCCAGATCGGCCTGATCTTGCTGGTCGGTCTCTCGGCGAAGAACGCGATCCTGATCGTGGAGTTCGCACGCGAGCTCGAATTCGCCGGACGGACGCCGATCCGCGCCGCGATCGAGGCCAGCCGGCTGCGGCTGCGGCCGATCCTGATGACGTCGATGGCGTTCATCATGGGCGTGCTGCCGCTGGTGTTGTCGACCGGCGCCGGCTCGGAGATGCGGCGCGCGATGGGCGTCGCGGTGTTCTCCGGCATGATCGGCGTGACGGTGTTCGGCCTGTTCCTGACGCCGGTGTTCTATGTGCTGCTGCGGACGGTCACCGGCATGAAGCCGCTGACGCATCACGGCGGCGAGGCCACCGTCGGTCACGTCCCGCAGGCCGCGGAGTGAGGAATGTGACCTAGTTGACGGAATGCATCGACGCTCTCGAATACGCCAATTCCTGAGCGTCGTGCAGACCCGGTGGCCGGACCCGCGCCCGGCCACCGGGTCATCTTGCTTTGAAGGACCAAGAAGATGGAACTATTAAATCATTTTGTCGCCGCGCGCCTTATGAAGGATGCGCAGTTGTTCGAGCGGATCGGCCGCTACGATGCAACAAGGCCCCAGTTCTCCAGGCCAGCCGACTCCGCTGCGCCGGCCGATCTCGCCTCAAATTCGCCCGAAGACACCGCCGACGAAAGCGTCCGGACTGCGCGCGACGACCAGGGAGTTGTGTCCCCGGCGGAATGCCCGCACGATGCACGTTAGCCTTGACTTCCCCTGCTCGCGAGCGATGATTTGATGAGGTTGGCGGTTTGATCGTAAAGGGGGCGTCGATGAAGGTTTTGCAGGCGGCACTTGTCACCGCGGCCACGCTGGCGGGCGCTGCGCTTCCGGCGCATGCACGCGATCTCACCGTCGTCTCCTGGGGAGGCAATTACCAGGACGCCCAGCGGAAAATCTACTTCCAGCCCTTTGCCGCCAAGCTCGGGGCGCCCGTGCTCGACGAGAGCTGGGACGGCGGCTACGGCGTGCTGCAGGCGAAGGTCAAGGCCGGTACCCCGAACTGGGATGCGGTGCAGGTCGAGGCCGAGGAGCTCGAGCTCGGCTGCACCGACGGCATCTATGAGAAGATCGACTGGCAGAAGATGGGCGGCAAGGACGCCTTCATTCCGGCAGGGGTCAGCGACTGCGGCGTCGGCGCCATCGTGTGGTCGACCGGCATCGCCTATGACGGCGACAAGCTCAAGGATGGGCCGAAATCCTGGGCGGACTTCTGGGATACGGCGAAATTCCCCGGCAAGCGCTCCTTGCGGAAGGGCGCCAAATACACGCTCGAATTCGCGCTGATGGCCGACGGCGTGCCGGTGGCCGATGTCTACAAGGTGCTGAAGACGCCCGAGGGCGTGGACCGCGCCTTCAAGAAGCTCGATGCGCTGAAGGCCGACATCGTCTGGTGGGAAGCCGGCGCGCAACCGTTGCAGCTGTTGTCGTCGGGACAGGTGGTGATGACGTCGGCCTATAATGGCCGCATCAGCGCCATCAACCGCTCCGAGGGCAAGCATTTCGGCTTCGTGTTTCCGGCCTCGATCTACGCGGTCGACAGCTGGGTCATCCTGAAGAACTCGCCGAACAAGGATGCCGCGATGAATTTCATCGCCTTCGCCAGCCAGACCGAGAACCAGGCGAAGCTTCCCGAATACATCGCCTATGGTCTGCCCAACGTGGCCGCGGCGAAGCTCGTCCCGGAGAAATATGCGCCGGAGCTGCCGACCACGCCGGACAATCTCAAGCAGGCGATCCCGCTCGATG
>NZ_JBARGP010000438.1:0-2010 GCF_049798375.1 Bradyrhizobium sp.
ATCGCACGCAACGTCGAGGAAGCCGCGACCGGCACCGCAGCGGTTACGCGCGAGATCGTCGATGTCCGCGCAGTGGCAGGCGAGACCGACGCCGGCGCCGAAGCCGCGCTTGCGGTCGCGGCCGCGCTGCAGGAGCAGGCGGTGTCGCTGAAGGGCAATGTCGCCGACTTCCTGAAGACCATCCGCACCGCGGCCTGAGGCCGTAGCATGGCGGGGCCGCGTGGCAGCCCGCCACGCGGTCGGCGCTGCGGTGGAGAGTTCCTCCCGACGATATGCAGCGACGATCGGTAAGCCAGCTGCCGACCCGCGTCGTCGGTTGCGGTTGTGTATGGGCCGCCGACCTTCGCCATATTGTCAATGACCGGCCATACGATTCCCCGCGACATCCCGGCCGAAAAGTTGCAACAAAGGCGGCGTGAGCAGGGCACCTCGTCGGGCGCGACACAGACGTGCCAACACAGACGTGCCGCAAGGCTCGCAGATGCAATTGCCGGAGGACACCTCATGATCCGCTGCGTTCGCCTCGTGATGGCGGCATGTCTGACCTTGGTCGCCATGGCGACCGCCCACGCCGACGAGCCGCTGAAGGCCAGGATCGGCGTGCTGCGCCTGTCGTCCTCGGCGCCGGTGTTCATCGCGCAGGACAAAGGCTATTTCCGCGAGGCGGGCCTCGACATCGAGCTGAAATTCTTCGATGCGGCGCAGCCGATAGCGGTTGCGACAACCTCCGGCGATGTCGATTTCGGCGTCACGGCTTTCACCGCCGGGCTCTACAATCTCGCCGGCAAGGGCACTTTGAAGGTGATCGGTGGCATGAGCCGGGAGAAGGCGGGCTACCCGCTGATCGGCTATTTCGCAAGTAACAAAGCTTATGAGGCCGGGCTGAAAGCGCCGAAAGACCTCGACGGCAAGCGCATCGCCGTCACCCAGGTCGGATCCAGCTTCCACTATTCGCTCGGCCTGCTTGCCGACAAATACGGTTTCAAGCTGTCCGACGTGAAGATTGTGCCGCTGCAGTCGCTGTCGAACGCGGCGGCGGCGCTGAAAGGCGAGACGGTCGATGCGGCGCTGCTGCCGGTCTCGACCGCGCGCAAGCTGATGGATGATGGCGGCGCGAAGCTGATCGGCTGGGTCGGTGACGAGACGCCGTGGCAGCTCGGCGCCGTGTTCGCCTCGCCGAAGACGCTCGCCAACAAGGCGCTGGTGACCAAGGTGCTCGGCGCATTGGAGCGCGCTGACCGCGAATATCACGACGTGATTCTGGCTTCGATGAAGGACGGCAAGGCTCCGATCACCGAGAAGACCAAGCCGCTGCTCGATATCATCGGCAAATACACCAACCTGCCGGTCGAGCAGGTGGTCGGCAATTGCGCCTACATCGATCCGGACGGCAAGCTCGACGTCAAGAATGTCGACAACCAGATCAAATGGCTGCAGGCGCAGGGTTTCGCCGACAAGGGCTATGATGCCCAGAGCATCATCGCCAAGGACTATGTGAAGCCGGATTGATCGGGCAAGGCAGCATGGACCTGATCGCCGACCATATCAGCCATCGCTTCGGTACGCTCGACGTGCTCGATGACGTGTCCTTTACGGTGGATGCCGGCGAAGTCGTCGCGATCGTCGGTCCCTCCGGCTGCGGCAAGAGCACGCTGCTCTCGATCCTCGGCGGCCTGCTGCAGCCAAGCGCCGGCGGCGCGAGCGTGCGCGGCGAACCGCCGCCGGGAAGCCTCAACCCGCTGACCTTCGTGTTCCAGGATTTCGCGCTGCTGCCCTGGTCGATGGTCGAAGCCAATGTCGAATTTCCACTGCTGCATACCCGTTTGTCGCCGCAGCAGCGGCTCGCATCGGTCGACGATGCGCTACGCCGCACCGGGCTGTTGGATTTTCGCGCCGCCTATCCGAAGCAATTGTCCGGCGGCATGCGCCAGCGCGTCGGCATTGCGCGGGCGCTTGCGGTCAGGCCCGCGATGCTGCTGATGGACGAACCGCTCTCGGCGCTGGATTCGC
>NZ_JBARGP010000439.1:0-1545 GCF_049798375.1 Bradyrhizobium sp.
TCGAGATCGGTAGCGATGGCATCGGCAAGCTCGGCCTCGCAGGCCCGTTCGTGAGCGAGGGCGAGAAGCTCGACCGTTAGCTTGCAGGCATGACGGTCGTCATATCGCTCGCACAAAGCCTCGAACGCGCGTCGATATGCTGATCGCGGGAAGAGTTGATCGCGATAGACGAGATTGGCGAGCGCCATCGGCTTGCGTCGCAGCGCATGGATGACGTGTCGATAATCGACGACATGGCTGCCCTTGGTCTCCGACATCGGCCGGCCACGCCTCAGCAGTGCGACCCGTGTGGTGCCGAGAAAGCATTCGAGGCGATCGTCGAAGATGCGCACGCGCAGACGGTGGCCGATCAACTTTGACGGCACCGTGTAGAACACGCGGCGCAGGATGAAGCCGCCCGATGACGTCACGCGGATCACCTTCTCCTCGAAGTCGCTGCTGCGACCTCTGGGCAGCGGTGTCAGCGCCTCCTTCTCGATCGCGATCCGCTTGGCGATGTTGGCGTTGCGCCGGCCGACGACCATGTCGACGAAGGCGCGGTAGGCATCAAGGTCTACGAAGTCACGCGTGCCATCTTCCAGTGCCTGCTTGAGATGGCCATGCGCGCTCTCGATCGAACCGTTCTCGTGCGCGATGCCGGCATTGTTGCGGGTCGGCACCATGCCGTAGTGACTCATCAGCGCGGTGTAGCGCTCCGTGAGATCCTCGCGTGCATCACGCGCCAGATTGCGGAACGCCGCCGACAGGCTGTCGCTGCGATGCTCTCTGGGCACGCCTCCGAGCGCCCATAGCGCATTCTGCAGGCCTTCCGCCAGGGCAACGAAGCTCTCGCCGCCGAGCACGACATGGGCATGCGCGAAGCCGGAGAATGCAAGCCGGAAGTGATAGAGCCGGTGAGCGAGCGTCATCCCCGCAATGGTGATGCGAAGCGCGCTGGTGTCGGTGAAGTCCGATAGACCCAGTCGTCCCGGCTCGTGCTCCTGGCGGAAGATGACGTCCCGCTCGGGACCGTTGAACGCGCGCCACGCCGTGATACGCCGCTCCAGAGTACGCCGGATGTTGGGATTGAGATCGGGATGCCGCCGGCGCAGTTCGTCCAGCACGCCGATCGCCCGGATCCCCGGCGCTGCCTTCAGGATCGGCTCGATCTCGGCGTCCCAGTAGGGTGCGAGCGGGTCAGGCCGCCGCCGGCCCTTCGGTTCCTGCTTCTGCGATGGCAGTTGCGGATCGGCTTCGATCCGATAACCGGTCGCCGTCGAAAACCCGGCTTTGGCCGCTGCGGCCTCGGCCGATAACGTTCGTCGGTAGCTCATGTATAGCCTCATCTGGTGGTCGGTGATGTGGAGGCCAGGCAAGTCATCGATCCCCTCGTTGCGAGACGAATCAACAGCTTGCGCAAACCCCACCCGGCCGCCAGACGGCCCGAAAGGAACGCCGCCGGCGGGGACGGTCCTCCGGTCGGGCTACGCCCTCCCTTCGTCACGAGCCCGGCGAAACTCTCTCACCTTGATTGACGCGCTCTTCCATCCTGATCGCCGCGCGACA
>NZ_JBARGP010000440.1:0-6867 GCF_049798375.1 Bradyrhizobium sp.
ATGGCGCCAGACTGACCGATGCGCTTTATGAACAATACGGACTGCAGGCGATCCGAATTCCTGGATCGTGCCCGCATCCGACCAGGCTGGTGCAATCCGCCGCGATGGCCTCCGTCGCGCCACCGAAGCCGTCTTATCGTCCGCACCTGCCTTCGAATCTGGTGGCAGATGGCATTCTGTCGGATGCGCAGCTCGAGAGCATCATCTATGCCGGCGAAGCGCATTCGGAACGTCTTGCCGGCTCCTGGACGGTCGATGCGACTTTTGACGTGGTTGCCGCCGCGCGCGACGACGCGCCGAACGCCGTCCGCTTTCGCCGCGGCTGGTTCTTGGGCGACGGCACCGGTGCGGGCAAGGGGCGCCAGGTCGCCGGCATCCTGCTCGACAACTGGCTCAAGGGTCGCCGCCGCGCGGCCTGGATCAGCAAATCCGACAAACTGATCGAGGACGCGCAGCGGGACTGGTCGGCGCTCGGCATGGAACGACTGCTTGTGACGCCGCTGTCACGCTTCCGTCAGGGCACCCCGATCCGGCTTTCGGAAGGGATCCTGTTTGCCACCTACGCGACGCTGCGCACCGACGAGCGTGGCGAAAAGCTTTCCCGGGTCAGGCAGATCGCTGAATGGTTGGGCTCCGACTTCGACGGAGTGATCGTCTTTGACGAGAGCCATGCCATGCAGAATGCGGTCGGAGGCAAGGGTGAGCGCGGCGACCAGGCGGCCTCACAGCAAGGACGCGCTGGCTTAAGGCTGCAGTATGCCTTGCCGGACGCTCGCGTGGTTTATGTGTCCGCGACCGGCGCCACCACGGTCCACAACCTCGGCTATGCGCAACGCCTTGGCCTTTGGGGCGGCTCCGACTTTCCTTTTGCAACACGTGCCGAGTTCGTCGAGGCGATCGAGGAGGGCGGGGTCGCCGCCATGGAGGTACTGGCGCGCGACCTCAAAGCTCTTGGTCTCTACGCGGCACGCTCATTGTCCTACGAGGGGGTCGCGTACGAGCTCGTCGAGCATCAGCTGACGCCGGAACAAATTCGCATCTACGACGCCTATGCGGATGCATTCAGCATCATCCATAACAACATCGACGCCGCGATGCGCGCCGCCAACGTCACCAGCGCTACCGGAACGCTAAATGGGCAGGCGAAATCCGCCGCACGATCTGCCTTCGAAAGCGCCAAGCAGCGCTTCTTCGGTCATCTCCTGACCTCCATGAAAACGCCGTCGCTGGTCCGATCGATCGAGCGCGACCTCGATGCAGGTCATGCCGCTGTGATCCAGATCGTGTCGACAGGCGAAGCGCTGATGGAGCGCCGGCTCGCAGAGATTCCGACTGCAGAGTGGAACGACGTCCGGGTCGACATCACCCCGCGCGAATATGTGCTCGACTACCTCGCGCATTCCTTTCCGGTCCAGCTCTACGAGCCCTTCACCGACGCGGACGGCAATCTCTGCTCGCGGCCTGTCTATCGCGATGGCCAGCCGGTTGACAGCCGGGATGCTGTCGCACGCCGCGATCGCCTGATCGAAAAGCTCGCCTCGCTGCCGCCGGTACCGGGGGCGCTGGACCAGGTGATCCAGTGCTTCGGGACCGAACTGGTCGCCGAAGTGACCGGCCGCTCGCGCCGCATCGTTCGCAAAGGTGACCGGCTGGTGGTCGAAAATCGAGCCAGCTCGGCCAACCTCGCCGAGACATCGGCCTTCATGGATGACATCAAGCGGATCCTCGTGTTCTCCGATGCGGGCGGCACGGGAAGAAGCTACCATGCCGAGCTGTCGGCTCGAAACCGCCGCCTGCGAGTCCACTATTTGCTCGAGCCCGGCTGGAAGGCTGATGCCGCGATCCAGGGGCTTGGCCGCACCAACCGGACCAACCAGGCGCAGCCGCCGCTGTTTCGTCCCATCGCCACCGACGTGAAAGCCGAGAAGCGCTTTCTCAGCACCATCGCGCGCCGGCTCGACACGCTGGGGGCCATTACGCGCGGCCAGCGCCAGACTGGCGGGCAGGGTCTGTTTCGCTCCGAAGACAATCTCGAAAGCCAGCACGGGCGCGACGCTTTGCGTCAGCTCTACACCTTGCTCGCGCGCGGCAAGATCGACGGCTGCTCGCTCCAGAGGTTCGAGGACGCGACCGGCCTGAAATTGATCGACGCCAATGGTCTCAAGGATGATCTGCCGCCCATCACGACGTTCCTGAACAGGCTGCTGGCGCTCACGATCGACCTGCAGAACGTCCTGTTCACCGCGTTCGAGCAGCTCCTGGCTGCTCGGATCGAAGGCGCGGTCGCATCTGGCACCTACGACGTCGGGCTGGAGACGCTGCACGCCGAGAGCTTTGTCGTCACCGAGCGGCGGACGATCTACGTCCATCCAAGCACCGGCGCCGAGACCCGGCTGCTCGCGATCGCCCAGCGTCTGCGCAATCGTCCCATGAGCCTGGGTAACGCGCTTGCTGATGTGTCCGCTCGTGGTGCCGTCCTGCTGATTAATCAGCGCTCGGGACGGGCTGCCGTGCAGGTTGCCGCGGCGAGCGCCATGCTCGACGACGGCGAGATCGAGCGGCGCGTCCGCCTGATCCGCCCCATGGAACAGCATACGGTCTCGCTCGACATGGTGGCGGAGAGCCAATGGGCGGAAGCTGATCGTGAACGTTTCGCCGCGGTCTGGTTGGCGGAGCTTGCCGACATCCCGGCGTTCACGGAAAGCACGATCCACATCGTGGCGGGTTTGCTGCTCCCGATCTGGAAACGGCTGCCGAACGAGTCGACCCGCGTCTACCGGCTTCAGACCGACGCAGGGGAGCGCATCATCGGCCGCAGAGTCTCCGCCGCTTGGGTGGCGCACATCCTTGCGACGAGCGTGCCCGCGCTGACGCCGGACGCGGCGTTCGCCGGGCTGATGGAAGGACGCACCGTCCTTGAGCTTGCCGAGGGCCTGCAGTTGCGCCGCGTCCGGACCATGAGCGCAGTCCGTATCGAACTGTCGGGGTTCGACGACACGATGCGCGATCGTCTCAGGGCCTACGGTCTCTTTGGAGAGATCATCTCCTGGAAGCTGCGCATGTTTGTCCCCACAGACGAAAGCGGCGTCGGTGTCCTGACAAAGCTGCTCGAGACCTATCCCGTTGCGTGCATCAGCGAGCGGGAGGCCGCCTGATGCCCCGCGATGCGTCTGAATTGGCACGTCGCCTCGCGCGTGAGGCCGAGGCGGTATGTCGGCATTATCTCTCTCATGGCAAGCGGGCAGGGCGGTACTGGGTGGTCGGCGACGTCCACAACACCCCCGGGCGCTCGTTGTTCGTACGGCTACAGGAATCAGCCAAAGGTCCTGCCGGCAAGTGGACCGATGCCGCGACCGGGGAGCATGGCGATCTCCTCGATGTCATTCGCGAAAGCCTCGGCTTGCGCGATTTTACCGAGGTCGCTCGGGAGGCAAGGCGCTTTTTGAGCCTGTCTGGTCCGCACCAGCAGCCGGCTGCCAAACTCATTCGTTCACCCGCACCGGCAGGATCGCAAGACGCCGCCCGCCGGCTTTTTGCGGCATCCAGCGCGGTCGAGGCGACGCTGGTCGAGACCTATTTGCAGCATCGTGGAATAGACCGCGTCCACCATGGTGGCAGCCTTCGCTTTCACCCGCGTTGTTACTATCGGCCGGACGACCACTTGCCGACCGAAACCTGGCCGGCCATGATTGCCTGCGTCACGGACCTTGATGGACGGATCACGGGCGTTCACCGCACCTGGCTCGATCCCGACGGATTTGATCGGGTGCGGCTTGGCAAGGCTCCGATCGATACGCCACGTCGCGCTATGGGCGACCTGCTCGGCAATGCCGTTCGCTTTGATGCCGCGGACGATGTGCTCGCCGCCGGCGAGGGGATAGAGACCATGCTGTCGCTGCGTTGCATGCTGCCAACGATGCCCATGGCCGCCGCACTCTCGGCCAATCACCTCTCCGCGATGTTGCTGCCGGCTGGACTGCGCAGGCTCTATGTCGTCCGCGATGCCGATGCCGCCGGAGACGCGGTGCAGGCAGCTCTTACCCGACGTGCGAAAGAGGCTGGCATCGAAGCGATCGCTTTGTCGCCCAGGCTCGGCGACTTCAACGAAGATCTGCACATCTTCGGTGGCGAGGCGCTCGTTGCAGCCTTGCGGCGTCAGCTCGCACCGGAGGACATAGTCCGCTTCCTGTCTTCGTCGGAGCTCACTGCGGAATAGCATGGCGCATCGTTCTCGCGTCGGCGGCCTGGCGAGGCCGAGTGCCGGAAGCGGGCGCGACCTCCGGCCTTCTGGGGGGGCGATCGGACGGCAGGCAGTGCGGGCCGGCAATGGCTGCGTCCGGCTATTTTCCGCCGCGCGCCGGCGATGAGACGGCACGAGACCCATGTCGCCGGCGCGCTTTGCATCGCGAAACAAAATAGCCGGCCTGCGCCATCCTCCGCTGCCGCTTCGGCCCTCCGCTTCCGCCTGCGCCCGCTGGGCTTCGGCGGACAAGCCGCTCCGGGTTCTGGCCCGCTCCGCCCGCCGTCTGAGTGATCGCCACGAAGGCCGCGAAGGGCGCGGCCGATCCGGCAAAGGACCTCTTCCATGACCGACCACGACGACATCGAACCGCCGCACGCCGCGTCTCCGAGCGATCGCCTCCTGACCGAGCTTCAGCTCTTCGGCTACCGTCCATTTGACGACGAGCCCGATCCTCGACCGCTTCCCGAGGGCAAGATGATCGCTGGCGCTATCGCCGATATCTTCGATGCCCTGGTTGCGACCTTGAGCGACACGCGCCTCGAGCCCGACCTCGGTGATCTGCTCTGGTCGACCGTCAACCTGTTCCACCGCGCCGTCGACCGTATCGAGCGCCAACTCGACGACAACGAGCAGGCGCAGCGAAAGAGCCATCGCGAGCAGAATGGCTCCGAGGTGCGATCGATCGAACTCGAGCGCCTGACGGCCGAAGGCATCACGCTCATCGAGCGCCGCAATTGCCTGGAGCTCTTCCGCGACCAGGCCATCGAAGGCTTCGAGGTTCACACCGGGGCATCCTGGCGCCCGCGAGCGGGATCCCTGGTGAATCATCGCACGCTGACTGCAGCGATGATCGACTCCCGTGACTTCATCGCAGCGAGGCGCCGCGCGGAGACCGAGATCATGTTGCCGCCGGGACCGAAGATCGCACTCACCGGCGGGCTCGACTTCAATGATCACCGCCTGACCTGGGATCGGCTCGACAGGGTCCACGCCAAGCATCCTGACATGGTCCTGATCCACGGCGGCTCGCCCAAGGGGGCCGAACTGATCGCCTCCAAATGGGCGACCAGCCGCAAGGTGCCTCAGATCGCCTTCAAGCCCGACTGGACCAAACATGCCAAGGCAGCACCGTTCAAGCGCAACGACGCCATGCTCGAACTCCTGCCAATCGGTGTCATGCATTTCCCAGGCACGGGAATCCAGGACAACCTCGCCGACAAGGCAAAGCGGCTCGGCATTCCCGTTTGGAAATTCGGCGGCGCGTGAGCCGCCATCCACTTGCACCTCAAGCAAATACGCGGAGCTTGCGCGTGATCAGCTCCCCCTTGCTCCGATAGCACGTTGGACCTTTCATCGTGGTGGCGGAGGGCGCGAATGCGCGATCGATGTAAACGGAGCCACCACGCTTGCCCTGCCTTTTCTCAACACACGCGTGATCGGCCTGTTCTTCGCCGTTAGCAGATCATTGACACTGCACATCGAAGGCATTCGCTGTTCCTGCTACTGCGGCTGGCTATCAGTTCGTGCCCGCACCGTCTCGGATCGTGATGGCATCGCTCGCTTGACGTGAGGTCTGCGCTTTCCTGGGCCTGATTCGCGTGGGCAGCACCGCGTGGACACGCATGATCAATTTTGTGGAGACCCGCTCGCGCGAGTGCGCGCTGATTAATGGAGCGGCGTTTCACCAATTCCCACGGCCGTCTGACCCAAGCGATGATCTGCCTGTGCCGCCCTCGTCTTCGAACAGCTTCGCGTAGAGCGGCACGTTGGACGTAGCTTCACCGCGAGCAGAGCGAGAGACCGCCGCGCCCCCTCTTCGGGGCGCCTCGACCATGCCGCTCATATCTCGGACGACATCGTCGGCGAAGCCGCGCGTGGCTCTCGTCCGTCTCTTCGCGGCAGGTACTGCCTTTTGCAGCAGATCGTTTCTTGTTCTGCGCCTGATCGTTTGGGCCTCTTGTTCGGCAAAACCATGCCCCGCCAAATCTTCTCCAGGACTGCGGTTCAGCACGCTGACGCACGTGGCCTCGTTGATGGCTTGATCTGGCCGAAGACCGGCTTCGCCTCGATCGTCTGAGCCGCAACGCCGTGGATGCGACTTTCTTCCCCTGGGCTTCGCCCATTCCTCGCGAGACAAGAAAGTCGCCACAACGGCGTCCTCCGCTGCGCTCCGGCCCGAGCGGGTGCGTCGCCGATCGTCTTCGGCCTGCAGATCGCCATCGAGGCCGCGGTGGTCGCGGGCTCGAAACACAACAGGAGAAGTGACATGGCTACCATCGGTTCTTTCAAGAAGATCGGAAACGATTTCCAGGGCGAGATCGTCACGCTTAGCTTGCAGGCCAGGGGCGTCCGCATCGTCGCAGAAGCCAACCGCTCGAACGAGAACGCTCCCAGCCACCGCATCTACGTAGGCCGGGCCGAGATCGGCGCCGCCTGGTCGAAGCGCTCTGAGGAAGGCCGCGACTATCTCTCGCTCAAGCTCGACGATCCGTCCTTCAATGCACCGATCTACGCGAACCTGTTCGACGACGAAGGTGGTGAAGGCTACACCCTGCTCTGGTCGCGGCCGCGGAAGAACGGCGACTGAGCGCCCACTCCAGCCGACACCCCGCCCGAGCTAACTC
>NZ_JBARGP010000441.1:0-24138 GCF_049798375.1 Bradyrhizobium sp.
GCCGGCAATAGGCATCCATCACCGGAATGTAATTCGGCCTGGCTCGCAATGCGTGCTCAAGCAGCGATCGGATCCCGCTCTCCATGGACGGGCGCTCGGCCGGGCCGTACCACTCCATCTGAATCCCGCGCAACTGAAGCGTCGCGAGGGCGAGTTTCAGATCGAGGTTGTCAGGTTCGATGACGATCGCATCTTCCAGCATGGTCTGGGCGATGGCAAAACGCTCGCGTGTCGTCCGATTAATTCGATGCAAGAGCCTGCTCGATGACAATTTTGGCTGCGCTGGCCGGTGAAGCGCTGTGGCTCGTCCCGTCGTGCTCTCCACGTTCCACCTGCGCGTTGAGCCGAAGCGCAAGCGTGTAGCCAGTACCCGCCGCAAGCCGTGTTTGCAGAAGCTGTGTGTCAGGTTCGGCGACACCGGTCGAAGCGGTCGCAACCGCTTGAACCTCGTCGGTACGGGCCTCGATCAGGCGTGCGTGCAGGTCCCAGCTGTGGTCGCCGCCATGCAGTTCGCCCTGCACCACGAAGTCAGAGCTGGTCCAATGCGCCGATGCCGAGAGGCTGCCTGCCATGCTCGGCCGTCGGCAACATCGAACCAAAGGGTGTGGCGCCGCTTCATGCACCGCAGTCGGCACAGCGTCTTATGCCGCCGATCGAGACGCGCGCGCAATCACCGTCGCATGAGCCTGTTGGCGGTCTTTCGGTGCAGTGCAACGCCGTTCGCGTTGGATCACTCGCCATCAGCCATTCCCGAAGTTGGGCGATTGCAATTTCCATAGGACAGATGCGCGGGCGTGGCATGAAGCCGCGGTCTCGCGGCGCGTTTGGCGTCCGAGCTCTGCTGATCGCGAAAGTAAAATTTTGTCGGCCAGCCCGGGCATGAGGATGATCTGCTTGGACAGGCTAATGAAATGAGCTTTTCGGCGCGAGCTATTGACAGGCCAATCGTGCATGAAGCGCCCTGGGAATGACGGGCCGATCGCGTATTCCGACAGTGATGTCGCTCGAGTGCTTTGCCCGTCGGGTCAACTCCTCCAGGCTCCGCTGAGCGCTTGAGCAATGCTGAAGATGTGCCACGTCTCGGTCGAGACGCGACACTTTCGACCGCCGATTGTGCACTAGTGGACTGTTGGCGGACCTCCGCCATCCTAAAGGCGCAGACGGGGCGGTCGTGGAGTAGGCAAACATTGGCAGTGAACTGGACGGCTTTGAAGGGCGGCATCGAGGCGCATCTCGACCGCGTCAAGGCAGAGCTCGGAACGCTAGAGAGCGGCGACGTCAGGCGCGGTACCCGCCATCGCAACGGCCCCTGGCAGGACACGACGGTCGCCGTCATCCATGAGGCGCGCAACCTCATGGCGACCCTGGAAGCCTTGCTGCAAATCGTCTCATATCTGGAAATTACCCAGATGCGGGTGTGAGCGCATGAGCCGGATGGAATGGATCGGCGGCTTGTCGGTCTTGGCGTTCCGGATCACATGTTAGACATTGGGGCGGAGCACATCTCGGAAGTGCTTCTTGACCCATGTGTCGCAGCAGCATGCCTTTCGCCTCAGGGCTGCCGCGTCCTTCACGACGATTGCGCCTCGGCCGGTGTCGACGATGTCTTGCCGCCTGAAATCGTGCAGGACCCGAGTGGCGTAGCTCCGGCCGACACCCAGGAACGAGGCGAGTTGCTCATGCGTGAGCGGGACCACCCGATCGTCGGAAGCCTCCATCCTGCCGACGGTTTGGCAGCGCGCCGCTCGATCGAATGGACGGCATTGCACGCCATTTCCTGCAGAAGCTGCGCGACGAAGCAGTCCGCATAGCGGTCGAACAACGCCCTCAGCGATGCTGAACGCGCCTTCGCCGCCTCGAGGGCATTGACCGGAAGGCGGGCGAACGTGCCTCCGGACCGAACCTCCAGACGCACATAGGCCGGCAGACGACTTCGGTTGATGACACCGCCACCGCGCCTTCGCGCCCGATCAGAACGGTCTGCACCTCTCGACCTTCCTCGAACGACACGCAAAGGAGGCTGAACTGGCCATACAGGGAAAGTACACGGTGCTGACAGTGTCGCCGGAATTGTAGAGGATCTGGTTGGCGGCCAGTTCGGTATCGACGAGGTGAGGAGCAATGAGCTGAAAATCGTCCCGGCTGATCCGCTCAAGAAGGTTATTGGCCGGCCGCTTTCTCGCGGCCGACTTCCAATCGCCAAGGCATGAATCTCGTTAGTCTCCTGTAGCGGATGGAATGCGCATCCTACGAAAGTTCCGGCGAGCTGATTGTTCGAAAGTGAACAGAAGTGCGGGCGGCCCACTGGGAAAACGAGAAATATGGTGCTGCCGCGGGCTTTCTGTTCAGGTTGTTCATCTTCGCGAAGGGGGCGGGCAGATCCGATCGTGTCGCCGTTCACGGCTGGCAAGCAGCCTATCCGAGGCGGGGCCATATCACAGGTTAACCGCCGAAGGTTTGCTAACCATATCAGGCTCATCGGGCGCAAACACGGAATCCGGCCATTGCATGCGGCGAGGGATGATCCGTAATTATGCGGGGCAAATTGTCTGAATCTTATTAAGCAGACCTTCGTGCTGCGGTGCCTACGCTTGCGATCATGCCCGGCCAACTAACAGCATGCTCTCGGCGAGCCGCTCCGCATGCGACTGCAATGGTGCGGTCGTCCTGGCTGAGCTGGACTTTCGTCTTTGCGCTCTGTCTCTCCACGGCTCTAATGGGAACCGAGGCTTGGCAGATGTGGCATGTGCGCGAAGCGAGCCTGCACGGTGCCAGGATCGTCACGGCGAGCCTTGCTGAATCGCTGTCCCATCAGATCGACACGACCCTCAAGACCGCCGACAGCGTGGTGTCCAGCCTGGTGCAGCGGGTCGAGGCGGAGGGGGCCACCCCGGAAAGCCTCGCGCGCCTCCATGGGTTGATGACGTCGCTTGCCGCAGCATTGCCTGCCATTCACGAAATGGGTCTGATCGACAGGAACGGCAATGCGGTCGTAAAATCGCTGGTGCCGCATCCCACGGGCATCAATTACAGCGAGCGCGACTACTTCCGCGTGTTGAGCACGCACGACAGGCAAGACGTATTCGTCGGCGTGCCGGTGAAGAGCAAGGTTGACGGTTCGACCAACGTGACGGTCTCGCGCCGCGTGAACGCTCCGGACGGCGGTTTCGCCGGGGTCGTCGTGGCAAGCGTCTCGATGGACTCTTTCCGCAAGCTATTCGAGTCCGTCCAGGACAAGTCGGGTGCCTCGATCAACCTGGTCATGGACAGTGGGATGTTGCTGGCCAGCAGTCCAAGTTCTTTCGGCAGCAGCGAACTGGACGCGCTCATGGCGTTGCCAGCCGGCACGACGGAATATGTATCGCCCGCGGACGGCATCCGTCGCGTCGGATCGTACAGTCATCTGTCGCACTATCCCATGGTCGCGGCGGTCGCGCAGGACAGCGACGTCATTCTCGACGAATGGCGGGCGCAGCTGCGCGCCGACGGCGTGATGATGCTATGCCTCCTGATCCTGATCGGGGTGCTCAGTTACAAGGTCGAGCGGGCCAATCGGGCGGCGCAGCTGAATGCGCTGCGTGACGGGCTCACCGGGATCGCCAATCGCCGCTGCTTCGACGAGACGATCGAGCGCGAATTCAAGCGCGCCGTCCGCAACGCTCGGCCGCTTTCGCTGATCATGGTAGATATCGATTTCTTCAAGAGCTTCAACGATGGCTATGGTCATCCGGCGGGCGATGCGTGTCTGCGCGCGATCAGTGAAACGGTCCAGGGCGTCCTGCGGCGGCCGGGCGACCTGGCCGCGCGATATGGCGGGGAGGAAATCGCGATCGTGCTGCCGGAAACGGATATTGCCGGTGCCGTGCAAATCGTGAACGACGTGCTGACCGCCGTGCGGTCCTGCGCCATCCCGCACGAAGCCAGCAGCTTCGGCATCGTCACAATCAGCGCAGGCATCGCGGCGTTGTATCCGGGCCAACAGCATTCAGAATGGACCTGGCTCGTGGAGATGGCCGATACTGCGCTCTATGCAGCCAAAGCGCTGGGACGCAACATCTTCACGGTGCATCCGACGGCCGAGGCTGTGCCGGCGTCCACGACGAAGCAGCGGGAAGCGGCGTGACCCGCCGCTGCGAAATCAATTGAGGCGCTTCGCCGGAGGCGTCAATCGATCGAGCTGATCCCGCCGCGGCGTCGGATCATCAGGCATTTCCGGCCGCATCGGATCGCCTGTGAGAATCGATCCGCGGTGCCGTCGCGATCTCTCCGCCCTTCAATCCGCGCAACAGGATCTCGACGCCAAAGGCGAAGCTGTCGTCGAGGTCGGCGTTGTCGATGAAGGAGCCTTGCATCTCGTGGATGACGAAGCCGCGGACGAAGGCGCGGATCAGGCGAAGCGCATCCTGGCCGGATGACGCCGTCAGGCCGATATCGGCGAGCAGGGTTGCGAGCCAGTCGGCGAGGTCGGCGGCCGCCCGCCGCCACTCGGGCGAGTCGGTCATCGCGCTGCGGAAGGTCGCCGCCGAAATGCCGGGACGCAGATGGGCGAAGTCACGCATGCCGTGGATCACGGCGCGGACTGCGGCCTCTCCAGTCTTGCCGGCCACGGCCTCCTGCAGATAGGCCTTGAGCGCGCGCAAGCCCTTGACGGCGAGGAAGCGGCGGATTTCCGGGATGCCGCATGGCTCCTCGCCCAGCAGATCCTTCAGCTCCGCCGCGAGGTCCGCCGCGATCATGCGGTCCCAGTGGCCGGGATCCTCCTGGAGCAAGTCGTGCACGTCGAGCGCGAAATGTTCGTGGAGGGCCATAGGCGAAGTTCCTCAATTTGCCGCAGCTTCGCTCAATCTTGTTAGCGCAACCTCAACGGGATCGTTGATCCGTAGTTCTACTGCGGCGGGGAGCCGCTGCTGATCGGCCGTCGCCGATCACCGGCGCCAGCGGATCTGATCTGCGGGGGGCATGGCCGGCCGATCACGCGGGAAGCAAAGTCGCCGATATGCAAGTGGAGCTACAACTCAGCCATACGCATCGCTGTTGATGCCGTATTCCTCGTAGATCGCCAGCGGATCACGTTCGGGACACAGCCGGCATTTGGCCTGGGCGAGATGCAGGCTGACGGCGTCCGGGGCGCAGCCGGAGGCGAGGAGCTTGCGAAGGTCATCCATATGGGCGCGCGGCTGGTGCTTGTCGGGCAACTGTTCCAGCGCGACCAACGCGGTCGCGAGCGCCTCGGTGACGACCCAGGCGTCATGGCCCGTGATTCCCGGTCTCGGCATCGGCGCACCTCACAACCGCTTCGGAAAGTGCCTCCAGCGCGGCGAGTGTAACTCAATCCGTGCCGGCCGGCCATCGTGCGCTGCCGAGCCGTTGCACGAATTGTACGCAGCTCGCGATGCGCCGCGTCAGAAAGTCGCCGGCTTGGGAAAAGCCGCTTCAGGAGGCGGCGTCGCGGCTCGCGATCCGATGCAACTGCTCGAACAGATCGGACGAATCGCTCTGGCACAGACAGACGCCTTGGGCGCTCGGCGCGTCGCCGGCGTTGAGGTAGGCATGGCCCATGGTGCTGTCGAGATAGATGCCGTCGCCCTCCCTGAGGATCGCGGGCGCGTAGAACTCGGTGTGAACAGCGATGGTGCCCCGGGTCACCAAGAAATATTCCTCGCCGGCGTGGCGCAGCAGCGGGCCGAATTCCTCCAGGGTGCGGGCGCGCACCTCCGTGATCATCGGCACCATCCGCTTCCCGATCAGGTCGGTGCATTGATAGGTGTAAGTGTAGAACTTCGTGTTGACGATCTGGCCCTGGCCGGCGCGGCTGATGCTGCGCCGTGCAGTGACCGGGGGCGCCGCACCCGGCCGGGCAGGGGCGGTCGGGCTGAACAGCTCGGCGATGTCCATCTTCAGACCTGAGGTGAGCTGCAGCAGCTTGTCGTAAGTCAGCGACATCAGGCCGTTTTCGACTTTCGAGAGGGTCGACAGCGCCATGCCGGTCTTTTCCGCAACCTGCTTCAGGGTCAGGCCACGGGCCTGCCGCGCCGCCTTCAGGCATTGGCCGAGCTGGGAGTGGGGGCCCTCAGTCCAAGCGGACTCGTTGATGCCGGTCTCTGCCACGTCGATCTCCGGAAAATCGGTTTAGCGGATCGGGTTACCTGATCCGGCCTTATCTTTGCGCGAAAGTGCAAATATTTCAATTAACTCGCGGGTGATCCGAGGATTATGCGGGAATCGCAGGCGATTGATGCATTTTCATGGCATCGGTGTCTTTTCCTTTGTGCTAAATAGTTTTCGGGGATGGAAAGAGCCGCCATGGCATCCGTTTGCGACAAGACTGCCGTCGAGCTGGTCGGGCTGCTGAAGCGCCGGGCGTTGTCGCCGGTCGAGCTGCTGGATGCCTGCCTTGCGCGGATCGCAGCGGTCAATCCGGCCGTCAACGCCGTCGTCACCTTGGACGAGCCGGGCGCCCGGGCCGCCGCCAAGGCAGCCGAAGCCGAGATCATGCGCGGTGAGGAGCGCGGCCCGCTGCATGGCCTGCCGGTCCTGATCAAGGACACCCAGGACACCAAGGGCATGCGCTCCACCTATGGCAGCCCGATCCTGGCGGACAGTATCCCGGTCGCGGACCAAGCGTCGGTGGCGCGGCTGCGTGCGGCAGGAGGCATCATCTTCGGCAAGACCAACACGCCGGAATGGGCAGCGGGCGCCAACACCCGCAATCCCGTGTTCGGCGCCACCGGCAATCCGTTCGATCCGATGCGCTCGGCCGCCGGCTCCTCCGGCGGCTCGGCGGTGGCGCTGGCCTGCGGGATGGCGCCGCTTGCCTCCGGCTCCGACACCGGTGGCTCACTGCGCAATCCGGCAGCCTATTCGGGGATTGTCGGCATGCGGCCGTCGTCCGGTTTGGTTGCCAGCGACAAGCGCGCCCATGGCTGGTCGAACCTGTCGACCGACGGGCCGATGGCGCGCAATGTCGCCGACCTCGCGTTGATGCTGTCGGTGATGGCGAGCGACGATGGGCGCGATCCCCTGGCCTACACGCTGCCGGGCGAGACGGTTCGCGGCGCGCCCGCGCGCTGGTGGCCGTCGGCGCCGGTCGATCTGAAAAAGCTGCGCGTCGCCTTCACCGCGGATTTCGGCTTCGCGCCGACGGAAGCCGCTGTTCGCCGCGTGTTCGCGCAACGTGTAGCGAAGATCGCGCCTTTGGTCGCCGACTGCCGCGAGGGCACGCCGGATTGCTCCGAGGCCGACGAGACCTTTGCCGTGCTGCGCGCGGCACTCTTCCTGAGCAATCACGGCAAGAATTTTCGCGAGCGGCCCGAGATGCTGGGGCCGAACGTGCGCGCCAATGTCGAGGAGGGGCTGGCCTACCGTCTCGACGATTATTCGCGCGCGGCTGCCGCGCAGACCCGGATCTATCGCTCTTACCAGAGCTTCTTCGAAAGCTGCGACGTGCTGATCAGCCCGGCGATCACGCTGAGCCCGCGGCCGTGGGCCGAACTCTATCCGACCGAGATCGACGGCGTGCCGACCAAATCCTATTTCCACTGGCTGGCGCTCGCTTATGCGGTGACCTTGGCAGGCCATCCGGCGCTGAGCCTACCGTTCGGGCTGGATGAGCAGGGCCTGCCGTTCGGCCTGCAGATCATCGGCCCCCGCGGCGGCGATGCCATCGTGCTCAGCGTCGCGGCCGCGCTGGAAGCCGCGTTTGCCGGCGATGCTGAGCTGCGTCGCCCGCTGCCTGATCTCGCACGCCTTGCCGCGGCGCCGCCGTTGTCGTCAGCACCGGGTTTTCGCGCCTGGGACTGACGCGGCGGTTCGCACGGTCTCCAGTCATTCGGACGTCATTTGGAGTTCAAGAACATGGCAAGCGCAATCGTTCTCGGCGGTGGCATGGTGGGCGTGTCAACGGCTCTGCATCTGCAGAGCCGCGGCTGGTCGGTGGTGCTGGTCGACCGCAAGGATCCGGGACGCGAGACCAGCTACGGCAATGCCGGCATCATCCAGAGCGAGGCGGTGCGCCCCTATGCGATGCCGCATGACATCAGCGGTCTCTTTGACATCGCCGCCGGCCGTACCAACGACGTGCATTACGATCTGGCGTCGTTGCCGCATCATCTGCGTCCGCTGATGCAATATTGGTGGAACTCGTTTCCGGAGCGGCACGAGAAGATCTCGCAGACCTATTCACGGCTGATCGGGCGCGCCACGCCCGAGCACCAGCCGCTGATCGAAGCCGCCGGCGCCGGCAATCTGGTGCGCCGCGACGGCTTCCGCGTCATCCATCGCACCCAGGCGCAGTTCGACGAGGAGGTGAAGGAGGCCGAGGCGATCCACGATGCGTTCGGCGTCAAGTTCAAGGTGCTGAGCGCGAGCGAGCTTGCGACGGCAGAGCCCGGCCTGCTCAGTCCGGGCCTCGGTGGCCTGCAATGGCTGGAGCCGTGGACGGTGTCGGACCCAGGTGCGCTGGCGCAGTCCTATGCCGATTTGTTCGTCCGGCGCGGCGGCAAGTTCATGCATGGCGATGCGACGAGCCTGACGCAGGAAGGTAGCGGCTGGTCGGTGATGACCGAAGAAGGCCGGGTCGATGCGGAGGCGGTTGTGGTCGCACTCGGCCCGTGGTCGCCGGAGTTTCTGGAGCCGTTCGGCTACGACATCCCGATGGTGCGCAAGCGCGGCTACCACATGCATTACAGCGGCGGCGCGCCGCTCGATCTGCCGCTGCGCGATGCCGCGTTCGGCTATCTGATGAATCCGATGGCCAAGGGCGTGCGCATCACGACGGGCGCCGAGCTCTCCGGTCCGGATGCCAAGCCGACCCCGGTGCAGCTTGCCAAGGCGGAGGCCGCCGCGCGCACGCTGATCGATCTCGGCAAGCCGGTCGAGCCCGAGCCTTGGGTCGGAACAAGGCCGTGCATGCCGGACATGCTGCCGGTGATCGGGCCGGCGGCGCGCCACAATGGCCTGTGGTTCAACTTCGGGCACGGCCATCAGGGCTTCACGCTCGGACCCGCGACCGGGCGGATCCTCGCCGAGCTGATGAGCGGCGAGCCGGCCAATGTCGACGTGCAGGCCTGCGCGCCTTCGCGCTTTGGTGCGTGATCGTCGCGATCAAACAGCTTGTCTGTTCCGACTGCGTTGGACCCCCCGTGGCTGCACGGCAGAGTTCCGCCTCTCCTCCTCGTCTGGCGGACGCGAAAGGTATCGCGCTACGAGGCCTGGCGAAGCATTCTTCAACTATTTCACGTGTAGAACGGCAGTGCTTCGAGAATTAGCCAATCATAATGATTGCGCCGAGCCGCCGCGTGTTCCCGACATCGTCCCATGACACAAATGGGCGGGTCGTGCCCTTCGGTCGCGCTTGGACGCGCAGGGGGACCGATGAGACTCTTGGCCTTCATCTATCGCGTCGTGTCGAACTTCGCGCTGCTCGCGGTCACCTATCTGAGCCTGAACTACATCGAGAACTACCAGAACCGCGCCGTCCTCGCGATGACGATCCTGGTCTATGCCGGCATGCGCAGCGCCACGGTGCTGCGCTCGTTCCAGTTCTTTGCCCGCATCGAGCGGCTGGAGATCGAAGTCCGCCGCATCCTTCACGCTTTGGGCCAAGTGGCCGCGGGAACCACGTCGAAGCAGGTCGTCAACGAAGTCAGCGTCGTCCGCCAGGACAGCGAGAAGAAAGCCTATATCGACCTGTTCTTCCTTGCCGCCATCGTCATTCTCTGCGCCGCCAAGATCGTGACCGCCTGATCCGATCGGGCGCGTATCAGGTCACCGCGAGAGTTCCGCGGCGGGCTTCTTCAGGCTGGCCAACCGGGGGGCGCGTCGCGTAGCCACAGGCTTTGCGCCACGCTTGGACGATTGCGCCGCAACCGGCTCGTGCTTGGCAAGCCGCGTCGGCATCGGGTCCGGGATTTCGAACAGATCAGCTGCTGGGACCGGCAGGCCGGACGTGGTCTGCTGGAATGCGAACCTCGCCACCAGCGGCCATGCGGTCTCGCGCGCGACCTGCGGCGTCGTGGTCGGCCCGCTGGACAGCAGGGTGTAATCGGCTGACGTCGCGTTCCGGTGCGTGGTCGCGCTGCCGAAGTCGAACGTCGGGATATCAGGCCATTTTGCGACCGGAACGTCGTCGGAGCGACGGTGCACCAGCCAGTCCTGTGGCTCAGTCGGCGTCGCCGGGCGATCGGCGCTGGCGGGCACCACCTGCACGATCTGATAGCCGCGCGCCTTCAGCTCATGCAGGATCTTCGGCAGCGCCTGCACCGTGCGCTCGTGAATGTCGTGTAGCAGCAGGATGCCCCTGTGCCGGGCTTCGATCCGCTTGATGGCGAGCTCATAGACCTTGGCGGCGGAGATGTTGCGCCAGTCGTCGGCGAGAAAGTCGGCGCTCCACATCTGCACGCCGAGCGATCCGACATAGCCCTCGACCGCCTCCGCCCGGAGCAGCCCGGGCACGCGGAAGAACGGCGCGAGCTGCGACGGATCCTTCAGCGCCGCCGTGACCGAGGCGATGCCCTGGTCGACCTCGGGCCGCGCCTGCTCCAAGGTCATCCTGTTGAAGGTCAGTGGATGGGTCTGGCTATGCGTGCCGATGGTGTGGCCGGCCGCGGCGAGCTTGCGCACGCCCTCGGGAGAAGACTGCGCCTGCCGTCCGATCGTGAAGAAGGTCGCCTTGACGCATTGATCGGCGAGGATCTGCAGCACCTGGTTGCTGTATTTCGGCACCGGGCCGTCATCGAAGGTGAGCACCACCTCGTGATCGTGCAGCGGCAGCGTCTCCTTGTATTGCATCGCGCCGATCCGCGGATGCTCGCGGGGATCGACAACCAGGACGCGCGAGGTGCCGATCGCGTCCGGATGGCCCGGACAGTCGGCGGCGCTGGCGCCTGTCGCAGTCAGGCCGGCACATGCGCCAAGCAGCAGCGCAATCCGGCTCAACTTCTCCACGCTCCAGCAACGATCACCGCGCATTACGTCGTCCGCTTGTCCTAAAGTAGTATCGCCATAGCAAGAACGGGCTCCGGCCGCGACCGGCGATCGGCGGCAAGGCCGGTTTCCGGATAGCTGTTGCGCAATTGCAAGATACCGCTCTCCGGGCAGACGACGTTAGAAGGCCCGTCATGAACGGCGCATTAATCCTTCTGTTCCGGGCTATGCGACGCGGTAGCCGCGCTCTGTGCCGGCTGCGTGTCCGACGCCGGAACGATGTGCACGATGTGGTAGCCGTTGTCCTTCAGATAGCGCAGGAAGTCCGGCAGCATCGCCACCGTCCGCCGCTGTGGATCGTGCAGCAGCAGGATGCCCTTATGGATCTGCTCGAGGCGGCTGATCAGGATCTTCAGCTCCTGCTCCGGAGTCAACGGGTTCCAATCGCCGGCCCAGAAGTCGGCCCCGAACACGGCAATGCCGCGGGACTGCAGCAGGTCGAGCTCGGCCGGGGTCGACTCGAAATAGGGGAAGCGGAAGAACGGCGTCGAGGGCGTCGTGGTCGAGACCCCGTGCAGCGCCAATTCCACGCCGGCGATGCCGCGGTCGATCTCCTCCACCGCCGCCTCGGGTGAGATGCGGGCCAGATGGGCGTGACTATAGCTGTGATAGCCGATGGTGTGGCCCTCGGCGGCGATGCGCTTGACCAGCGCCGAGCGTCCGGATGCCGGCTTGCCGACCAGGAAGAACGTGGCGTGGACGCATTCCGCTGCCAGCGTGTCGAGCACCGTGTTGGTCATCGGCGGTGATGGGCCGTCGTCGAAGGTCAGCACGATCTCGTGATCCCGCAGCGGCAACGTATCCGGAAAGCTCTTCAGGCCGACGCGCGGATAAATCTTGGGATCCACGGCAAGTACACGCTCGGTGCCGAGCGTCCCCTCACGCGGACATTGCGCAGGGGCGGCAGTCGCGCCATGCGAGAATGCCAGCGCGAGCAGAGCGCTCGCCGCGTTTACCCATCGTCTGATCTGCTGGTCCTTGGGCATCTTTGTCGTTGCGTCCGGTGTTGCCGATTAGGTAATGCGGGTCATGCGGGTTTAGGTCCTGCGAAAGCAGGAATCGAACCAAATCTGGCCCATCCAAGTCAATCCGTTAGAACTCGTGAGGCACGTCATGGATGAGCAATTGGACGTGGCCCATGGCGATGGCGCAGTCGTACTCGATCGTTCGTCGATGCGCACGGATGATGGTCGGATCCGGGGCGAATTCATCGAGACGATCACCGCCGCCATCGCCGCCGAGGACGAGACGTTCCTGCGCGCCGAGGTGGCCGAGCTGCACGAGGCCGACCTCGGCGACCTGATCGCGGCGCTCGCGCCCGAGGACCGGGTTCGCCTGGTCGAGCTGACCGGAACCGACTTCGACTTCTCCGCACTCAACGAGGTCGACGACGCGGTCCGCGAGGAGATCCTGGAGGAGCTCGAGCCCGAGACCGTCGCCGAAGGTGTCCGCGAGCTCGAATCCGACGACGCCGTCGAGCTGCTGGAAGGCCTGGACCAGGAGGATCAGGAGGAGATCCTCGAGCATCTGCCGCCGTCCGAGCGCGACGTGCTCACGCGCAGCCTGGATTATCCGGAAGGGTCGGCCGGGCGGCGCATGCAGAGCGAGTTCATCGCGGTGCCGCCGGATTGGACCGTTGGCCAGACCATCGACTACATGCGCGAGACCGCGGACCTGCCGGAGCGCTTCTACGAGATCTATGCCGTCGACGGCACCCGGCACTGGCAGGGCGCGATCTCGCTCGATGCGCTGCTGCGCGCGCGCCGCCCGGTGCCGCTCGGCGACCTGATCGACGAGGACCGGCGCCGCGTCTCGGTCACCGACGATCTCGCCGAGGTCGCGCGGATGTTCGGCAAGTACAATCTGGTCGCCGCCCCCGTGCTCGATGCCGACAATCGCCTGGCCGGCGTCATCACCATCGATGACGTGGTCGACGTGATCGAGGAAGAGGCCGACGAGGACTTCAAGGCGCTCGGCGGTGTCTCCGGCGACGAAGAGCTGTCCGACAGCGTCTGGACCATCGCCAAGGGCCGCTTCAACTGGCTTCTCATCAACCTCGCCACCGCGTTCCTGGCGTCCTCGGTGCTCGGCCTGTTCGAGGGCCAGCTCGAGCAGATGGTGGCGCTCGCAGTGCTGGCGCCGATCGTGGCGAGCCAGGGCGGCAATGCCGCGACCCAGACCATGACAGTCGCGGTGCGCGCGCTGGCGACCCGTGAGCTCGGGTCCAGCAACGCCTTTCGTGTGGTGATGCGCGAACTCCTGGTGGGCCTCCTCAACGGCCTGGCGTTTGCGCTGGTCACCGGCGTCGCCGCGATGGCCTGGTTCAAGACGCCGGGGCTGGGTATCGTGATCGGCCTCGCCATGATTACCAACCTTGTCGCCGGCGCGCTGGGCGGCATCCTGATTCCGATGGTGCTCGACCGGGTGAGGGCCGACCCCGCGGTGGCTTCCGGCACTTTCGTCACGACGGTGACCGATGTGGTCGGCTTCTTCTCCTTCCTCGGCATCGCGACGCTGTGGTTCGGTTTGAAATAGATTGAAATAACCGCATCGTTTGAAAGACTTGTATCGTTAATCGGGCCTTAACGCGGCTGCGCGACACTGCTCATCAGAATGGAGCGGGAATCATGCAGCGGTTGCGGCTGAAGGCGGATGGACGGATCGTGGAGCTGCGCGACGGGCAGGAGTGTCCGCTGGTGCCGACCGCTTCGGTCGCACCCGCGCCGACCGGTCCTGTCGAAGTCCGCGATCTCAGGCGTCGCGCCGATCTGACCCAGCAGGAATTCGCCGCCAAGCTCGGCGTTCCCGTCGAGACCATCCGGAACTGGGAGCAGGGCAAGCGGATGCCGCGCGGCCCGGCGAGGGCACTCCTGACCGTCATCGCGCATGCCCCCGATGCGGCGTTCGCCGCCTTAGCCAAAGCTTAAGCGCGAATTCTCTTAGTCATTGGCAGCACGCCGGCCTGCGGACATAATGGCTCCAATCGGGGCAGCCGATGTCGTTCTCCTGCCTGGCAGGCAAGCCGCTCCGCTCGGAGTGCGCGGCCATGCAGACGATCGAGGCCAATGGCGCCGTCATCCCATCAATCGGATTGGGGACGTGGGAGCTGCGCGGCCGCACCTGCGCCCGCATCGTCGAGCAAGCCATCAAGCTCGGTTATCGTCACATCGACACCGCCCAGGTCTATGAGAACGAGCGTGAGGTCGGCGAGGGCTTACGGGCCTCCGGCGTCCGGCGCGACGAGATGTTCCTGACCACCAAAGTGTGGACCACGCATTTCGCGCCGCATGACCTCGAGCGCTCGGTCAAGGAAAGCCTGGTTCGCTTGCGCCTGTCTGAGGTTGATCTGCTGTTGCTGCACTGGCCGAACCCGCAGGTGCCGCTGGCGGAGACACTCGGCGCGCTCGCCCACGCCAGGCAGCTCGGGCTGGCGCGCCATGTCGGCGTGTCGAACTTCACCGTCGCCTTGATCGAGGAGGCGGTCGCGGCAAGCCCTGCGCCGCTGGCTTGCAACCAGGTCGAATACCATCCCTATCTCGACCAGACCAAGGTGCGCGAGGCCTGCGCGCGTCATGGCCTTGCCATGGTTGCCTACAGCCCGGTCGCCAAGGGCAGGATCAAGTCCGACGCGACGCTTGCGCGAATCGGCCGGGCGCATGGCAAGACGCCGGCGCAGGTCTGCCTGCGCTGGCTGGTGCAGCAGGGCGTCGCGGCGATACCGCGCACCTCGCGGATCGAGCGGCTGTCGGAGAACATCGACCTGTTCGATTTCGCGCTGTCTGTAGAGGAGATGCACGAGGTCTTCCAGATGGGCGGTGCCGATGGGCGGATGACCGATTTCGCCTTCGCTCCGAAATGGGATTGAGGCCACGTTCCGCCGCTCGCTATGTTATGGCAGAGAATGGGCGTGCGGGGAGCCCGGGCCTCGCGCGCGAAGGAAGCCTGCCAGCGACCGGCCATGCGACAGTACCGCATGGACCCGGGCTGCGCGCGGGCATGATGAAACAGCATGGAACGATGGCAGTTCATACGATGGGGGATCGCGGCGTCAGCGCTCGTCCATGTCCTGGTCGCTGCCGCGATCTTCCTGTCGACGAACGTGCGCACTTACGAGCAGGCCGGGCCGGACACGATCGCCGTCGATGTGGTTTCTGAGGAGCCGGAGAAGACGCCCGAGCCGACACCGACGCCAACACCCACGCCGTCTCCGACCCCGTCGCTTGACCTGACATTGCCTGATACGGCCGCTTCGCCGTCGCCGCAGTCCGCTCCGTCGCAGCAGGCGGCGGCGCAGTCCCAGCCATCACTGCAGCCGCAACCTCAGCCGTCGCCGCGCGAGACCCCGAAGCCGCAGGCCAAGGCGCCGCCGCCTCAAGTGCAGCCGCAACCGGAACCGCAGCCTGAGCCGATGCCATCGGCTGCACCGGAGCCGCAGCCGCGTGCACAGGGCTACATTCCGGCGCAGCCCGATCTCACCGTCAGATACGGCGTGATGCTCGGCCTGCCGGAGGCGCTGCCGCCGCTGGCCAAGTCCGCGGACACGCATGATGACAAGGACGCGGGTTCGACGGCGACGAGCAATCTGGCAACCGATCTCGTGACCGCGTTCCGCGGTCATCTGCGGAGCTGTTCGCGGCTGCCGGGATCGATCGCCTCCGCCGACAAGGTCATGGTGAAGCTGCGGGTAGTGATGACGCCGGATGGGCTGCTGGCCGCCAAGCCCGACGTCATCGAAGTGGCCAACCCGCTCAAGGCGCTCGAGCTGAAACAGGCGGCCGTCGCCGCGCTGACCGCCTGCCAGCCCTACACGATGCTGCCGCCCGATCGCTATCGGGAGTGGCGGGTGCTGGAGCTGTCCTTCACGCCGCAGGATTTCTCGAACTAGAGTATGATCCTGACAACAAAGCGCGCAGCTCTTGATCGCAGCGCAAGGAAGTGAGTTCGCAATGACGCTGAAGCTCGTGATCGGCAACAAGAATTACTCGTCCTGGTCGATGCGGCCGTGGTTGGCGATGCGTGGCTGCGACATCGCCTTCGAGGAAATCTTCACCCCGATCTACACCGACGATCCGGCCGACAAGGCCCGGATCGTGAGCTTCTCGCCTGCCGGAAAGGTGCCGATCCTGATCGACGGCGACATCAGCGTGTGGGATTCGCTCGCCATCATCGAATATGGGGCCGAGCGTTTTCCGGCTGCGGGTATCTGGCCCAGGGACGTTGCGGCGCGGGCGCGTGCGCGCGCGATCTCGGCCGAGATGCATTCCGGCTTCGTGCCGTTGCGCAGCGCCTGTGGCATGAACCTGCACCGTCCGGTGCGGGCGATTGCGCTGTCCGACGACGTCAAGGCCAATGTCGCGCGCATCGAGCAGATCTGGGCCGAGTGCCGCGGCCGCTACCAGGCCGAGGGGCCGTTCCTGTTCGGCGCCTTCAGCGCGGCGGACGCCATGTTCGCGCCTGTGGTGCATCGCTTCCACACCTATGCGATCGAGGTGTCGCCGCAGACCAGGGCCTACATGGATACCATGTGGGCCATGCCGGCGTTTGCGGAATGGACGCGGGACGGGCTGGCCGAGACCCTGGTGATCGCGCGGCTCGACAACGAGTAGCGCAGCCGCGCACATTGACGCGATTATGAAGCCGCGACGTCGCCGCGCCGCTTGACGTCCCTGCGGAAAGCCGTCTCTGTTCCCGGACGCGATCAGGACGGAGGAGGAGCCAATGGGAATTCTCGATTCACTGGAAAATTCACCGGCCTTCAAGGGTGTGCTCGGTCAGCTCGAGGCGGCGGTACTGCCCGTCGTGTTGAACGAGGTGCTCGGGCAGGGCGGTCAGGGTGGTCTCAACGCCATCGTCGCCAAGCTGGAGCAGGCCGGGCTCGGCGACCAGGTGAAGTCCTGGATCGGGAGGGGCCACAACCTGCCGATCACGGCTGATCAGTTGCGTGCAGCGCTCGGCAGCGACGTGGTCAAGCAGCTTGCGGCGCGCTTCAACGTGCCGATCGATCAGCTCTCCCAGGTGCTCGCCCACCAGTTGCCGCAGGCGGTCGACCACGCTAGTCCGGCCGGGACGCTGCCACCCGCTGCCTGATTGTCCCTTCCGAACCCTCCTCCTTTCAGGGGAGGGAACATACGGGCGTCGGAGGACCCGTACCCCCGAAACCGGGCCAGCCGAGGCCTTGCCGGAACTACTGGATACCCGGGCATCCTGCTGAAAATCTTGCAAAATCGCGTATGGGCTATCCGCCAATGCGCTGGCTTTGCCGCGCCGACGCATGCTATAGACGCCATAGATAAAAGAGCCGGCGCGGGCGGCGGGACCACGAGCCTTGCGCCGGCGTTCGAGTAGCAGGAGAGGGCGTTGAAGCACAAATTCCCTATCGGGGCGACCGTCACCTTCACCGCGAGCAATGTCTCGCGTCCGGCCGCCACCGGTACCTATGAAATCATCCGTCAGCTTCCGACCGACGGCGACGATTGTCAGTATCGCATCAAGAGCTCGACCGAAGCCTTCGAGCGCGTCGCCAAGGAAAGCCAGCTCGCGCAGCCCTGAGTTCCGTCGTCTCGCGCGACACATCGCGTGCAATTTCGAAAAGGCATTTGCGCCGGACCCACGGCGTGGATTGAATGGACGTGCGGCTGATGGCCCGTTGGCCGCACGGGCTGGTCGGCGATCCCTCGGCGTGAACGGCTCCGGCAAGTTCCGGCTGTTCGATGGGGATAGCGTGTGTGCTGCGGCACTCTGCACGCGCCGGCGGTTCGGAATTGGCCTATATTCGGGCCTCTGAATTCGAGCTTCTGTCCGGCGACTGGAATGTTCTGCCGGACATGACCCGCGGATGCCGCAAGGCACCGTTCGTGATGAGCAAAATGAGTTTTGGTGGCCATTTGGATTTGATCATCGTCCGTTGCGCACCGCTATTCGGAGCCATCGTCAGATTCGATCGCTCGGCTCGCGTGAGGAACCATCGCGCATGAACCTGTCATGAACCTTTCCTGGCCCACGTCACTCGACCAACTCTGGAGCTCGCCGGCTTCGCCGATGTGGCTGACGCTCGCGGCTGCAGGTTTCTTCGGCATCATCGTGCTGATTACGCTGATGCGGGCGGAGCGATCGGTTGCCAATGGTGCGCTCACCGTCATCACCTTGCTGGCCGTCGGGATCGCGGTGGCATCGACCACGCGGGAGTTCGATCCCGCCAACCGCAACGGCGGCGGCAATGCGCTGGCGGCTGCACCGCCGTCGCCGGCTTCGCCGTCGCTCGCCTGCCTCGATGACCTTGCCGGCGATCTCGTGCTGCAAAACTGCGAGAAGACCCTGTACGGCTCGGCCGAATCGACGGCCGCCGCCGTGAGCTACGCGGCCGCCATGATCACCCGGCTGACCGCCGCAGGCGATGTCTCCGCCGCCAACAAGGCCATCACGCCGGATCTCCTGGCGCTGCGCCACGCGGTGGAGCATGACCGCTACGGGCTGATGGCTTATGTGCTGCTGGCGCGCGACCATTGCACCCCGACCGATTGCGTTGCGTTCCGCTCGGTGAGCGATCACCAGCAGCTGGTCAACAACATGGAAGGGCGCACCTATGAGGGGCTGGTGACGCGCTATGCCTCGCAATGGAATGCGCCGCCGCAAGCGCAGTCCACCGTCGGCGTGCTGGCCGGTTTCGCTCCGAACATGCCGACCGGCAAGCCGACCAATGCGGACTTTCCGAGCGCGGCCTCGACCCCGCCCGTCAGCATCATGACGCCGGAGCCCACCGCGTCGGCGTCACGGTCGTTAGCGCCCGCGGCTGCAGCACCTACATCGTCCATGCATCCTCCCGCCGCAATTGCCGCGAGCCATGCCCAGGCACCCGCAAGGAGAGCGGCCGCGCCCAAGCCGAAACCTCCGATGACCGTAACGCCTGGGGCCGCGCCTCAGGCGAACGAGCCGCCTGCCGCCAGCGAGCAATGAGTAACCCCGCGAGACCATGTCCCTTCATCTGATCAAGCTTGCGGTCGGCTGCGAGTCCGTCAAAGAGCTCAAGCAATGGATCGCCGAGCGCATGCTGGCTGCCAAGAAAAAGGGCCTGCCGCAGCGTCATGTCCACGTCACCCGAATGACCCCGAAGCGGGTCGAGGACATCCTCGCCGGCGGCTCGCTTTATTGGGTGATTCGCGGCGAGGTCGCGGCGCGTGAGCAGATCGTCGCGATCGAGCCGTTCCGCGATAGCGACGGCATCGGACGATGTCGTCTGGTGATGCAGCCGAAGGTGATCGCGGTATCGCCGCGGCCGATGCGCCCGTTCCAGGGCTGGCGCTATCTCAAGGCGGATGAGGCGCCGGCCGATCTTGGCAAAACCAGCGCCACGGGCGTTGCGGCGATGCCGGAACCGCTGCGTCGCGAGCTGCGCGACCTCGGTCTGCTGTAGTTCGGGTCTCGGTCGTCGCTTCCGTTTCGGCCCAAAGGCGGGCAAACGTCAGCTTCAGACGGCGATATTGTCGATCAGCCGGGTCTTGCCAAGCGTGGCTGCAACCAGGAGGCGCCGAGCCGCGTTCTTGCCATTGCCTTTCGACGCGGTCACCGGCGCCAGCGTCTCGGCGTCGCGCAGCTCGAGATAATCGAGCGCCAACCCGGCCGCCGTGATCATCCTGGCGCCTCCGGCGATCGCCGCCTCAGGCTTGCCGCCGGCGCGCAACCGCGCCGCCACCTGCTTGAGAGCCTGGTAGAGCACGGGTGCCACGCGGCGCTCCTCGTCCGACAAATAGACGTTGCGCGACGAGCGCGCGAGGCCGTCGCGCTCGCGCACCGTGCGCGCGCCGATCACCCGGACACCGAGATCGAGGTCCCGTGCCATCTGCGCCACGACACGGAGTTGCTGGAAATCCTTCTCGCCGAACACCGCGACGTCAGGCCGGCATTGGGTGAACAGCTTGGCGACCACGGTGGCAACGCCACCGAAGAAGTGCGGACGGAAGCGGTCTTCCAGCCCGACGGTCGCCGCGCCTTCCGGCACGATGCGGGTTGCGAAGCCCGCGGGATACATCGCCTTGGTATCGGGATGCCAGATCAGCTCGACATTCTCGGTCGCGAGCTTGGCCACGTCCTCCTGCCAGGTCCGGGGATAGGCGTCCAAATCCTCAGTCGGCGCGAACTGAGTCGGGTTGACGAAGATCGAGACGACAACCTTGTCGGCGCGCCGCTGCGCCTGGCGAACCAGCGACATGTGCCCGTCATGGAGCGCACCCATCGTCGGGACCAGCGCGACGCTTGCCTTTTTCGCGCGCAGGCCGTCAAGCGCGCGACGAAGCGCGGGCACGTTGCGGACGATCAGTGGAGTTCGTGACATTTTTGCTCTGTCTGCAGGGAGAAAATTCGACTCTGCGCGTTCTATCTTGACGGCTTTGAGCCCGACCTTATCAAGGACGATGACACGCCGCCAAGCGCATCCCGAACTAACTATGCTCCCTCTGCCGGATTCACCATGGTTCGGCAGCGTGTTAGTTCGTGCCTGCGCCAGCGGCCGGCGCGTCATGTCGCGGCTTCATGATGATGCATTTAACTTGACCGCGGGCGGGCGTGACTCGAAGATGTCGCAAGGGGTCAAATAATGCTGGTGCAGACGAGCCAAGGGCAATCGGGCTCAGCCCACGTCGTGGTGCTTGGCAATGAGAAGGGTGGTTCCGGCAAATCGACCACTGCGCTGCATATCGCCGTCGCCCTGATGAAGGCCGGACAGCGCGTCGCCACCATCGATCTCGACTGTCGCCAGCAAAGCTTCACCCGTTACATCAGCAATCGCAGCTCCTGGGCGCGCCGGACCAGCCTCAGGCTCGAGCTGCCGACGCATTACTGCATCAAGCTCGGCCAGACCATGCAGATCGCCGACAATGAGAGCACCGAGTTCCAGCAGTTCATGGAGGCGGTTGCCGCGGTCGAGCATTCCTTCGATTTCATCGTCATCGATACGCCGGGGAACGACAGCTATCTGATGCGGCTCGCGCACTCGATGGCCGACACGCTGGTGACGCCAATCAACGACAGCTTTCTCGATTTCGACGTGCTCGGCACGGTTGATCCCGCGACCTATGCAGTCACCGGCGAGAGTCACTATTCCGAAATGGTTCGCGACGTCAGGCGCAAGCGCCGGCAGGTCGATGGCGCGACCACCGACTGGATCGTGGTCCGCAACCGGCTGTCGATGCTGGGGTCGCGCAACAAGCAGCTGGTCGCCGAGGGGTTGAAGGACCTGTCGCTGCGGCTCGGCTTCCGCGCAATCGACGGCTTTGCCGAACGGGTGGTCTATCGCGAGTTCTTCCCGCGCGGCCTGACCGCGCTCGACGACATCGACGAGGCGACGCTCGGCACGCGGCCCAATCTCGGCCATGTCACGGCGCGGGAGGAGGTCACGAGCCTGCTGCGGCAACTCAAGCTGCCGCTCGATGAGCGGGGTCGCCGCCGTGCCGCCAACCGCGCCGAATGGTTCGCCCAGGTCGACAAGCCGCTCGACCTCCATGACATCATCAGCGCCTAGGCTGAACGCTCGCGAGTGTCAGCGTGCACCGCAATATTTTCACGCCATGGACAGTGCAGATTCGCTGATTTTGCCTCCAATTTGAGTGATAGCTTGCACGTCAAATTGGCAGGAAAGGCTGCAGAAGGTGGCCAATTGCCGGGACCATCAGCCAGTTATGCTGCATAGCAAACAGGTGCGATGCACAACGGATTAGCGGGCAGGACACAACATTTGGCCTTTCTGTCACAGCGCCGTGACATATATTCAACACAACAGGCCACGAGAGTCTTACCGGTTGCAGGCGACTTTGGGTTGTAAACCCCGAGGAACAACATGAAGCGTGGAATCATCGTTCTGGTCTCTGTCCTGATCCTGGGCACGGTGGGCTATCTCACCGCGAGCAAATGGGCGATCAGGCACGAGACATTGCGGTTCCATGACGCGTCCCGCGACAACCGGCTGGTGGAAATCGACGTCGCGATCCGCCGCGACAGGGAGATGCAGGCCGAAGCTGACATGATCAAGCTGCCGGTGGCGATCCTCAATCACGGCAACACCGTGAAGTTCACCGACTACTCCTTCCTCGCTAACATGTTCGCCGCGCGCGGTTACATGGCTGTCAGCATTCAGCATGACCTGCCGACCGATGCGCCGATGGTGACCAAGGTGGGCGAGATCTATGTCGGGCGGCTGGCGCAGATCCAGCGCGGTGTCGCCAACATCAAATTCGCCGTCGAGCAGATGCGCAAGGTCAAGCCGAACGCCGACTACGACCACCTGACCGTGGTTGGCCATTCGATGGGCGGCGACATCACGATGTATTTCGCCAAGCAGTATCCGGACGAGGTTCGCAGGGTCGTAACCCTGGATAATCTGCGGGTGCCGTTCGTCACCGACGGCAAGTTCAAGATCCTGTCGTTCCGTTCGAACGATCCGCACTTCAAGGCCGATCCAGGCGTGGTCCCGAGCGACGACATCTGCGAGAAGGACGGCATCACCGTGGTGCGGACCAATTTCCAGCACAACGACATGCGCGATACTGGCCCGGAGGAGGCAAAATCGTCGATCCAGGCCATGCTCGACAAGTTCCTCACTGAAGCTGACGGCTCGAGCGATGTCGCGCCGGTGAAGTCGGTCTCGCCACTGATCGATCCCGGTCCGGTCCCGATGTTCGTCCCGACCGGAAAGCAGGTTGCTCCGGCCAAGCCGCTGACCCACTGAGGACGATGATCTCCTGCCATATCGGCGCAGTGTCAGGCTGCGGCGGCTGTTGAGCCCGCAGCGTTTGCGCGACGGGGTGGTTGCGGGCTATCGGCGCAGCTCTATAGTCGGTCCATGACCCTGATCGCGGGCCTCGTTGCCGTCGCCACCCTTTATCTGCTGCTGCAAATGCTGCGTAATGCCAACCCGACCGTGCTGGCGCGGATGGGCAGGAAAGCCGGCGGCGTCGGCTGTCTGGCGATTGCGGCCTTTACCGGCATCAGGGGTGAGCTCGCGGTGGCGATCCCGCTCGGCCTGTTCGGCGCCGGATTATTGGGCTGGTCGCCCGGAGGTCTCGAGCGAATCGGCCTCGGCCGCCTGTTCGGCAATGGCGGGAGCAGTTCGGGAGCCGCGCGCTCGCAGCTGATCGAGCTGGAGCCGGACCGTCGCAACGGGCGGCTCTCGGGGCGCTTCATCTCCGGCCCCTATGCCGGACATTCGCTCGACGCGTTCGAGGTGGCGCAGCTCGTGGGGATGATCCCCAATCTTGATAGCGGCAGCGCCGCGTTACTTGAAAGCTATCTGGACGGCCGGCTTCCCGGCTGGCGTCAGCACGCGCAGGGAGACGCGGCAGGGCGGCAGCGCCGCGCGGCGGCGAGCACCAAAATGACGGAACAGGAGGCCTATCAGATCCTTGGCCTGCAGCCGGGCGCGGGGCGCGACGAGATCGGGCGTGCCCACCGTGCGCTCATAAAGAAACTGCATCCCGACCAGGGGGGGACGACGTATCTCGCCGCCCGGGTAAACGAGGCCAAGGATACTCTGCTTCGCACGCATCACGGCTGACTCCGGCAACGCCACTTCACGCCACAAGACCGAAAGCCGCCGTCATCGGTCACTCCGTCGACGCCCGCCGCCCGCCGTTGTCCGGCGTGATCGATCTTCATTGCGAATGAAGTTCTAACGGCAAATTCTTGACGAGAGGTTTGCAGGTCCCCTGGCGCGACCACGACACCGCCAAAGAAAAAGCCCGCGCTGCGAAAGCGCGGGCTCTGTGTCCTAAATGTCGAAGCCCGTCAGGGCTTCGGATCGTATCAGTTGCGCATCGTCATGCAGGAGATGTCGGCGCGCCGCAGCTTCTTGCAGACCGCTTCCGCCTGGTCACGGTCGAGCACCGCGAAGCGGGCGCGCACCAGCGTCTTGTCGCCCTTGGACACCGTTTCGGTGAACGGATCGGCCTTGCTCAGCAGGCCCTGGGCGTGGCTGCGCGCATCTTCGATGCGCTCCTTGGCTTCCGCTTCGCTCTCCAGCGCGCCGACCTGGACGATCCAGCCGGAACGCGTCACGTTTGCGCGGGGCGCGGCGGCGGTGTCCTGCAGCGAGGCCTGCTGCTGCAGTGGCTGTTGCTGCTGCATCGGCATCGGCTGCGGCGCCGGGGCCGCATAGGCCATGGTCTGCGA
>NZ_JBARGP010000442.1:0-3061 GCF_049798375.1 Bradyrhizobium sp.
GCCACTGGCCTCGAGCCAGCAGGCCGCGCCCTTGCCGCCACCGGTCGAGGTCAGGCCTGCGCCGGGCGCGACGCTGGGACGGCCAAGACCGCCGCGGCCACCGATGGTGCTGACGCCGCAGCTCGGAAATCCCTGACGCATGATCCGGAAAGGTGCGAAGCGGTTTTCCGGAAAGATCACGCCACTAGGTCGCCGTCGGCCGGATGCCGGGCAGGCGGCTGATCTCGGCGACGAGCTCATCGATCAGCAGGCGGACGCGGGCGATGCCGGCGCGCTCGGGCACGATCAACATGTTGAGCGGCACCGAGGGCAGGGTGTAGTCGGCCAGCAATGGCACCAGCCGGCCGCTCCGCATGAGGTCATCGACCAGCCAGTGATGCGCTGCTGCGATGCCGCGGCCGGCGAGCACGGCCTCGCGCACGGCAAGGCCGTGATTGGCGCGGAAGCGCCCGACGAACGGCACGCGGTGCTGCGTACCGTCTGGTGCCTGCAGGATCAGGACCTCGCTGCCCGCGACATTGGGCATGCGGATGGCCTCATGGCCGGCGAGCGCCTCGGGCGTGGTGGGCGTGCCGCGCCGGGCGAGATAGTCGGGATTGGCGACCAGGATACGATGCGAGTGGCCGAGCGCACGCAGCTTCATCGCGCTGTCGGCGAGCGGCGCCAGCCGCAACGCGATGTCGACGCCCTCGCGCACCAGGTCGATGCGCTCGTCGGTCAGGCCGAGATCGACCGCGATTTCGGGATATCGATCCTGGAACGCGAAGATGAGCCGGGTGATGTGCAGGATGCCGAACGCTGCCGTGCAGGACAGCCTGACGGTGCCGGCCGCCGCGGAGCGCGTGGCCCGCGCCTCGTCGCCGGCCTGCTCGACCAGGCGCAGGATCTGGAGGCAGTTCTCATAGTAGCGGCTGCCTTCGTCCGTTAGCGTCACCCGGCGCGTGGTGCGGCTGAGCAGCGGCACGCCGACGGCCTCTTCCAGCTCCTGCAGATGACGGCTGACGGTCGACTGCCCGACATTGAGCTCGCGTGCCACCGCCGACAGGCTGCCGCGCTCGGCGACCCGCACGAAGCTCCGCGTATGCTCCAGGCTAACGAATGATCTATCCATAAATCGGCATAATATTATGTATATTCACATATAGTGGATAAATGGGAAGGCGTCTATCTCGATGGTCGAAATCAACCCCTGGGATTATCGACCATGAATGTTCTGCTCGTCTTCGCCCACCCCGAACCCCGCTCGCTCAACGGCGCCTTGCGCGACGCTGCGGTTGCCGAACTGACGGCCCAGGGCCATGAGGTCCGGATTTCCGACCTCTACGCCCAGGGCTGGAAGTCCGAGATTGATCGCGCCGACTTTCCGCAGCTTGCGCGCGATGTACGCCTCAGCATCGCCGCTGCGTCGGGCGAGGCGTTCAAGGCCCGCGCGCTGACCGACGACGTCAAAGCCGAGCAGGAGAAGCTGCTCTGGGCCGATGCCGTGATCCTGCAGTTTCCGCTGTGGTGGTTCACGATGCCGGCGATCCTGAAAGGCTGGGTCGATCGGGTCTATTCGTACGGCTTCACCTACGGCGTCGGCGAGCACAGCGACAGGCGCTGGGGCAGCCGTTATGGCGAGGGCGTGTTTGCCGGCAAGCGCGCGATGCTGGTCGTCACCACCGGTGGTTGGGAGGAGCATTATTCCGAACGCGGCATCAACGGGCCGATCGACGACCTGCTGTTTCCGATCAATCACGGCGTGCTGTTCTATCCGGGCTTCGACGTGCTGCCGTCCTTCGTCGCCCATCGCGTCAACCGTCTCGACGAGGCCAGCTTCGCTGACGTCGCCGAGCGGCTGCGCGATCGGATGCGGACATTGTTCACCGCAAAGCCCATTCCCTATCGGCGGCAGAACCATGGCGACTATGCGATCCCGACCATGCAGCTCCAGGCCGGGCTCGGCGATCCCGACGCGCGCGGCTTCGCGCTGCATCTCGATGCTACGGGATAGACGATGGGAGCGGGACTTATCCCGCGCCGAGCGCGACGGCGATGTTGTAGGTCAGAAGGCTTGCGGCATAGGCCAGCGCCAGCATGTAGCCGAAGGTGACGGCCATCCAGACCCAGCTTCCGGTCTCGCGGCGGATCACCGCGAGCGTCGAAGCGCATTGCGGGGCGAAGATGTACCAGGCGAGCAGCGACAGCGCGGTGGCGAGGCTCCATTTGGTCGCCAGCACCTGGCCGATCTGCGCGGCGGCTTCCTTGCCGCCCTCGATGGCATAGACGGTGCCGAGCGCCGCGACCGCGACCTCGCGCGCCGCCATGCCTGGGATCAGCGCCACCGCGATCTGCCAGTTGAAGCCGATCGGCGACAGCAGCGGCGCGATCGCCTTGCCGACGATCGCAGCGAGGCTGTAGTTGATCGCGGGCTCGGTGGCGCCCACTGGGGGCTGCGGGAACGAGGCCAGGAACCAGATCAGCACCATCATGGCGAAGATCGTGGTGCCGGCGCGTTGCAGGAACATTTTCGCCCGCGTGTAGATGCCGATGGCGATTGAGCGCAGCCGCGGCATTTTGTAGTCGGGCAACTCCAGCATGAACGGCGCGGGCTGGTAGTCGCGCCACATGAAGAACTTGATCACGAAGGACACGCCGAGTGCGCTGACGATGCCCGCGGCATAGAGCCCGAACATCACGAGGCCCTGTAGATTGACCACCCCCCAGACGTCCCTGGCCGGGATGAAAGCCGAGATGATCAGCGTGTACACCGGAATGCGCGCCGAGCAGGTCATCAGCGGTGCGATCAGGATCGGTGTCAGCCGGTCGCGTCGGTTGTCGATCACGCGGGTCGCCATGATGCCGGGGATGGCGCAGGCGAAGCTCGACAGCAGCGGAATGAAGGCGCGGCCGTGCAGCCCCGCGCCGCCCATGATGCGGTCCATCAGGAACGCGGCGCGCGCCATGTAGCCGAAATCTTCCAGCAGCAGGATGAACAGGAAGATGATGATGATCTGCGGCAGGAACACGATGACGCTGCCGACGCCGGAGATCACGCCGTTCTGCAGGAAGCTCTGCAGCA
>NZ_JBARGP010000443.1:0-3521 GCF_049798375.1 Bradyrhizobium sp.
ATCAACTTGCAAGCCTCAACGTCACGCATTCCGACGTCACGGGGACGATCCCGCGCAACCCGGCGCTGCAGTCTCCGTCGCGCTATCAGGCCTCCGATTTTCCCAAGGTCGATCGCACCTTGAAGGGTGATCGTCTCGTGATCGCGCCGCCGGCGCCTGCCGCGACCGATCAGCCGGTCGCTCCCGCCGCGGCAGCTCCGAAGGACGCGCCGGCCGACTCCAACGCCTCGGTGTTCGGCACCAAGACCGCCGCACTTCCCGACGTGGCGGCACCGGCTGTTGCGCCGGCCAGCGCGCCCTCGGCGCAAGCCGCCGCGCTCGATCCGGAATTGAGCGAAGCGCTGCGCGCGCCGCCGCTCGCGCAATATCAGTCCCAAGCTGCGCCAGCCGATGACGCCAAGCTGCACGCCAAGGAGGCCGACAAGGACGCCGTGGCCGATGCGGACGATGATGGCCCGGTCTCCTATGACGCCCTCAATGTGAAGACCGCGAGCCTCTATTTCGGCACCTCATCGCTCGGTGGCGCAGCCGGCAGCATGGAAAGCTGGCAGCCCGGCCAGGCGCCGCTGATCGTGCTGCCGGATCCGGATCTCAAGCCGCCGGCCGCTGACGAGCCTGCAAAGACCGATGACAGCGGTCAGAGCGTCGCGCCGAAGGGCGAGGTCAATGCCGACAACCAGCGCGCCTTGACACCGGCCGAGCGGCTCGGCCTCACCGAGGCGAAGCCGCGTGCGAAGTCCGAGAAATGCCTTGCGGAAGCAGTGTATTTCGAAGCGCGTGGCGAGGCGGTGCGCGGCCAGATCGCCGTCGCGCAGGTCGTGCTGAATCGCGCCTTCTCCGGTTACTATCCGACCACCGTCTGTGGCGTGGTCTATCAGAACAAGTACCGGCACTTCGCCTGTCAGTTCACTTTTGCCTGCGACAACACGCCGGACGTGATCCGCGAGCCCGACATGTGGGACCGCGCCAAGAAGATCGCCAAGGCGATGCTCGACGGCCAGATCTGGCTGCCTGAGGTCGGCAAGTCGACGCACTATCATGCTTACTGGGTGCGACCGTCCTGGGTGTCCGAGATGAAGCGGATGTACAAGTTCGGCGTCCACACCTTCTACCGGCCGAAGGCCTGGGGCGACGGCAGCGATGCGCCGAGCTGGGGCACGCCGGCGCAGACCGCGGCGCTCTCGGCAGAACTGACCGAGGAAGCCAAGAGCTCGGCGGAAATCAATCCGAACGTGGTGCGGCGCTAAGCCTTAGCACGTAGCGCTAAAAAAATGTCATTCCGGGGCGAGGCCGAAGGCCTCGAACCCGGAATCTCGAAATTGGCTTGCGTCTCCCATCATGTCGAGATTCCGGGTTCGATGCTAGCGCATCGCCCGGAATGACGCTTTCGGACTCACGCCTCAATGTCGATCGCGACGTCGAAGTTCGGTGCCGAATGGGTCAGCGCGCCTGATGAGATGTAGTCGACGCCGGTTGAGGCGATGGCGGCGATCGTGTCCAAGGTGACATTGCCGGAAGCCTCCAGCACGACCCAGCCCTGCGTGCGCTCCACGGCCTTGCGCAAGGTGGCGACATCCATGTTGTCGAGCAGCACGGCATCCGCGAGCCTGGTGTCGAGCACCTCATCGAGCTGCGCCAGCGTATCGACCTCGATCTCGATCTTGACCAAGTGACCGGCGCGGCTGCGCGCGCGTTCGAGCACGGCGCGGATGCCGCCCGCGACGGCGATGTGGTTGTCCTTGATCAGCATCGCATCGTCGAGGCCGAAGCGATGGTTGAAACCGCCGCCGCAACGCACGGCGTATTTCTCCAGCGCGCGCAGCCCCGGCGTGGTCTTGCGGGTGCAGCAGATGCGCGTCGTCGTGCCCGCGGTACAGTCGACATATTGCGCGGTGCGCGTCGCGATGCCGGAGAGGCGGCCGACGAAATTGAGCGCCGTGCGCTCGGCGGTGAGCACGCCGCGTGCGGGCCCTGCGATCGTCAGCAGATGCTGGCCCGGCGTCACGCTTGCGCCGTCGCGGACATGCGCCGTGATGTCGATGTCGGGCGCCAGCATCTGCAGGGTGGCGACCGCGAGCGGCAGGCCTGATATCACGCCGCCCTGGCGCGCGACCATCGCCGCCTGGGCGCGGATGTTTTCAGGAATGGTTGCCGTCGAGGTGACGTCGCCGGCGCGGCCGAGGTCCTCGTCGAGCGCGCGCCGCACCGCTTCGTCGATCGCAAGCGGCGACACGAACGCGTCCGGATACAACAGTGAGCTGGGCGTCATTGCGAACCTCAATCATCTCAGGCGGTGATCGGCCGGCTCAGGCGGTCATCGACCGCTGGGGGCGCGGACGGGCCGCAATCTCGTCGGCAACCTTTCGGGCGGCGTCGAGCGTGGTCATGGTGCGCTGGGCCAGCGCCGGATTGTCGGCGGGATGGTCGGCACGGTAATGCGCACCGCGGCTTTCGCGCCGGCCGACAGCGGCCGTCGCGACCAGCAGCGCCGCGGTCGCCATGTTGCGCAAAGCCAGGCTGGTGCTCTCACGCTCCAGCTTCGCCAGCGCCACGACGGCTTCTGCCAGCCTTTCGTCGTCGCGCACGACGCCGACCTGCGCGCTCATCAGATCACGCAGCGCCTTCTGGGCAAATGGCGGCACCGCGCCGCCTGATGCCGTGACGAGGCCGGCAGGAACGGCGGTCGCGGCCGCGATGGTCTGGCCCGCAATGTCCTCGGCGATCCGCGCCGCGTAGACCACCGCTTCCAGCAGCGAATTCGAGGCGAGGCGGTTGGCGCCATGTGCGCCGGTCGACGACACCTCGCCGGCTGCCCACAGGCCCTGCAGCGAGGAGCGGCCGCGCGCATCCACCGCGATGCCGCCCATGTGGTAATGTGCAGCCGGCGCGATCGGAATCGGCTGTCGCGTCGGATCGATCCCGGCAGCGATACAGTATTGGTACACGGTGGGGAATTTTTCCGCGAACTCGTCGCCGAGCGCTTCGCGCGCGTCGAGAAAGGCGCCGCGACCGGCGGCGATCTCGGCCGCCACGCCGCGCGCGACGATGTCGCGCGGTGCGAGCTCCGCCAGCGTATGCCGCGCCAGCATGAAGCGCTGGCCACGCCGGTTGACCAGGATCGCGCCTTCGCCGCGCAGCGCCTCGGTGACAAGCGGCGACGGATCGCAGCCGGCCATCATCGCGGTCGGGTGGAATTGCACGAATTCGGGATCGGCGACGACGGCGCCGGCGCGCGCAGCGATGGCAAGTCCTGTTCCGCTGGCTTCCTGCGGATTGGTCGTGACCGCGTAGAGATGACCGATGCCGCCGGTCGCCAGCACCACCGCGCGCGAGGCGATGACGACAGGCCTTGCGTCGGCGTCGTCGACCTTGCGGAGCTGCAGTCCGATCACGGCATCGTCGTCGGTCAGCAGCGCTTCCGCGGCATGACCTTCGACGAGGTGGATCGAGGGCGTGTTGCGGACGGCCGCAACCAGCGCCGCAAGGATCGCCTGTCCGGCCATGTCGCCGCGCACGCGCAC
>NZ_JBARGP010000444.1:0-16573 GCF_049798375.1 Bradyrhizobium sp.
CGGCTGCACCGGTTCCGGCGCCGATGGCTCGGCCAGCGGTGGGCTGCGGAACTCGGCCGCGGGTGGCTCGGCCGCGCGCTTCTCGGTGCGCTCGCGCTCCCGGCGCAGGGACGATTCGAACAACAAATTGCGCTTGGGGCGTGCCGACTCGCGCTCAGGCGGCGCCTCGGGCTCGGGCAATGGCGGCAACTCCGCCTGCCGGCCCCGGCCGCGCGGCGCGCTGCCCTCGCGCCAGAGATCCTCGAGCGGCGGGGCGGCGGTAACATCTGTTGGCTTCGGCGGTTCGCTATCGCCGGGCAGCTCCAATGCCCTGGAATTGGGATCGCTCGCCACCTGCAGGCGCAGCCGGTGCGCAATCAGCTTGAGTTCGCCGAGCACGGCAGCCAGCGCAAGCAGGATCAAGCCGGTGCACAAGCCGACCGTGCCCGACATGATCATGGTGTTCCCGAAACTGAATTCCTTGACCGGAATTCCGAGAGCGATCGCTCCGAGCCCCGCCAAGATGGCGACGGCCCCGGCGACCAACATGGCGCTCATCATCAAATCTACCCCCTAATGCGGCGGCCCGGAGCCGGCGGGTTCCGAACCGAAAACCACACTAGAATGTTGTGCTTACCCTTGTCCCTTGAATCTGGAACTTGAGACGTGCACCACCACAATCTGCAGCGAAGTGTCAAGTTCTGGCGCCAAGCAACACGGTCGCCGCGCGTCTGGCAAGGCCACGATACCGTCATATTGTGCCCTTCGCCAACTTGTCATCGCGGCCGAGGTTCCACCGGCAATCCCGGAGCCTTGCAGAGTTCAGCCCGCGTTCATTCTCGCCATGTCAATAGTGCCGGAACCAGTCGACTTTCAAGCCGCTGCTGCGTTGCAGCGAAAAGATTTAGTCGGCATTCGCCAATGACTTGACAACTCCACCTGCGCTATAGGGTCGCCGGCAAAGAGGCTTTCAGCGCAAGGGCGAGTTGCCAGGGGACGCCGGGTCACGACCAATCATGTCATCCATCACTACTTCGGCCCTCGACACGCCGGTCAGGCGCACAGTCGAGCGGACTTGCGACGACCTTGCGGTCTTCGTGCTCGCAGCGGTTGCGGTCGTCGCGGGACTGACCTTCCGTGACTATGGGCTCGGCTGGGACGACTACACCCACGCCGAATATGCCGACCTGCTGCTGCGGATGTACAAGTCCGGCTTCCGTGACACCGGGGCGCTCTCCTTCGCCAATCTCTACATGTATGGCGGCGGCTTCGACATGGTCGCGGCCCTGCTGCACAAGATCATTCCGCTGGAACTGTTCGAGACGCGGCGGCTGGTCGGCGCCATTGTCGGGCTGATCGGCCTCGCCGTCACTTGGCGGCTGGCGCGCCGGATCGGCGGTGCGGTCGCGGGCCTGGGCGCACTGCTGCTGCTGGCGCTGTGCCCGATCTACTACGGCCACATGTTCATGAACCCGAAGGACGCACCCTTCGCGGTGGCGATGGTGGTGCTGCTGATGGGCCTGGTGCGGCTGGCAGAGGAGTATCCCTACCCCAGCCCACGGACCATCCTGATCGTCGGACTCGGTGCCGGGCTGTCGATCGGCTCGCGCGTGCTGGGCGGTCTTGCCCTCGTCTACGCCGTCATCGGCTTCCTGCCGCTGTTCCTGGAGGAATATCGCACGCAGGGGCCGCGCGAGGCGGTCAGGCGCTTCGTCCATGTGCTCTACGTGCTGCTGCCGGGCCTGATCCTGGGTTATCTGATCATGGGCCTGATCTGGCCCTGGTCGATCATCGAGCCCGCCAATCCGTTCCGGGCGCTGACCTATTTCTCGCACTTCTTCGAGAAGCCCTGGAAGGAGATGTTCGACGGCGCGCTGGTTTCGGTGCCGGATATGCCGTGGTCTTATCTGCCGACGCTGTTTGCGCTCCAGCTCCCCGAGCTGATGCTGGGTCTGTTCATCGCCGGCGCGGTCACCTCGGTGCTGTCGCTGTCGCGGACCACAATGAGCGCGCGGCAGAAGAGCATCCTGCTGATGCTGACGGTGGCGGCGACCTTGCCGATCCTGATCGCGATCGTGAAGCGCCCCGCCCTTTACAACGGCATCCGCCACTTCGTGTTCGTGATCCCGCCGATGGCGCTGCTCGGCGGCATCGCCTTCGCCTGGCTGATGGATTGGCTGAAGGCCGACAGCCGCCGGAACTGGCAGCCCCTCGCAGTCACCGTGTTCTGCTTCGGTCTGCTGCTGCCGCTCGCCGAAATGATCCGGCTGCATCCCTATCAATACGCGCATTTCAACTACATCGCGGGCACCGTGCGCGAAGCCGACACCCGTTTCATGCTGGACTATTGGGGGCTGGCGCTGAAGCAGGCCTCCGATGGCCTGAAGCAACAGCTCGACGAACGCCAGGAAGTGATGCCCGAGGGGCGCAAATGGAAGGTCGCGGTGTGCGGCCCGCAGCGTCCGGCGCAGGTCGCGCTCGGTCCCGACTACACCATCGGGTGGGACAGTCATGGCGCCGATTTCGCGATGACGCTCGGCGAGTTCTACTGCAAGGGCCTGTCAGCGCCAGTGATGGTCGAGATCAAGCGCGACGACGTCGTGTTCGCTCGTGTCTACGACATCCGCGGCAAGAGCATTTCGAGCCTGCTGTCGATTCCCGCGCCGTAGAAAACGACCGCGCATCGCATGACTGCCCCTGCTCCCGGCGGCTTGCCGCGGCGGAACCGGGCGACTAGGCTCCGCGCCAACTCAATCGATCAGCGGAGAACGGCGATGTCGCCAGCGGAAGCGCGCCTGAACGAAGTGCCTGCAAACATGACGGAGGCGGAATGGAGCCAGCGGGTCAATCTCGCAGCCGCCTACCGCCTGGTGGCGCTGTTCGGCTGGGACGATTTGGTCGATACCCACATCTCGGCGCGGGTGCCGGGCCCCGAGCACCATTTCCTGATCAACCCTTACGGCCTGTTGTTCGAGGAGATCACCGCCTCCAGCCTGGTGAAGGTGGATCTCGACGGCAATCAGCTCACCGAGAGCGAGTACCGCATCAATCCGGCCGGCTTCACCATCCATTCGGCGATCCACGAGGCGCGGGAAGATGCCGGCTGCGTGATCCATCTGCACACCATCGATGGCGTCGCGGTGTCGAGCTGTGCCGAGGGCCTGAAACCCTTCAACCAGATCGCGCAATACGTCACCCATGACCTCGCCTATCACGACTATGAAGGCATCGCACTTGATCACGACGAGCGGCCGCGCCTGCAGCGCGACCTCGGCACCAAGAACCTGATGCTGTTGCGCAACCACGGCACGCTGACCGTCGGCCGCTCGGTCGCCTCCGCCTTCGAGCGCATGTACCAGCTCGAGCGCGCTTGTTCGATCCAGGTCCGCACCCGGACGCTCGGACCATCGGTCTATCCGGTGCAGGACGAGGTGGTCGAGAAGAACGCCAAGCTGTTCGAGAATGCCGATCGCGCCGAGCTGCGCTCGACCCAGCTGGTCTGGCCGCCGCTACTACGCAAGCTCGATCGCAGGGATCCGAGCTACCGGACCTGATGCGTCGCAGCTTTCGCCGATCACGGAGCAGCCAGCAGTGACGATCCTCGTAACCGGCAGTTCTGGCCATCTCGGCGAAGCCCTGGTGCGCACGCTGACGGCGCAGGGACGCGCGGTCAGCGGCCTCGACATTCGTCCCGGCGCCTTTACGCATCTGATCGGGTCGATCACCGATCGCGACGTGGTGCGCGGCGCCATGGCCGGCGTGACAGCGGTGCTGCACGCCGCGACCCTGCACAAGCCGCATGTCGCGACCCACAGCCGTCAAGCGTTCGTCGACGTCAACATCTCGGGCACGCTGAACCTGCTGGAGGAAGCGGCCGCCGCTTACGTCGCGGCCTTCGTCTACTCCAGCACCACCAGCGTGTTCGGCGATGCGCTGGTGCCGCCGCGCGGCGAGCCGGCTGCCTGGGTGACGGAGAGCGTCACGCCGGTGCCGAAGAACATCTACGGGGTCACCAAAGCCGCGACTGAGGATCTCTGCCAGCTGTTCGCGCGTAACCAGGCGTTGCCTACGATCGTGCTGCGCGTCTCGCGGTTCTTTCCGGAAGCGGACGACGACGCGGCGGTGCGCAGCGCCTACGCGGACAGCAACACGAAGGTGAACGAGTTTCTCCATCGCCGCGTGGATGTCGAAGACGTGGTTGATGCGCATCTGAAGGCGGTCGCCCACGCTTCCGCCGCTCGCTTCGCGAAATACATCATCAGCGCCACTACGCCGTTCTCACGCGGCGATATGGCCGAATTGCGCAGCAACGCACCACAAGTGGTTCGCCGCCACGTGCCCGACTATGAACGGGAATATGCCCGCCGCGGCTGGACCATGTTCGATGGCATCGATCGCGTCTATGTCAACGATAAGGCCCGCACCGAACTCGGCTGGCGGCCACGCCATGATTTCCGCGCGCTGGTGGCGCGGCTGAAGGCCGATGAGGACATCCGCAGCCCCCTCGCACAGGCGATCGGCAGCAAGGGCTATCATGATCGCGCTCTCCAGCAAGGTCCCTACCCGATCGGCGTGGCTCGCAGTTGAGGAATGTCATCGACTTGTCAGTATTGATGTGCTAAACGATTGTCACACAACCTCTACGCTTTTCGGAATGAAACGCCGTCCAATTCCGGGCGGCGTTTTTGTGTTGGGCTCCTGACTTTCGCAGCGCGCGATCGCGCCACGTTTTGCGCCCGCCAGAGCATTTCTTTACCGCGCATCAAGCATGTGCGGGAACAGCCGTCCGTGCGCAAAGGCCTGTTAAGCATCGGTCCCCCTTGATGTGCATGGGGAGTACCGAAATGCGCGACGATGGGTTGGCGTTCAGTCTGCCGCAATGGCGGCTGACGCGATGGCTTGCGGACGTCGGACCAGACGTCAGCGACGATGTTCGCGTTGCGCTGATTGGCGAACTCTACGGCAGCTGGCCCATTTTCGCGGCGGGCATCATCAACTCCGTGCTGACCAGCGGCGTGATTGCCGCGCGTGAGCAGACCGCGCCGTTCATCGCCTGGTTCGCGCTGGAGATCGTGATCTGCACCGCCCGCCTGCTGGTGCTGAGTGTGGCATTTCGGGCCGCCCGCACCGGCCGCAAGGCGCCGACCGACCTTTACATCCTGCTCGGCGTCGCCTGGAGCGCCAGCGTCGGCCTTGGCGCCAGCCTCAGCGTCGCCAGCGGTCACTGGGTCAGCGCCACACTGGCCTGCCTGTCCGGTGCCGCGATGGTCGGCGGCACCTGCTTCCGCAACTTCAGCGCTCCGCGCCTTGCCGGGGCCATGACCCTGTTCACCGTCGGCCCGGTCATTCCCGGCGTCGCGCTGGCACGCGAACCGCTGCTCTATCTGCTGTTCCTGCAGATGCCGCTTTACTTCTGGGCGATGTCAGCCGCCGCATTCCGGCTCAACAACATGCTGGTCACGGTGCTGCAGGCCAAGCGCCACAGCGAGGACCAGGCTCGCCTCGACGCCCTGACCGGCCTGCGCAACCGCGCCGGCCTCGTCGATGCGCTGGAAGCCCGGATCATCGCCCATCAGAACGACGGCAGGCCCTTCGCCCTGCTCTACCTCGACCTCGACCATTTCAAGCCGGTCAACGACACCCACGGGCACGCCGCCGGCGACATGCTGTTGCAGACCGTCGCGCTTTGCCTTTACGACCTCGCGCCGACGGCCGATGCCATCGCGCGCATCGGCGGCGACGAGTTCGTGGTGCTGATCAGCGACGTCACGCCGGAAGACGCCGTCGCGCTCGGTGAACACATCGTCCGCATTGCAGAGGAGCCGATCGCGCTGGGCTACGGTGCCACTGCAACGATCGGCATCAGTGTCGGCATTGCGCTGTCGCCTGATCACGGCACCGATGCCGAGACCCTGCTGGCACTGGCCGACGCCGCGCTCTATGAGGCCAAGTTCGCCGGCAGGTCATGCTGCCGTCTTGCAAACGCGGACACCATCCTGACCGCGCTGCGCAAGCTCGCCCGCCACGGCGCGCCGCGAGCCGGGGCTGCGGCCTGAAGCGTTCGAGTGACGCCGACCCCACTTCTCACACCGCTGTCGTTCCCCGCGAAGGCGGGGAATCCAGTACGGCGCGGCTTCCAGGCTAAGAACGACTGCCACCAGGTACTGGATCATCCGCCTTCGCGGATGATGACGCGGAGGAGACGTGCCGCTCCGTCTCCGGCTACTACCCCTGCGGCGTCTCGGCGAGCGCGGCGAGGATGCGGGCCCAGGAGCGGATGCCCTTGTGATAGCTCGTCAGGTCGTACTTCTCGTTCGGCGAATGGATGTTGTCGTCGTCGAGGCCAAAGCCGACCAGCAGACAGTCGAGCCCGAGCGTTTCCTTGAAATCGGCGACGATCGGGATCGAGCCGCCCGAGCCGATCAGCACCGCCTCCTTGCCCCATTCCTCGGTGAGCGCCTTTTTGGCTGCCGTCAGCGGCTTCATGGTCCAGTCGAGCGCAACCGCGGGCGCCGCGGAATGGTCTTCGAATTCGACCGTGCAATCCGCCGGAATGCGCGCCTTCACGTAGTCGCGGAAGATCTTGCGGATCTTCAGCGGGTCCTGGCCCTCGACCAGGCGGAACGAGATCTTCGCCGAAGCGTGCGCCGGGATCACCGTCTTAGAGCCCTCGCCGATATAGCCGCCGACGATGCCGTTGACGTCGCAGGTCGGACGTGAGGCGACCTGCTCGATCAAGAGACGCTCCTTCTCGCCAGCAGGAATCGACAGCCCGATCGGCTTCAGGAAATTCTCCGGCGTCAAATTGAGCTTCTTCCACTGCGCGAGCACCTCAGCCGGAAGGTCCTTCACGCCATCATAGAAACCCGGCAGCGTGATGTGGCCGTTCTCGTCGAACAGGCCGCCGAGCACCTCCGTCAGCACCCGGATCGGGTTGCGCGCGCCGCCGCCGAACAGGCCGGAATGCAGGTCGCGGTTGGCGGCCTTGATCTTGACCTCCTCATAGAGAAGTCCGCGCAGCATGGTCGTGATCGCCGGGGTGGTCGGGTCCCACATGCCGGTGTCGCAGACCAGCGCGAAATCGGCCTTGAACTCGTCCTTGTTGGCCTGCAGGAACGGCACGAAATTCTTCGAGCCGACCTCCTCCTCGCCCTCCAGCAGCACGGTGATGTCGAGCGGCAGCGCGCCGGTCACCGTCTTCCAGGCGCGGCAGGCCTCGACGAAGGTCATGAGCTGGCCCTTGTCGTCCTCGGCGCCGCGCGCGACGATGATCTTGCGGCCATCGGCATGGTCGGTGACGACAGGCTCGAACGGCAGCCGATGCCAGAGATCGAGCGGATCGACCGGCTGCACGTCGTAATGGCCGTAGAACAGCACGTGCGACTTCGCACCGCTATGGCCGTTGCTTTTTCCGACTACGGCCGGATGGCCCGCGGTCGGCCGCACCTTGGCCTCGAAGCCGATGGTGCCGAGATCCTTGGCGAGATGCTCCGCGGCCGCCTGGCACTCTCCGGCGAAAGCCGGTTCCGCCGAGATCGACTTGATCCGCAGCAGCGTGAACAGCCGTTCCAGGCTGTTGTTGAAGTCGGCATCGATGTGCTCGAGCACGGACTGAAGGTTTGCGTTGGCCATGGTCGCAGATTCCCTGAGCTGTCTTATTGCTGTAATTCTACTGCCGCCGGAGCTTGCGAGCCAGCCGTATCCCCGAGCGGATGCAGGATGTGCCAGACCAGCGCGCCGGCCATGACGGCGGTTGCCGCGAAATTGTTGCCCCAGGCCTGCAAGTCTTTCGGGAACGGCGGCAGCGCCAGCAGCATCAGGATGCCCGCCAGCGCCAGCGCCAGCCAGGTCCAGAGCCGCACGCGCGGCCTCGGATCGAAGGCCGCGCGGTGCATCAGCACGGTCATCGGGAAGAACAACCACATGAAATAATATTGCCGCGCCAGCGGCGAAGCCACCGTCATCAGACAGATCAGGATGCCGAGCTCCTCGGCGTCCGAACGCGGGGTGCGCCGCTCCTTGCGCGGCATCACCAGCAGAAAGCCGAGGCCGAGCAGGCCCGACACGGCGAGCACGACGAGATTGGCCGCCTTGAACGAGATATCGACGATGTTCATCGTCCGCACCGGCACCGGCTTGGTCGGGTCATCCTGCATGTAGTTCAGCGGGCGCGTCAGGCGATGGGTCATCGCGATGATCGACTGGTTGACCCAGGACCAGTTCTGCTCGTCGCGCTGGCCGAAGCCTTTCTCCGAGCTCGATCCGACCATGGCCTGGTACCAGGTCTTCATTTCAGCGGCATTGTGTGCAAAGCCACGCACCGGCGCCGGCACCACATACAGAAACGCAAGCGTGAACACGATCATGCTCACGGCTGCCGCCCATTGTCTTCGCCAGATGAGATAAGGCAGCACTGCGACCGGGAATACCTTGATCGCAGTCGCCAGCGCGAACATGCTGCCGGCGAGCCATGGCCGCAGCTCGGTGATCAGCCAGAAGCCATAGAGCATCAACGCCAGCAGCATCAGATTCGGTTGTCCGAGGTCGAACATGTCGAACACGAAGCTGATGGTGACCAAGCCCGGCAGAAAATAGAGCCACTGATTGGGCGTCCGCCCCGATCCCGTCATCGCGTGGGAGAGCTGCGCCGTCATCCACCACGCCACGACGTTGAGCAGCGACAGCACGCTATAGAGGACGGTCTTGCCGAACCAGGCGGGAATGGCGAGCAGCACCGCCGGCAGCGGCGGATAGATGAATGCAAAATACGCTGTGGGATCGCTGGGATAGAGATCCTTGCCCTGCAGCACCTGCTGGCCGGCCCAATACCACAGTGGATAGTCCTTGCTCTTGCCGCTGCCGAAGATTTCCGGAACCAGCACGTCGCCGATCAGCAGGACGCAGCAGATCAGGAACAGGATGTCGACCGGCAGACGCAGCGACGGCCATCTCAATTGACGTTGCGGGTTCGACATCATGCGGGCCTGCACGTCGTCACGGCTTGAGCAAGCATCATCGCCGCAACAATCCGCCTAGCGCGCCGCGCACGATGGAACGGCCGATCGAGCCGCCGATCGAGCCCGCGACATCCTTGCCGAGATCAGCCGCGATCCCGCCGACCACCTTGTTGGTGACGGAGCGCGTCACGTTGCGCGCGATCAGCTGTCCGGTCGACAGCCTGCCGCGCTTGACGTTGGTGCCGAAGATGGTGGCGGCGATGTCGCCGATCTTGTCCAGCAGGCCGCCTGACGTGCCCGGCTGCGTCGCCGCCGTGCCGGCAATCCGATTCTGGATCATTTCATAGGCAGACTCCGCATCAACAGCCGTGTCGTATTTGCCCTTCAGCGGACTCTGATCGATGATCGTCTTGCGCTCTTCGGCTGTGACAGGCCCGATCCGCGCCGAGGGCGGCCGCACCAACACGCGTTCGACCATTGCGGGCGTGCCGTTGCCCTCCAGGAACGAGACCAGCGCCTCGCCCTTGCCGAGCTCCATGATGACCTGCGCGGTATCGAGCTTCGGATTGGGGCGAAACGTCTCGGCAGCGGCGGCGACCGCCTTCTGGTCGCGCGGCGTGAAGGCGCGCAGCGCGTGCTGCACGCGGTTGCCCATCTGGCCGAGCACCTTGTCGGGAACGTCGAGCGGGTTCTGCGTCACGAAATAGACGCCGACGCCCTTGGAGCGGATCAGCCGTACCACCTGCTCGATCTTGTCCATCAACACTTTCGGCGCATCGTCGAACAGCAGATGCGCCTCGTCGAAGAAGAACACGAGCTTCGGCTTCGGCACATCGCCGACCTCGGGCAGCACCTCGAACAGCTCCGACAGCATCCAGAGCAGGAACGTGGCATAGAGCCGCGGGCTGTGCATCAGCCGGTCAGCGGCGAGAATATTGACGACGCCGCGCCCGTCGCGATCGGTGCGCATGAAATCCTGCAGCAAAAGCGCCGGCTCGCCGAAGAACTGGTTGCCGCCCTGATTCTCAAGCACGAGAAGCTGGCGCTGAATGGTGCCGACGGTCGCCCGCGTGACGTTGCCGAAGGTGCGCGCGGCCTGGCGGATCGACGCCAGCGGATCCTCGGCACCATCGGCCTTCTTCGGACCATCTGCCGGCGCAATCGCATCAAGCAGCGCGCGCAGATCCTTCATGTCGATCAAGGTCAGCCCGTTGTCGTCGGCGACGCGAAACGCAACGTTGAGCACACCTTCCTGCACGTCGTTGAGATCGAGCATCCGCGACAGCAGAAGCGGTCCCATTTCGGTGACGGTCGCGCGCACCGGATGCCCCTGCTCGCCGAACACGTCCCAAAACACCGTGGTGAACTGGTCCGCCTGGAACGTCAGCCCGAGTTCGGTGGCGCGCTTGATGATGAAGTCCTTGGCCTCACCGACCTCGGAAATACCGGAGAGATCACCTTTGATGTCAGCGGCAAACACGGGAACGCCAGCGCGCGCAAAGCCCTCGGCCATGACCTGCAGACTGACGGTCTTGCCGGTGCCGGTCGCACCGGTGACGAGGCCATGGCGATTGGCGAGTGCAAGGGTCAGCCATGCCTGTTGCTCGCCCTTGCCGACAAAAATCTTCTCATCCGTGTCAATAGAATTTGTTCCGGATACCGCCATGATGTCCGTCTTTCGTGCATCGCGTGTTGGATTCCCCGCAATCATACTTCATCTGATGTGCATTGAAACCGGCGTCGGCGCGTCCATCAAAGCGGATGAAAAAAGCCGTTTGCGACGGCAACGCAACCGCTTCGTGTTGCAGCTGCACCTATCCGCAAATTTCACACCTGCTCTTGCAGCGAAGCCACACTCCCGCCGCGATCGTGATTCGATTCGTACCCCTGCGCGCTCATCGCTTGTAATTCGCAACCCGTATGATCAAGATGACTCCTTGTGCGGGCGTCCGGTCTTGGGGGACCGGATTGAGGACGACGGGGCAATATGGACGAGTTGATTGGTCTGCTGGCTGCAAAGGCCGGCATCGATAGAGCTGTGGCCGAAAAAACCATCGGCATCATGCTCAACTTTCTTCGGACTGAAGGACCTTCACAGCAGGTCCGAGCGTTGATCGACGGAATACCGGGCGCGGAGGCCGCGATTGCGGCGTCGCGCACGGGTGGCGGACTATCGCGGCTGATGGGGAGCGGCTTGATGGCCGTCGGGAGCAGGCTCATGGGCCTCGGGCTTGGGATCACCGACATCCAGACCGTGGCGCGTGAACTTTTCAGGTTCGGCCGTGACAAAATCGGAGCCGACCAGATGAGCGCGATCGTCGCGGGGACGCCGGGCCTGAGCCAGTTCGCCTGAAGCACCTTCCCTTTTTGTCGAGTATCATGACATATCCAATCTCAGATATTGAAGGCATGAGTGCCTTCTGCGCCTCGAAGCTGAAAGCTCAGGGCATCCGAACCACCGACGCGCTGCTTGAGGCCGCACGCACCGTGAAGGGGCGCAAGGCGCTCGCTGCCAAGACCGCGATCAGCGAGCAGCAATTGCTGGAATGGGCCAATGTCGCCGACTACATGCGGATTCCCGGCATGGGCAAGGCGAAGGTCTGCCTGATGCGTGCCGCCGGCGTCACCACGGTGCGCGAGCTCGCGCATCGCAATCCGGCGCGGCTCGCGCAAAACATCAAGGAAGTGAACACCAGGCGCAAGCTGGTCCGCATCCTGCCGTCGGAAAAATCGATCGGACACATGATCGAGCGGGCGCGCAAGCTGGAGCCCAAAATCAGCTATTGAAGATCAGCGCTTGAAAATCATCTGCGAGACTGGCGCCCGCCCAGCTACCAGATAGCGCAAGCGTCATCTATCACAATCCCGGATTGCGGTTTCTGCAGCTTGACTCCGCTGCAGGGACCGCGCAAAGCCGCTGCATGAGCGCCTCGTCGCAAAGCCAGGATACGGTGACCGCAGCCGTTGCGCATCCGCTCGTGCGTGCGTGGCTGGAGCGGCCGTATTCTGCGGTCATGGGTGTGCTCAATGTGACGCCGGATTCGTTTTCTGACGGCGGCAATTTCACCACGCCGGCACGTGCGCTCGCGCAAGCCCGGCGGATGATCTTCGAAGGTGCCGACATCATCGACGTCGGCGCCGAATCCACCCGTCCCTATGCCGGCGCGGAGGCGGTCCCAGCCGGGGATGAAATCGCGCGGCTTCGCCCGGTGCTCGCCGGCGTCGTAGCTCTCGGCCTGCCCGTGTCGATCGACAGCATGAAGGCTGCGGTCGTCCGCTTCGCGCTGGACCAGGGCGCGCAGATCGCTAACGACGTCTGGGGCCTGCAGCGTGATCCCGATATGGCGCCGCTGCTGGCGGAACGGAATGTGCCTGTCATCGTGATGCATAATCGCGACAGCGCCGACGACACCATCGACATCATGGCGGACGTGATCGCCTTCTTCCGACGCTCGCTCGATATCGCCGCAAAGGCCGGCATTCCCCATGGCAACATCGTGCTCGATCCGGGCATCGGCTTTGGCAAGACGCCCGTCCAGAGCATGACGATGCTGGCGCGGCTGAACGAGCTCGACATCTTCGGCTTGCCGATACTGGTCGGCGCCTCACGCAAACGCTTCATCGCCTCCGTCATGCCCTCGGAGCCGCAGGCGCGGCTCGGCGGCTCGATCGCGGCGCATCTGATCGCCGCCCAGCGCGGCGCCAAGCTCATCAGGGCTCATGACGTGGCCGAGACCGTGCAGGCGCTGCGCGTCGCCACTGCAATCGAGGCGCAGAAGATATGAGCGACGCCATTTTCATCAAGGGTCTCCTGATCCATGCCCGCCATGGCGTCTTGGAGCATGAGAGCGAGGTCGGCCAGCGCTTCGTGATCGATCTCGAGCTCGACATCGACCTGTCGGACTCCTCGCGCACCGATCGCTTGTCCGACACCGTCTCCTACTCCAACGTGGTGACGACGGCGACCTCCGCCTTCAAGGACACCAATTACTACCTGCTCGAGCGCGCCGCCGGCGCGGTGGCCGACGCTATCCTCGCCGCCTTCCCGCGCATTCGCGCCGTCAAGGTCACCGTGCACAAGCCGCATGCGCCGATCGCCGCGATCTTCGAGGATGTCGGCGTGGTGCTGACCCGCACGCGGCAGTCCTGAGACTACGAGAATGGCGAGCGCGCTGATTGCTCTCGGCGGCAATGTCGGCAACGTCAGGTCGAGGTTTCATAGCGCGATCGATGCGGTCTGCCGACAGGCGAAGGCGACGCTGACCGCGCGCTCGTCCGACTATGAGACCCCGCCCTGGGGCGGCGTCGAACAGCCTTCCTTCGTCAACGCTTGCATCGCGATCGAGACTGCTCTCGCGCCGCACGCGCTGCTCGCAGTCCTGCAGGACATCGAACGGACCTTCGGGCGCGACCGGGCGCGGGAGACCCGCTGGGGGCCGCGCACGCTCGATCTCGACCTCATCGCCTATGACGATGTCGTACTCGATACGCCAGAGCTGACCCTGCCGCATCCGCGCCTGTTCGAGCGCGCTTTCGTGCTGGTCCCGCTCGCCGAGATCGCGCCCGAGCGGGTGATTGCAGGGCGTTCCCGGCGCGAGGCGCTGGGCAGAGTTTCGTCTGACGGAATCGTCCGGCTGCCCGACCTCGATTAAGAAAGACCTGAGCCGAAACAACCGTTTGGCTTGGCCGCCGCGACGTGGCATTTTGCGGCGAACAAAGGCTTTGACGGTGCGCCCGGGAGACGCGGAAGAATGACAGAGGTGACCGAACAGCTGCACCAGGATCTGCGGCTTGCGGCCGATTTCGCGCCGGCCACCGAAGGCGAGTGGCGCAAGCTGGTCGATGGCGTGCTGAAGGGGGCACCGTACGAGAAGCTGGTCGGCAAGACCTATGACGGCATCAAGATCCAGCCGATCTATCCGCGCGCCAAAGGTTCCTCCCTGGTCGCCGGCCGGGCCGCCGCTGCGCCGTGGCAGATCATGCAGCGGGTCGACCATCCTGAAGCGGCCAAGGCCAATGCCCAGATCCTGACCGATCTCGAAAATGGCGCCACCGGGCTCGACATCGAATTTGCCGGCGGCGCTGGCGCGCGCGGCTTCGGCATCGCGAACGCCGGGCCTGATACGCTGAAGCGCCTGTTCGACGGCGTCATGCTCGATGCCGGCATCTCGATCGCACTCAATCCCGTGGTCGGGCGCGGCAATGCCGGCGAGGCGCTTGCGGATTTGATCGAAGCCCAGGGCATCGACCCCGCCAAGGTCAATCTGCGCATCAACTATCAGGCGTTTTCCACGCTTGCTGTCCGCGGCAGCGCCGCGGGGCCCTGGCGGGAGATGGCGCCTCCCTTTGCGAAAGTCGTGCGCGGCCTGATGGACCGCGGCTTCAGGGAGAAGCTGATCCTGGCGGACGGCCGGCCGGTCCACGACGCCGGCGGGTCCGAGGCGCAGGAGCTGGCGTTCGCGCTGGCATTGGCGGTGGCTTATCTGCGGATGCTGGAGACCGGCGGCATCGCGCTCGACGCGGGCCGCGACGCCATCTCGTTCCGCCTCAGCGCCGATGCGGACCAGTTTCTGACGACTGCGAAATTCCGCGCGCTGCGCCTGCTTTGGGCGCGTATCGAGGTCGCTTGCGGGCTCACGCCGAAGCCGGCGTTCGTCGCGGCGGAGACAGCATGGCGCATGCTGACCCAGCGCGATCCCTATGTGAACATGCTGCGCGCCACCATCGCGACCTTCGCTGCCGGGCTCGGCGGCGCCAACGCGATCACAGTGCTGCCGCACACATTGGCGCTCGGGCTGCCCGATGCCTTCGCCCGGCGGATGGCGCGCAACACCCAGCTGATCCTGCTGGAAGAGAGCAATCTCGCCAGGGTTGCCGACCCCATGGCCGGCGCCGGCGGCACCGAGAGTCTGACGCGAGAGCTGTGCGAAACGGCCTGGGCGCTGTTCCAGGAGATCGAGACAAGCGGTGGCGTGTTTGCGGCGCTTCAGCAAGGCTTGATCCAAAGCAAGGTCGCGGCGACCCGCAAGGCGCGCGATGCCGATATCGCCAAGCGCCGCTTGGTGCTGACGGGCGCTAGCGAGTTTCCGAACCTGAGCGAAGCCGCCGTCAAGGTCGAGATGCCGGCTCCGGCAGCGCGTATCGAGAACAGCGTGGCTGCCATCAGCTTCGCTGCCCTCGCCCCCGTGCGGCTAGCCGAACCGTTCGAACGGCTGCGCGATCGCTCCGACGCAAAGCTCAAGAGCGGCGGCAAGCGGCCCTCGGTGTTCCTTGCTAATCTCGGCGCCCCGACCGATTTCACCGCGCGCGCAACCTTTGCCCGCAGCTTCTTCGAGGCCGGCGGCATCGCGGCGATCGACGGGAAGGGCTCGTTGGAGCCGGCGGCGCTCGCCGCCGAGTTCAAGGCGTCCGGCGCGCCCTTCGCCTGCCTGTGCTCGTCAGACAAGATCTATGCCAGCGACGCGATCGCGGCGGCCAAGGCCCTGCACGCCGCCGGCGCCCGACATATCTATCTTGCGAGCCGTCCCGGCGAGCAGGAGGCGGAGTTGCGCGGCGCCGGTGTCGGCGGCTTCGTCTTTGCCGGCAGCGATGCGCTCGCGATCCTCGACGACGCCTATTCGCACCTGGAGCGAGCATGACCGACGACACCAAGCCCCTCCTGACCGGCGGCTGCCAATGCGGCGCCGTCCGCTTCGCGTTCAAGACCGCACCCGGCAAGGTCAGCATCTGTCATTGCCGGATGTGCCAGAAAGCGTCCGGCGCGCCGTTCGCCTCGTTTGCCGAGATCGACCGCGAGCACTTCGCCTGGACGCGCGGTCAGCCCGCCGCGTTCCGCTCCTCCTCGATCGCCGAGCGTTTCTTCTGCGCCGCCTGTGGCACGCCGCTCGGCTTCGGGCGCATCGATGGGCCGCGCATCGAGATCATGACAGGCAATTTCGACCGGCCCGACCGCGTCATCCCGACGCGCCAATACGGCACCGAATCCCGCCTCGGCTGGGTGGTCGGAATCTCCAATTTGCCGAGCCAGACCACGATGCAGAATTACGGGCCGGAAAAGATGGCGACTATCGCAAGCCATCAGCATCCGGATCACGACTAAGATGAAACCGGCATCCGCCATTTTGCCGAGATGGACGCTATGAGCCGCATTCCGAATTTTGCCGAGATCGACTTCGCCTCCACCGCCACGCCCGCGCCGACAGGCCACGCCGAACCGTGGCTGACGCCCGAGGGCATTCTGGTCAAGCCGGCCTATGGCGAGGCAGATCTCGAGGGGATCGACTTCCTCGACACCTGGCCGGGCATCGCGCCCTATCTGCGCGGCCCCTACCCGACCATGTATGTCAACCAGCCCTGGACTATCCGGCAATATGCCGGCTTCTCCACGGCGGAGGATTCCAACGCCTTCTATCGCCGCAACCTCGCGGCCGGTCAGAAGGGCCTCTCGGTCGCCTTCGATCTCGCCACCCATCGCGGCTATGACAGCGATCATCCGCGCGTCGCCGGCGATGTCGGCATGGCCGGCGTGGCGATCGACTCGATCTACGATATGCGCACGCTGTTCTCCGGCATCCCGCTCGACCGGATGAGCGTGTCGATGACCATGAACGGCGCCGTGCTGCCGATCCTGGCGCTGT
>NZ_JBARGP010000445.1:0-4225 GCF_049798375.1 Bradyrhizobium sp.
GGCCTCGTGCACCGTTGGGAACAAGAGGCGCCGGACTTTATTGGCAATCCAGTTGGCGGGCCGCAGCTTCGCGATCGTCGCCGAGACAGGACGTGCGCATTTGCGGCAACGAAAACTCGTATATGTGGTCGATGACGACCCCAGCATGCTCCGGGGAGTCCAGCGGCTCCTCAAGGAGCACGGCTATGATACCGTGTCCTTCACTTCGGCAAACTCGTTCCATGATCACAATGATTTCAGGAGGGCCGTTTGTGTTGTTCTCGACATTGATCTGGATGGCGAGTCGGGGATCGAGGTGCATCGGCAGCTGAAGTCGGCCGGTATCCAGCTTCCGGTAATCTATATGACGGCAAAGGATTGTCCCGCGGTTCGGAAGGCGGCGGTTGCGTCCGGATGTCTCGCCTATCTGACCAAGCCATTCACGGCCAGATCGCTGATCGAGCCGATCGAGCGCGCGTCGATCACGGGCGCATAGACGTAGGCGGTTTATTCGTCGACATTCTGCTCATAGGTATGGCTCGGCGCTCCGGCGTGTGCCGCAGCAAACGTACCGAGCGGAATGGTGGTGCTGACGCTCAGCAAATTGGTGTCGGTGACCTCCAGCTTCAACTGCTGGCCTGTCTCCATCTGGAGGATCAGCGTCGGATTGGCGCGATCCCCGGCGATGCAGGTGTTGGTCAGGCACCAGACGTAAGGTATCGCAACGGGGCCGCCCTGGTCCACGCTGAGCTTCACGCCGGCCTGAAGGTATAGACCGACCGGGAGGAACAATTGCAGGCGCTCGGCATGCTCGCCATCGCGCTCGATCAGGTCGATGCGGATGGCTGATTGCCCTGTCGCCCATTTGCCGCTGATGGTCGTGCGGCATACCTTGGCGCTTCCCGGGGTCTGGAAGCAGAATTTCTGCCAATTGTCATATGTAATTGCGTGAGCGTCGCGCTGGCCCCGCAGCGCGAATTCCGGCGCAGCCTTCTGCCCGCCAGTCGCGGTCACTGCGCTTTCCTTTGCATCGGCGAGCGGTGCCCGGCCAGATGGCAGCAGCCAGATGACGGTTGATAGCAGGGCGAGCGCGTACCGCGAGCGATCCATACGCATCATCTGCCTCCGGGACGCTGAGCATGGCTATCGAGGAAAGGGCCAACCAGTGGCGACCATAGCGGAATCGAGTCCGGTGAATCGATGAGGAAATGCCCCTCGTCACCGAAGGGCGGCAGGAGGTGATACTCGGCGTGGCCGCCCGCGCCATTATAGGCATCGATCATCTGCCGGGACAGGGTCGGTCCAAAGAACGTGTCGTTCTCGATGTAGATCGACAGCATCGGCGTCCGGGCGGCGTGGCCGAACTCGGCCGCCGCTTGCACCAGTTTGTCCGGCGCGCAATTGTTGTTTGGTTTGCCGCCGACCCGACCGCCACGGCCCGCCGCAAACGTGATGATCGCCTTGACCGACGACAGGTTCTGGCTCGAAAGGGCAATTGCACCCCAGCCACCCGCCGACTGGCCGACGACGATGGCGCTGTCGGGCACGACAAGCTTCTGCTCGGTCATGTAGTCGATGATCCATTTGTCCAGCAGAGCTGCGGCCATTCCGGCGTCGCGAAAGTTCGGGTTCTCGCAGGTCCCGACCTTTGAATAGAAGACTGCGAACAACCCCCGTTCCGGCGCATCGAGTGCAGCCGCACCGTATCCTGGGCCGGTTGGCGCCACCACCAGATAGCCGCGGCGCGCGAACCACATCGCAGCATCTCTGAACTCGACCAGCGGAAAGAAGCTTCGGTCTCGGGGAGTGAGAGATACACCGTGATTCATTACCGCCAGTGGAAACGGTCCCGACCCCGCGGGATGCACCACATAGGCAATGGTCGGATGCGTTATTGGCAGCGCCCAGACTTCCTCCTGCACCTGACGTTCCGGCTCGGTGTTCGCACTGCGACACGGCTGCACCGAGGCCGTCTCGGCCAACGCCAAAAGCGCGAGCAGAAACTGCAGACACTGACGCACGCAGACCCTCCCATGGAGATGTCGCAGGATGCTTCGATTGACACGTGCACTCGGCATGCCCCGCTTTGATCTAGATCAAGCGGAGCTCGCTTGGACACGATTACTGCCGAACTCGTCACCGTCAGCGCGGAGCCGATCACGGAACGGACATCGCGTGTCACTGCAGCAAGCTTCCGCCGCATCCATCCCCCGCGACGAGTCACTTCCCATCTCCGCCATTCTGGCGTTCGTCGGAGGATATATCGAAGCCTACACCTGGATCGTCCACCGCGTTTTTGCCAATGCGCAGAGCGCCAACCTCGTGTTTCTCTGGGTCAACATGGCCAAGGGGCAGTGGCAGGCGGCATCCCATTATGTCCAGCCGCTGGCTGCGTTCATAGTCGGCGTGGTGCTGGCGTCCTGGCTGCGCTGGGCCGCGCCCCGGCGCGCGGTTCGGATCAGTGTCCTCAGCGAGATCGCGTTCCTGTTCGTCGTCGCGATCCTGCACAATCAACTGCCGGAGCAGGCCGGCACGCTCGGCCTCTCCTTCGTTGCCGCGTTCCAGACTGTGAGTTTTCCTCGCGTCGAAGGCTGGACGTATAACTCCGTGATGGTCACCAGCAATTTTCGCCAGACCATCGAAGGCTTGTTTGGTGCAATCGCCGGCGGCATCGCGCCGCAGCCGTTGCGCCGATCCTATGTGTTTGGCACGGTCTGCATCGCGTTTGGCAGTGGCGCGGCGTCCGGCGCGCTCGCCACCGAAGCGTCCCGTGCCTACAGCCTCATCGTGCCGGTCCTGCTGCTCGTCATCGTGGTGTGGCTCTGCGAACAGAGGCCGCGCGATGCCGACAGCCAGTCGATCACGGCCCGCGAGGGCTCCGTTCGGACTTGATTTAAATCAAGACTCGAAGTTGGCGCCGCCGCCTAGCCTCCATCAACTTAACCAGGTGGGAGACGGCCATGGCGCGGATCGCTCAGGAACAGCGGATTGATCAATTCTTCGCAGGACCCGGCGCCAGGGCGGACCAGTGGCGATCCCTGACGGATGCGGCAAAGACATGGGCGGCCGGCGGCTCGGATCGCGCCGCTTTCGAGCAGCAGCTTTCGCAGCTCGCAGTGACGGAAGAATTTCATGCCTATCCGGGGCCGCGCCTGCTGGCGGCGCTGAAGGACCGCGCTGCCGCCAATGACGCAGCCGGCGCGTTGGCGTTGGCGACGCGCATCATCCATGCCTTGGTCACGCGCTCGTTCCGCCAGCACGCCAGTGACTGGGATGTGCTTGCGGACGCCGACTCGGAGATGCCGGATCTGCTGCCGCCGGGCTTCGGCAGCGCGATGGCGCGCCGGCCCTATTTCGAAACCTTGGTCGTGACCGGCGTTGCAGCCACTAGCTGGCCGGAACTCGGCGCAGAGTGGCGGAAGTTGCGGCGTCCGTCGGACAGCTTTGTCCATGAGCCCGTCTTTGCCGGCAGCTTCGAGGATGCGTTCTGCGCCACCATGCTCAATCCGGACATCGCGGCGGTCGTCATCAATGAAGGCTTCGCGCAGCAATCCCGCCATGACGCGCCGGTGCTGCGCTCCCTGATGGCTTCGACAGAGACATCCGACTCCGCATTGAGCTTGGCGCAAACGCTGAAGCGGATCCGGCCCGAGCTCGATATCTATCTGATTTCGAACCGTAACGTGGAGGAGCTCGCCGGTAACCCTGAAGCCGATGTCGTCAGGCGCATCTTCTACTCTGTGGAAGAGCTGCTCGAGCTGCACTTCGCTATTCTTGAAGGCGTGCAGGACCGCTATGAGACGCCTTTCTTCGACAATCTGAAGAAGTACGCGCAGCGGCCGATCGGGACCTTCCATGCGTTGCCGATTGCGCGCGGCAAATCGGTGTTCCGTTCAGACTGGATCCGCGACATGGGCGAATTCTACGGCCCCAACCTGTTCCTCGCCGAGAGCAGCGCAACCACCGGCGGTCTCGACAGCCTGCTCGAGCCGACCGGCAACATCAAGAGCGCCCAGGACAAGGCGGCGCGCGCGTTCGGCGCCGACCGCGTCTTCTTCGTCACCAATGGGACATCGACCTCCAACAAGATGGCGGTGCAGGCGCTGCTGGCCCCAGGCGACATCGTCATCGTCGACCGCAACTGCCACAAGTCGCACCATTACGGCATGGTGCTGTCAGGCGCGCAGCCGCTCTATGTCGAAGCGTTTCCGATGACGGAATATTCGATGTATGGCGCCGTGCCGCT
>NZ_JBARGP010000446.1:0-2509 GCF_049798375.1 Bradyrhizobium sp.
TGCTTGGCCTTGAGCACTTCATCCATGGCAATTGGTCCCTTGCGATCCCTGGGCGCAAAGTCGCGCACGTCGTTGCAGGCGCGCTCCGCCGGAAGCCGGACATCAGACGCCGATGGGGGAATGTCGAGCTGGAACGTAGGAAGAACGAGGCGCGATTTCCAGTGCCGCGCGCGAATCATCAACACTGCGTTGGCCGCATGGCGGCAAATGGCAGCAGAGCCGCGGGAACTCCCGTGTTCATACGGGGGCTCACGAAACGAAAAAGCCTCCGTTCCCCTGGGGGAACGGAGGCTCCAATCGAGGCCGCGCGGGCCGCAGATCTTAGAAGTGGTAGTTGATGCCAGCCTGCACCGAGTGGATGTCGAACGAACCCGAGGCGGCCGTTGCGGAGCCGAACGGCGTGTTGAAGGTGTAGTTCTCGCTGCCGAAGCTCTTGAAGAGGTATTCGGCCTTGAACGACCACTTCGGGGCAAACATGTATTCGAGGCCGGCACCGACGGCGTAGCCGCTGTGGACCTGGCTGTCCGAGGTCGAGAACCCGCCGACGCCCGTAACGGCCGCCGAGAGCTTGGTGTCGGCCCAGGCGTAACCGCCGGTCGCGTACAGCAGGGTCGGGCCGAAAGCGTAGCCGATACGGCCACGAACCGTGCCCCAGTCCTGAATCTTGGCGGATGCAGTCACTCCGATCGGAGCGAAGCCGGGGACCGCAACGAAGCCAGCCGCCGAACGGCTGATATCGGCCCAGGCGGCGTCCGCCTCGATGCCGAACACGACATTGGCCTGCTGCCAGTTGTAACCGATGGTGCCGCCGGCAAAGCCGCCTTCAATGCCATCCGATCCGGTCTGGCCGGCGTAGCCGCCCATCGCACCGATGTAGAAACCGGCCCAGGTCGGCAGCGGCGCAAGCATCGGCGCCGCCTTGGTGTAGGGGCGGGCAGCGAGATCCGCAGCGGAAGCTGCCGTGCCCAGAGCGGCGACAGCGACGGTCGCCAGCAGAATCGTCTTGATCATTGTCTTCAGTCCCATTCTTCCTCAGCATTCTGGCCGTGATCGACGGTCGACCGCGTCGCCAGAACTCACCCGTTCAGGTTGACGAGATTGGCTATAGCCGAGGTCGCGGCCGAATGCTGTCGCCGTTGCGCCACACTCACGACCAAAGCACGTTCCGGTGATGACGTCTGTGAACATTCAGCGGCGCCAACCGGTTGGGATCGTTCCCAATGCATGGCAGGCACGCAAAAAGGGCCGGCGCAAGGCCGGCCTTTCTCAGCTGGAGATCTGAGCGCGAGTGACGCGCCGGCGATCAGTAGCGGGCGAGCACCGGGCTGCCGAAGCGGTAGTTGATACGCACGGTCGCCATGTCGACGTCCTGCTTGATGCTGTCGGTGCGCGAGAGTAGCGCGGCCGTTGCCGGGAAGGTGACGTCGTTGCGCCCCATGAACAGGTGATCGTATTCGGCCGCGACTGACCAGCCCGGCGCGAACGCATATTCGATACCGGTGCCGACCGTGCCGCCCCAACGGGTCTCGCTGGCCTGGTCGAGCACTGTGCCGGTCGCGAACGCAGAGGTCGAGTTCGCAACACCGGTGTACTTGTTGTGGGTGACGGCGGCGCCGCCCTTCACGTACCACAGCACGGTGCTCCAGGCGTAGCCGACCTGGCCGGTGAACAGGCCGAGTGCGTCGGTCTTGGTGTTGTTGTTCACGGTCGTGACGATCGCGCTGGTGTTCGACGCCTTCAGGTCGGTCCAGTCGCCCTGGGCTTCCAGGCCGAACACCCAATCGTTGGCCTGCCAGCGATAGCCGACCTGGCCACCGACCACGCCGCTGGTGGCGTTGTGGCAGCCTTCGCCGGTCGGCGTCACGGCCGCGCCGCTGACGCGGTTCACGGTCCAGCAATTGCGATTCCAGTCGGCGCCGCCGTTGACGCCGATATAGAAGCCGGCCCAGCTCGGCAGCGTCGCCATGATCGGGGCGGGCGCCTTGGTGTAGGGACGTGACGCGAGGTCGGCGGCAAAGGCAGGCGTCGCCGCCAGCGCGGCAAAGCTCACGGTCACAAGCAGGATCGACTTCATGATGTTCTCCAGTCCCAATGTTTCGCTTCGTCCAGACCCCACCGTCCAGACCGACCCGTTCAGGTTGAAGACAATTGTAACTGATGAGATGCCGTAAGGCTGTCACCGGCGCGCCGCATCAAGGGGGAGCTACGATTCGTGCTTAAAAAGGCGCTGCGATTTGTAGTTAAGCGTTGGTGAAAGCGCGGGTGCGACGACGCGGACGCGGGCCGTCGTCACGCTACGCGCGATGCGTGACGCATAAAAAAGCCGGCGCGAGGCCGGCAATCCGATCTTAGCCTGACTAACAAGGTCAGTATTTCCCGAGCACCGGGCCGCCCCAGCGGTAGTTGACGCGCACGCTCGCCATGTCGACGTCCTGGCCCACATTGTCGGTGCGCGTGGTCGCGCCCGTGGGAATGCCGGAGAAGGCGAGGGCGCGGCTGCCCATGAACA